>JBAZXN010000001.1:0-196702 GCA_041659885.1 Tatlockia sp.
TTTTCCTGTTTTAAAACAAAGCAGAAAAATTGAACAAAAAAAGTTGTTGCTTATGAATTGCTAAAAAAATAGGCGCTTATTGGAAGCGCCATTAGGCCTTGGCCCAACAAAGGTTTTGCCTTTGCTCTACCTGTTCGCTCGAAGAGCGATAACAAAGATGTCGTTCAGCATCAGTACTATTTTTTCGCCAATCGCGAGCACGGTGTCTTAGCGTAGATTTTTCCATTTCCCTCTCCCCAACCCTCATCCCGCGAGGGAGGGGGGCAGATCGAAGTAAACTGAAAAATCTGTGCTCAGATTAAGGTTGAAAAATCTGCAAAAAAACTTTAGGGACATTGCCTATTTAGCAATTTAATTTGGCTTGATAGATTCAGTAAGTTTTCAATACCTCCGTGCTGATCAAGCCCTTTTTGTATGGGGTCAAATAACGGCGTTGGTAAATTATCCAAATCAAACCACTGCCAACTTTCACATTTATGCGGTTCGATAACTTTAGGCTCCCCATCTTTTGGCGTGCCTAGAACAAAATAAGACTGATAGGGCGTATCTATCTCTTTAAATAGACCGGTTATACAGGTTAGTAATTCAACATTCACAAGGTCTAAATCGGTTTCTTCCTTCACTTCGCGTATTGCACAAGTCGTTGGAGTTTCTCCTGCTTCTAAATGGCCACCAGGAGCGCCCCACGTCCCAGCATGTATCGCGTTCAGCCTTGTCCCTAATAATAATTTATTATTTTTTATCAAAAGAACATTAACCCCTATAATGGGTTTTGATTGTTTTAAAATAGAACCACTAAAAAAACGGCGAGAAAATAACATCGAATTTCGACCCAACGGGTTTTTGACAGCTGCAAACATTGTGTAGCTCTTATCTGAGTTTTTAAAAAAGGCCACGATTGTGCCATTTTAGTCAATCTTTATCAATTAAAGTATTTCAAGAAATAAATAGCGTTTCTTACATGATAGGGAAGGACTAGGAGATTACTTACAATATACGCGGAGCCGCCCCGCGGGAACCCTCACTCATGGAGAAGAGAAGGGAACGCCTGGGCAGTTGCTTATGCTACAACAGCTAAAAATTTAATCTCGTGTACCCACGTATTTGTCATCAAAGTACCGACGCAATTTAGTGCGCAAAGTGCCTCTGCTGATACCCAGCATTACGGCTGCACGGGATTGATTGTACTTGCAATATTCCATCACTGCACGGAATAAGGGCGTTTCAATTTCCTCTAGCACAAACTGGTACAGATCGAGTGGCTCAGTTCCCTTAAGCTCTGCAAAATATTTCTGTACTGATTGAGTGACACTGGCGGCCAGGGATGCGGTAGTATCTCCGGCTTCATTGCTGATTATTGTCATTCTAATTAACTCCTCCTTAAAAAGCAGCATCTTAACCAATTGAAAATTTCCTGACAAGCTCGTTTATGAAAATTGTCTTATAAATCAGGAATTACCCGGTGAAACAACGGCTCGCAGTCACTAAGTTACGGATTTTACACTTAAAAATCCTTCTCGACGGGTTTTTCGCAAAACCAGGACGCCCAATCAATGGCTTAAAACCCTGCTTGTGTACGAACGTCCTGTCTTCTCGAGAAGACCAGTTTCCTTAACTTAGGGCAACGAACCGTTGTTAACCCACCTAAAAATTACCGTCTTCCTACGATGAAACGGCGGCTATTGCAGCTTCATCATATTCGGATTAAACGGTTTGTTATTTACCGATATTTTACCCTGGCTCAAGTTAAACTCGATAAGGTAATCACTCCCCTGCTGAACAAGAATTCCAGACTCAACCATCAACCCCAATTGTTTATCCGCCATTTCAGCAGCTTGGGCGCTTGCTTGTTCCAGAGTGAGTGCCGCAGGCGCTGTGGCCGCTGGTACAGGCGCATTCGCATCCGGTGTTGCAGCAGGTGCTTTGGGTGCTTCTTGTGTACTCGCTGGAGCAGGATGTTGTGCATCGGTTTGCTGTTGCATTTGCTGCACTATTCCCTGTTGTATCGATTGAGGAGGTTGTGGAGCCGTCATTAGTCGTTGCTTGATGGTTTCCGTAAGTAACTCTTTCACAACCAGAGCAGGCACCTTAAGTTTTCCTTTTCCTTGAATTTTCTGCACTAATTCAAAGGGATTACTTAAATTTCCCTTAGGTAAGGAGATTAATAGATTTCCTTCGATTTTACCTTGGGGCACCACAAAGTTCATTTCAGTAACTTCAAACTCGGCACCCTGGCTGAATAACTTCGGCAATTCAGGAAGCATTACCAGTAAAGCCTGTTGGCGCTCGGCGTCGCTGCCTTGCTGCGCCCGGTTAAATTGGTCATTGATGCGGGCCAGTACTTGTGCATCCAGGTTGCGTATGGACACTTCAAGATTGCCTGGGCCGTAAGTTTTTCCGTTGGCTATTACCTTCTCTATGGACGATTTAAAATGAGAGTGAAACAGATTGTCTTCAATGTTGGTGTCTGATTGAATGTCAAACTGGCTCAAATCAAATATTTTTTTATCCTTGTTGGTAATGGAAAGGGACGTAAAGGATAGGTTTGCATCGCCTAAGTAAATACCGGTTTCTGTTTTGTGGAGATTGTATTCGCTGCTTATACCAGAAACTTCAGTTCGTACCTGCTCTTTTCCAACACTAAACCCCTCAATCGTAAGCGTTCCATTGACTTTGTTTCGATCAGAAGAAACGGTGGTTGCGGAATTCATACCGAACCAGTCAAACTCGCCATTGCCTTGCTTCGCTAACAATTTAAAGGAAGGAATCGATGCGTCAATACTGGAATTGTTTAGATAACTTACAAACAAACTTAAATCCAATTTAGGCTGAATCGACTTATCCGCAAACGCGTTGTTGAATTGCTCGGTAAGTTCAGGCGGTAATCCCAATTCAGAATTCGCATAACCAAAACCAAATTTAACTGTTTTACCTGTAAAAATGATAGGGCCATGGTGGATAGTAAGCGGCATTTTCATGCGGTATTCCTGGGAAGGAATGGTTTCAGGCTGACCGTTTGCGTTGTTAACCACATGTTCAGGTACCACAAGACGCCAGTCAAGCACTACTTGGGAAGAAAACCACCCGCGATGGTATTCTTTAATCTGGGCAGTGAGCCCATTGGATTGGTTGACAACATGCAGATCTTCTTTAATTTTTTTCTCGGTAAGATAACCCATACCATAGGAAGCGAGGACTAGAGCGAGTACGAGAATTACCACTAATCCCGTGAATTTTTTCATTATTATCTCCGTTTTTATGTACTTGTCGCTAAGGGGTTTTCAGTGGTTTAGGCGAAAACGCACTCGTGACAAGCAGGTCAACTGCCTACAGCAAATGAATGCTGTAATTAAACCACGAGAAACGTTAACTAGCAAAGCAAAAAAACTAAAAATGTTTAACAGACAGCAACTTACTGAACCCCTCGCACGGGTTTACAATAGGTTTCTTTAACCGTTAAGGCCAATAAAAAGGCAACCAGCGAACACAAAGGCAATATTTTTAACCCAGCCTGAAAATCAGACAACAACAGCGTTTCCACATTGTACGCCCTGCTACCTGAAACCATATCCACCAAACGCCCAACCAGGGGTTGCATGAGAGCGCCAATGAAGATAGAAATCATGTTGGTAAACGCGATGGAAGTTCCGACCACATTGCTTTCATGAATTTCGGTGGATACAGCGTAGGCTATTGCCACACCGGTGTTAGTCAATCCAAAGGTGAAGAAGAGAAAATAAGCCGTTTCCTTATCAATATTGGGATAAAACACAAAAAGAGAGGTCAAAACAATTCCACATAGCGCTGAAATGATCATTAAGGGTTTGCGGCGCCCAATTCTATCGGATAACCATCCGGACAGAGGCCCACTAATTCCCCAGCCGATAAAAATAAGACCCGTTGCAAAGGCCGCAGAGTGCGCGCTCAAACCTCGGCCATATTGAAGGTAAGCAGGGCCTATGGCCTCTCCTATAACGGCGGTAGGTCCAAAGAGAAAGCCGGCATACAAGGCATTGAGCCAGGTCTGGCGGTGCGTGAGAATGATTTTTAAACTTTTAAAGATTCCCAGACGTTCTTCAAATTTAAGCTCCCGGCGTTTGCTGCCTGGTTTATCCTGTACAAATTGATACAGTAACCCGGCAAGCGCTATAAATAAGAACGCAATGATTAACATACTGTGCCGCCAGCCTACATTAGAGACTAGAAACGACACCGGTGCTTCACCTGCTGCAGCACCTAACATACCGAGCGCCTGCGTTAATCCAGCCAGCAATCCAAGCATTGCCGGAGGAAACCAGGAGGTCGCCAAACGCAAGGAGCTCACAAACGCAAAGGCGGCACTAAAACCGATAAGCATTCTCCCCACCGAGGCCATCAGTAGCCCGTCTGCCAGGCCAAATACACAGCAACCCAAAGCAGTAATAAGGGACATCACGGTTAAAATAGCGCGGATACTGACTCGGTCAACGGTTAAACCGACCGGTATTTGCATCAGGATATAGGGAACATAAAAAGAGGCGGTTAAAATACCAAAGCCTGCTTCATTAATGCCGAAATCGATTTGTAAACTACGGTGCATTACACCTGGTGCTACACGTGCCAGGTAATCTGAGAAATAAAATGTGGCTGCCAATCCCCACACAACCCATGCAAAACCCATTTGGCTTATGCGACCTTTTTTTTCACTCTGGGACACTGCTATCCTATTCATAATCCTACTCAGGTTATCGCTTTCATCCGGGTCTATTACTGAAACACTGACGCTCTACGCTCAATAAAAACCGAATTTGCTCAATAAGTTAACAAAGAAAAGCTACATTATACAGTGGACGCCGATTATTTCAACACATTGAACGCAGGCTCCATGCATCATTTTTATTTTAATCAATCGACTTAAGCCAAATGGCGCGAAATAGGATATAATTTTTTAATTTTGGGTATTACCATGAATAGCCTCGAGTTAGCAGTTAAGGAAGCACTTGCCTTAAAAGGGCAAAATAAAGAAGCCAATAAAGCCTACCTTGAATTCATCAAAGCCAATTTTCTTATCCCTGTTGATAAAAATTCCGAAGAATCCAATCCCGAAGTCCTCTATCTTGAAGAAAATAACGCCTATTTTTTACCGGTGTTTAGCTCAAGAGACTATTTTGATCATTGGGCAAGCGAAATTGCGGATGAAATTCAACTATTAAATTTATCGGGCGTGAATTTGCTCAAAGGGATTGGCGAAAACGTTACTGTTTGCCTGAATATTGGATCTGAAATCTATAAGGAATTTAACCCGCAGGAACTTGAGCGAATGAAAAGCATGGTATTGAAATTATTCAAATAAGTAGGATGGCTGGCAAAATAGCAATTAATTGCCAGCCTTAGGCTCTGAATCAAAATGAACTCCTATGCAACCAATTCAAACACTTGATATCCAACCACTGCGGTTGCAGCAATTGCGCCGGTTATTCGCAGGACGTTGGCCAAAAATTCATTACTCATCAGTGAAGTAATAAAATGAACGCTGTCCTCATTAGCAGCTGTAACGGGCTCCTTTTGTGAAGGTTCCTCATCGTAACTAAATAAGGGCGCTTCTTCATAAAATCCGGCCCACCAGCCATCCTGCCAATGCGCGTGCTCTGCAGTGTGCGCCTTAAAAGGATTCGCTTCTTCCGTTTCATCCTCTTTCGCGCTTTCATAACCGTGCAAATAGCATTCTTCAAGGCTTGGATGTTCGACATTGAAATGCAATTTGATATGACCTAACAACTCCGTTGTATCGCTCATGATAGTATCCTCTCAGTAAAGAGCTAACGTAACCCTTAATCCTTACTAAGCATTTATCTTGCCAAGTAATAGAATTACGTTCGGCTTATCATCCATTCTACGAGCATTAGAGTTATTTTTTATCTACCAGACTTGTTTTTACACTTTTTTGACAAAATTAATTAGCTGGTTGCTGTTTTTGCGATCTTTTTTTAGGCATGGAATACCTTGGTTACGCTACGCTGCACCCATATCCTTCCCCACAAGTATGATTAAAAATTAGCAGGAGTATAAAAAGAAGATTAGTTGTAACTACTCAGATTCCCTTCTCCCGCCAGCGGGAGAAGGTGCCCGAAGGACGGATGAGGGTGATTTAAAATATAAGAAAAAACACTTGCAAAAACAGATGGATAGGATCAAATAGTCGAATGAAATCGACGACTCCCACACTTGAATCTTTATTGGCAATCACTGAAGCTCAAGCTGAAACGATAAAACAGCTACAAGCAAAGATAGCTGATCTCGAAAAAGGTCGGAATAAAAGCGGTGGGCAATTAGGTCACAAAAGGGAAACCCTAAAGCAAGTTGCTTTCCCGGACGCTGTTATCACACCTTCTATTACTCATTGCCCGGACTGTGGTGAGGAAATAAACCTTTTTTTTAAACCACCCTCATCCGCCCTTCGGGCACCTTCTCCCGCTGGCGGGAGAAGGGAACCTGAGTAGTTACAACTAATCTTCTTTTTCTTATTCAGGCTAATTTTTAACCATACTTATGGGTAATGATATGGCTGCACCAAGGCTACCTCTATGAATGGTTGGATTTTAATAATGGGTAGGCTTGGCGCAGCGTAGCGTAATCAAGGTTTTTCTTTATACATGCTAGGGAGCCAGGCGACAATAAACCCATCCTGCTCGCTCTTTAACGTATCGGATTCTATCGTGCAAACGGCTATCTCGACCTTGCCAAAATTCGATTTCATCGGGTGCCACGCGATATCCTCCCCAATGCGCGGGCCTTGTTACTATGCCCTCTTTTTGTTCTTTCATCTGTTCTGCAAGCGCTTTTTCCAGTGTATCCCGGTTTGCTATCGGTTGACTTTGGTCAGAAACCATTGCAGCAAGCTGGCTTAAAAAAGGTCGGCTCGCAAAGTAGGCATCGGATAAGGACTCCTCTATCCGTTCAATTTGCCCTTTAACTCGCACTTGCCGGCACATTTCAGGCCAATAAAAATTTAATGCGACAAAGGGATTTTGTGTAATTTGCAAGGCTTTCGTACTTTTGTAGTTGGTATAAAAAACAAACCCCGCTTCATCCAGGCCTTTTAGCAAAACTACGCGCGAGTCTGGATGGCCTTTATCGTTCACAGTGGAAAGCACCATTGCGGTAGGGTCGTGTTTTTCCGTGGCCACTACTTCATCAAACCAGATTCTAAACTGGGAAATGGGGGATTTTTCCACCTGGCTTTCCAAGAGGGTTAAATGGCCGTATTCCCGGCGCATATCCGCCAAATTTTTTGAATCATTATTCATAGAGGGCAACATTCTTTTGTATTGGGGAGGGTTTGATTGTAAACTAAAATCAAACTTAATTGACTAGCTTCCATGCAACAAAAAATTATTTTTATTACCGGGTGCTCAACAGGCATTGGTTATCACGCGGCCCTCGATTTGACGGCGCGAGGACACCGTGTCATTGCCTCCTGCCGAAAAGAGAAAGACGTTCAAGCGCTTGTCGATGCAGGCGTTGAAGCCGTTTGTATGGATGTGAATGACGAAGCCTCCGTTGCCCATGCGTTTGCGAGCGTGTTAGAGAAGACCGCAGGACAGCTTGATGTGCTAATCAATAACGCGGGGTTTGGCCAGGCAGGCGCTTTGGAAGATATTCCACGCGAAGTGCTCCGCCAACAATTTGAAACGAATGTCTTTGGCTTAATGCACCTCACCCAACTCGCCATTCCTGTTATGCGCAAACAGGGGCAAGGTCGCATCATCAATATCAGCTCCGTACTGGGAATTATTGCCATGCCTTTTCGTGGCGCATACAATGCCTCCAAATACGCGGTGGAAGGCTTAAGCGATACCCTCCGATTAGAGCTTAAACCCTCCAATATTGCAGTGATTACCGTTGAACCTGGCCCCATTAACAGCAAATTCAGAGACAACTGTATCGACTATTCGCTTAAACAAATAAACACCTCAGGCAGCCATTTTAAAACACAATACCAGACGATGCTGACTGATTATCGCGCACACAAAGCCAACTCGTTGTTCACCAAAGAACCGCAAGCAGTAATTAATGCATTAATCCATGCGATAGAAGCCAAAAGACCTAAGGCAAAATACCCGGTGACACTTCCCGCGCATCTTTTTTCTTTTCTCAAAAGGGTGTTAAGTGTAAAACGGTTAGATAGCCTGTTGCTCTATTTTTCCAGAAAGGAATTAGGGCCGCGTTAAGCGTTGAGGCAGAATTTGTTCATTGGCCAAAAACAATCATCCCGCACAAGGGCGGGATGACAAAGAAAAGGAGATCTGACCGTTTGGAAAGAACCCTACCAACCGGTAACTTCCGCAATCGCATCCCCTAAATCAGCAGGAGAACGCACGGTTTTTACACCGGCTGCTTCCAGAGCTTTGAATTTTTCTGCAGCAGTACCTGTGCCACCAGAAATAATTGCCCCGGCGTGCCCCATACGCTTTCCAGCAGGAGCCGTAACTCCGGCAATATAGGAAACAACCGGCTTGCTGACATTGGATTTAATGTATTCAGCGGCCTCTTCTTCCGCGCAACCGCCAATCTCGCCGACCATGATGATAGCCTGGGTTTGAGGATCTTGCTCGAAAAGGGCTAATGCATCAATAAAGCTTGTTCCAGGAATAGGATCACCACCGATTCCAATGCAAGTACTTTGGCCAAATCCCTTGTCCGTGGTTTGTTTCACGGCTTCGTAAGTCAAGGTGCCTGAACGGGAAACAATGCCCACTCGACCGGGTAAATGAATTGACCCTGGCATAATACCGATTTTGCACTCACCAGGAGTAATAATGCCTGGGCAGTTAGGGCCGATTAATCGCGCATCGGTGTTGTTATCAAGATACACTTTCACTTGCAGCATATCGAGTACAGGTATCCCTTCGGTGATGCAAACGATTAATTTGATTCCGGCATCTGCCGCTTCCAGGATGGAGTCCTTGCAAAAAGGTGCGGGGACATAAATGACCGTTGCATCCGCGCCAGTTTCTTTTACCGCTTCTTTCACAGTATCAAAAACGGGCAAACCCAAATGCTGTTGGCCGCCTTTACCCGGGGTAACTCCGCCTACCATGCGCGTGCCGTAAGCAATCGCTTGTTCGGAATGGAAAGTACCCTGTTTGCCGGTAAATCCCTGACAGATTACTTTGGTTTGTTTATTTACTAGTACGCTCATTACTTGCCTCGAGATGTAGTTTCGGCAACTGCTGCCACAATTTTTGTCGCTGCGTCAGTCAAGCTGTCTGCAGCAATTACGTTTAAGTCGCTTTTGTTTAAAATGTCCGCGCCCAACTTCGCATTATTTCCTTCAAGACGCACCACAACAGGCACTTGAACCGCAATTTCTTCGACCGCGGCGAGAATTCCATCGGCGATTAGATCGCAGCGGACGATTCCGCCAAAAATGTTGACTAAAATTCCCTTCACTTTTTCGTCAGAAAGGATAATTTTAAAGGCTTCACTTACCCGTTCTTTGGTAGCACCACCGCCAACATCCAGGAAATTCGCAGGCTCACCACCGTGTAATTTGATGACATCCATGGTGGCCATCGCAAGGCCTGCACCATTAACCATGCAACCAATAGAACCATCCAGCGGAATGTAGTTTAATTCCCAATCCGTTGCACGGTTTTCACGCTCGTCTTCCTGAGACGTATCGCGCATGCCTTTTAATTTGGGCTGACGGTAAAGCGCATTGGTATCGATGTTGATTTTACCATCCAAACACAACAGTTGACCGGCCTTGGTCACCACCAAAGGATTGATTTCCAACAAACTGAGATCGCACTCTACAAACATTTTACCCAAGGCTATCATTAACCGGGTAAATTGCTTCATTTGTTCGTCATTTAATTTGAGGTTGAAAGCGACTTCCCGACACTGGTAAGGCATTACACCAACCAGGGGATCTACAATCACTTTAAAGATTTTCTCCGGTGTTTCGTGTGCGATTTTCTCAATGTCTACTCCCCCTTCGGTGGAGGCCATGATGACCACACGCTGGGAAGAGCGGTCGACTACCGCACTTAAATACAATTCGCGGTCGATGTCGCAGGTTTCCTCAACTAATACGGAGTTAACCGGCTGACCCTTTGCATCCGTTTGGTAAGTCACTAACCGTGTGCCTAATAAGGTTTTCACGGCATTGGCTAATTCTTCTTTGGTAGAAACAATTTTAACGCCACCGGCCTTACCGCGTCCACCGGCATGCACTTGTGCCTTAACGACCCATTTTGTCGTTGACAGTTGCGACGCGACTTGCAGTGCATCATCCACTGTATGCGCTACTTCGCCCACGGGAACTGGCATTCCGTAGCTAGCAAATAATTGCTTGGCTTGGTATTCATGTAAATTCATTCTTGCACCCTGTAAAAAGCAAAACCCGACAACGCGGGTCTTGCGGTTAATCAATACTTCAAATGTTTAATAACAACCGGGATGGATCTTCAAGCAATTCTTTAACAGTCACTAAAAATTGCACGGAATCTTTGCCATCAATGATTCGGTGATCGTAAGACAATGCCACATACATCATGGGGCGAATCACAATTTGCCCTTTTTCCACAACAGGCCGGTCTTCAATTTTATGCATACCTAAAATGCCGGTTTGGGGAGGATTAATGATTGGCGTTGCTAACAAGGAGCCAAACACACCCCCATTGGTAATCGTGAAGGTTCCACCCTGCATTTCGTCCATGGACAATTTGCCCAGACGCGCGCGGGTTGCTGAATCGTTAATGGCTTTTTCAATCTCTGCCATGCTGAGCTTATCTGCATCGC
Source organism: Tatlockia sp. (assembly GCA_041659885.1). Lineage (GTDB taxonomy): Bacteria > Pseudomonadota > Gammaproteobacteria > Legionellales > Legionellaceae > Tatlockia. Next base: position 10,786 of record JBAZXN010000001.1, read on the forward strand.
GGATGACAGGAACTACTAAACCGCGCTCAGTAGACACCGCAATTCCAATGTCATAATAACCGTGATAGACAATGTCCTGGCCGTCAATGGACGCATTGACTGCGGGAAAACGCTTTAGCGCTTCAACCACTGCTTTGGTGAAAAAGGACATGAATCCCAGCTTGACGCCGTGTTTTTTCTCAAAACTGTCTTTGTATTGCGCGCGCAAATCCATGACTGCTTTTAAATTCACTTCGTTAAATGTGGTTAGCATTGCCGCATTGTGTTGAGCTTCTACCAGACGCTCGGCAATTTTAGCGCGTAAACGCGACATCGGCACGCGTCGCTCTTCACGAGCACCCAGTGCAACTGGCGCTGCCGCTTCTTGCCTTTGAGCCGCAGGTTTTGCTGCTTTTTCACGGTTTGACTCAATAAAGGACAATACGTCTTCTTTGGTAATGCGGCCATCTTTTCCAGAGCCTGTAATTTGGCTTGTCTGTAAATCATGCTCAGCAAGCATCCGTCGAACCGCAGGGCTGGTTGTTTTGCCGGTATCCCCTGGCTCGCTCTCGCTTGCCGTTTCTTTGTCCTCTTTGGAGGCAGCAGCACCCTCTTCAATGCGAGCAAGAATTTGGCTGGACTGAACGGTATCCCCTTCCTTAAATAAAATCTCTTTCAAAATACCATCGACCGGGGCGGGTACTTCAAGCACGACTTTATCGGTTTCCAGATCCAGCAAATTTTCATCGCGGGTTACTCTATCGCCCACTTTCTTGTGCCAGGTGGCTACAGTAGCATCAGCCACCGACTCAGGTAAGGCAGGTACTTTCACTTCGATCGCCATAATGAACCCTTTTTCGTTATATTCTAATTAGTCTGACAATGCTTGCTGAACAAGCGCCATTTGCTGCTCGGCATGGAGTATTGGGCTTCCCACGGCAGGGGATGCTGCGAACTCTCTTCCGGCATAACTGAGCGTTTGATCTTTCGTTAAGCAATCTACAATATTGTGCTGGGAAGAGAACCAAACGCCCTGGTTTTGCGGCTCTTCCTGACACCAAATAATTTTTTTAGCGTTGGGGTATTTTTCAAGTTCTCTAATTAAGGTTTTTTTCGGGAAAGGATAAAGCTGCTCTACCCGAACAATTGCGACTTGATTGAGCTTGTCTTCACGCCGTTTTTGTAGAAGATCATAATACACTTTACCGCAACAGAGGACCACTCTGGTGACTTTTCTTTCATCCAGCGCATCAATTTCTGGAAGCACTGTATAAAATTTTCCTTTAGTCAAATCGTCTATCGGGGACACAGCCAATTTATGACGCAGCAAGCTTTTGGGCGTCATTACAATCAGCGGCTTGCGGAATTTGCGAATCATTTGGCGACGCAACATATGAAACAGTTGAGCCGGGGTTGTGGGTGTGCAAACCTGGATATTGTGCTGTGCGCAAAGTTGCATATAGCGCTCAAGACGTGCAGAAGAATGCTCAGGCCCCTGTCCTTCGTAACCGTGCGGTAACAACATCACTAACCCGCATAGACGTCCCCATTTCTGTTCACCGGAGCTGATGAATTGATCAATAACCACCTGCGCGCCGTTGGCGAAATCACCAAACTGCGCTTCCCATAAAACCAGGGAAGTAGGCTCCGAGGAAGCATAACCGTATTCAAAAGCCAGAACCGCTTCTTCCGAAAGCACGGAATCGATCACTGAAAACGGCTTGGTACTGTCACCCACCGTTTTGTCCAAAGGAATATAGGTTTCGCCGGTATTCAGCTCATGCAACACCGCGTGGCGATGCGCGAACGTTCCCCGTCCTGAGTCCTGACCTGACAAACGCACGCCATAGCCTTCATGAAGTAAACTGGCGTAAGCCATAATTTCTGCATAACCCCAATTAACAGGCAATTCGCCAAGGGTCATTTTTTCCCTGTCGGCAAGCAAGCGTTTTACTACCGGATGCAATTCAAAATTTTTCGGTAAGGTATCCAGTATCTTTGCCAATTCCAGTAAAGTGCTTTTACTGATGGTAGTGTCTGCCTTGTCAGTCCATTTGGCATGGATATAAGGCGTCCAGTCGACAGAAACCCTGCCTTCGTAATCCCCATGCACGACATCAACAACCGTTTGACCCTGATCGAGTTTATTGCGGTAGCCGTCAATGCGCGCGCCAACTTCCTCTTTGGTGATGATGCCTTTGGCAATAAGTTCTTCGGCATAACTTTCACGAAGCGGCGGCATAGACTTGATTTTTTTATACATGGCAGGCTGAGTCACTGCAGGCTCATCCGCCTCATTATGGCCGTGGCGTCGGTAACAGACGAGATCAATTACGATGTCGCGTTTAAATTTCATTCTGAAGTCAAAGGCAATTTGGGTAGCAAACACCACAGCCTCTGGATCATCTCCGTTGACGTGTAATACCGGTGCCTGAACCATTTTGGCTACATCGGTGCAATACAAAGTTGAGCGGGAATCAAGCGGGTTGGACGTTGTAAATCCAATCTGGTTGTTAATCACAATGTGAATCGTGCCCCCGGTGCAGTAACCGCGCGCTTGCGAAAAATTAAAGGTTTCCATCACAACACCTTGTCCTGCAAAGGCTGCATCGCCATGCACAACGACCGGAACGACCTTATCCTTTTTCTCCAAATCGTGTTGGCGTCTCAGACGTGAGCGCGCCGAGCCCTCAACAACCGGACCAATGATTTCCAGGTGGGAGGGGTTAAACGCCAGCGCCAGGTGCACGATGGCACCTGTTTCAGTGCGCAAATCCGATGAAAAACCCATGTGGTATTTTACATCACCGGTGCGCTCAGTCTTGATCTTTCCTTCAAACTCCTGAAATAGCACATCAGGCGATTTACCGAGTACATTCACCAGCATATTTAGCCGGCCACGGTGCGCCATGCCAATGACCATTTCACGCACACCCACTTCGCCGCCGCGCCGAATGATTTCTTTCATCATGGGGATAAAGGAATCCCCCCCTTCCAGCGAAAAGCGTCTTTGACCTACATATCGCGTACCCAGATAGCGCTCCAGGCCGTCGGCCGCAATTAAATCGGTGAGGATTTCCCGTTTTTTGCTGTCCGAAAAATGGGGTTTACCGCGTGCCGTTTCCATGGTTTGCTGTAACCATTCGGTCTCGGAACTGTCCGAGATATGCATGTATTCAATGCCAATGCTTCCGCAATAGGTGTCGCGCAGAGCCTGGTAAATTTCACGCAGGGGCTTTTCACCGCCATTAAAATAGGTGCCCGCAAAAAAGGGACGGTTCATGTCGGATTCGGACAGATGGTGGTAATCTAACCCAAGGCTAGGTACCTGCATGCGTTCGGCCATTCCCAAGGGATCAAGCTTTGCCGCATGGTGGCCGTGGGCGCGGTAGGCATTAATTAAATGTGCCACCTGGTATTGTTTACTGTCCTGTGAAACAGGTGCTTGCGTTTGCCGTTTGTCGGCATTTTGTAAAAAATAATCGCGAATAGCGCGGTGGGATACTTCCTTTTCCACGCCATTGACTCTGGGCAACGCTTCAAAAGCGGCGCGCCAATCGGCTGGAACGGAACTGGGATCGGCCAAATAATCTTCGTACAAGGCATCGACATAAGCCATGCTTCCACCGGATAAATAGGAAGAGGCCCATTGGTTTTGCAGATCAGTACTGCTCATTGTTGTTCTCTCCAAAAAGGATGCGTCCTGACAAGGTTCAGGACACGATTCAATCGCTATCAAGTTTCCTCGTTCAACATTTGCTTACGGATTTCAGCAATTGCTTTAGTCGGGTTGAGTCCTTTCGGGCAAACATCTGCACAATTCATAATAGTGCGGCAACGGAACACGCTGAATGGGTCCTGTAATTTATCCAGTCGATGAAACGTTGCTGTGTCACGGCTATCTGCTAAAAACCGCTGCGCTTGCAAGAGTCCTGCGGGTCCGACAAATTTCTCAGGATTCCACCAAAAAGAGGGGCAAGAACTGGTGCAGCAAGCACATAATATGCACTCGTACAATCCATCCAGTTTGGAGCGCTCTTCCGGTGTTTGCAACCGTTCGCGTGCAGGCGGCAGGGTGTCGTTCTGTAAATAAGGCTCAATCCGTTCGTATTGTTGATAAAATTGGCTCATATCGACCACCAGGTCACGAATTATCGGAAAGCCTGGGAGCGGACGAATAACAATTTTATTGGTTTTTAACTCCGAAAGGAGGGTAATGCACGCCAGTCCGTTTCGACCGTTTATATTCATTCCATCCGAGCCACACACCCCTTCGCGACAAGAGCGGCGATAGGTGATGGTTGAGTCTTGCTCCGCTTTTAATCGCTCAAGCAAAGTAAGCAGCATGGGGTCGCTTTTTGCCGGAATCTCCAGCTGGAAATCTTGCATGTAAGGCTTGTCATTTACCTCAGGATTATAGCGATAAATAGACAGGGTTAGCATTCTGGTATCCACGGTATATCCTCTCTAGTAAACGCGTTCTTTCGGTTCAAAGGGCGCAATGTGTTTAGGTGATGTGTTGACAGGACGGTAATCAATCCTTTCCCCTTCCTCAAGATACAAGGTATGTTTAATCCAGTTTTTGTCATCACGCTCCGGGTAATCTTCACGGCTGTGGGCGCCACGACTTTCGGTGCGTGCCAAGGCCGAATGGGCTGTGGCATAAGCGGTTGCCATTAGATTGTCCAGCTCCATCGCTTCAATTAAATCGGTATTAAACACTTTGGATTTGTCCTTCACATAGGCATGTTTCAGGCGTTCACGTAAGGCATCAAGCCGTTTAAGACCAGACTCCATCACTTCACCGGTACGAAACACACCAAAATCTTCTTGCATAACGCGCTGCATCTCATCGCGAATAACCGCAGGATTTTCACCGCTTGTTGAATTTTCCCAGCGTTGATAGCGTGCCATGGAAGCAAGGATGTCGTCTTCTGAAACATAAGCCCTTTCCGGCATTTGGTTTGACTGCCACAACGCTTCCACGTGCAAGCCCGCCGCACGGCCAAAAACCACCAAATCCAGTAAAGAATTACCGCCTAACCGGTTAGCACCATGCACGGAAACGCAAGCGCACTCACCCACAGCATAAAGCCCTTCAATCAGATGATCCTGCCCCTTGGCGTGCGTTACCACCTGACCATACATGTTGGTAGGAATACCGCCCATGCTGTAATGGCAGGTCGGAACAACCGGAATAGGTTCAAGAATAGGATCCACTCCGGCAAATTTCATGGCTAGCTCGCGAATACCCGGCAGACGTGATTTAATTAAATCAGCTCCTAAATGGTCGAGCTTTAATTTCACATGATCCACCCCTTTGGGGTCGAATCCTTTGCCTGTACGAAGTTCTAAAGCCATCGAGCGTGCAACCACATCGCGGGAAGCCAGGTCTTTTACGCGTGGCGCATAACGCTCCATAAAGCGCTCGCCGTCTTTGTTGATAAGATAACCACCTTCTCCGCGGCAACCCTCGGTGACGAGCACACCGGCTCCGGCAATACCGGTCGGATGAAATTGCCACATCTCCATATCCTGCAAGGGAATGCCGGCACGTAATGCCATACCAAACCCATCGCCGGTATTGATTAATGCATTGGTTGTTGACTGGTATATGCGACCTGCTCCGCCGGTGGCTAAAATACATACCCGGCTCTCGTAGAAAACCACTTCACCGGTTTCAATGCACATGGCCGTGACCCCGGCAATACGACCGCCTGCATCACGTACAAAATCCAGCGCATACCACTCACTGAAGACATGGGTTTTTGCTTTTAAATTTTGTTGGTAAAGGGTATGCAATAGCGCATGGCCTGTTCTGTCGGCCGCCGCACAGGTTCGTGCAGCTTGCTCGCCGCCAAAATTCTTGGACTGACCGCCAAATTGACGTTGGTAAATTTTACCATTTTCCATTCGTGAAAAGGGTAAACCCATGTGCTCTAATTCATAAACGGCTTCAGGGCCTGTTTTACACAGGTACTCGATGCAATCCTGATCGCCAATGTAATCGGCTCCTTTGACTGTGTCGTACATGTGCCAGCGCCAGTCATCCACATCGGCATTCCCCAGGGCTGCAGTAATGCCCCCTTGAGCCGATACGGTATGGGAACGCGTTGGAAATACCTTTGACAACAGGGCAACCTTTAAGCCGGAGTTGGCCATTTGCAAGGCTGCTCGCATGCCCGCACCGCCTGCTCCTATAATTACTGCATCGAATCTGTTACGTGCAATTGCCATGCTTATTGCCCCCACACAATCATTAAACCCCAAATAAATTGGCTAACCAGCCAAAAAATCACCAGCATTTGCACGGAAAGCCTTAAGGCAGTGCATTTCATGTAATCCGTGGTGACGGTCCAAATTCCTACCCAGGTATGGAGAGAAAGCGCGACCAATGCGATGGAACTTGCTACTTGAAACCAGAGCGCATGAAACAAGGCAGACCATTGTTCATAATATAACTGCGTATGACACAGTAAATACCCCAACATAAATAGCGAATAGATTGCAAAATAAATAGCCGTTACCCGTTGAACGAGCCAATCTTTAAGACCATTGCCTGTTAAGCTTGTGACGTTGCTTACCATATCCAGATTCCTAGTAAAAGGTCCAAAATGACCGTGAGCGTGATAACCGCAATAGCGCTGCGGCGTCCCTGGCAAACTTGCTCCCCATAACCTAAGTCCATAATGAGATGGCGAATTCCTGCCAATAAGTGGTAAATCAGTGCAGAACCAAAGGCCCAGGACAGCAATTTGCTCAAAGGATGTTGCAGTAAATCATGCGTCTGCAAAAAAGAGTCTGCATTAGTCAGTGACTGGCTTGCCAGGTAGAGAATCCAGGGAAACAATAAAAACAGAATCAGCCCGGAGATGCGATGCAAAATCGAGACAATGGCCATAACAGGAAATTGGATGGTTGCCAAATTAAGATTGATTGGTCTTTTTTTATTCACTATTGTGCTCTTCCTTAAAAGAAAATATTGTATGCTCGCCAGAGCTCCCCCGGTACTGTCAATTTTGCCAGTTGTTGCATCAAAAGGCGAGCTATCGCTCTAGTTTTATAATTCATCTTTCCCTGGAAATTAAACAAATTGCCAAAAGAATTGCCATCGCAGCGGATTGCAAGACCATTTTCCAGAAAGAAACGATTGAAAGCGCCAAAGTATATCACTCTGTTTTTTAGACGCAAAGAAATAATAACAGCTTGTTGCAGATAGCCTTTCCTAACGCGCCAAACCGGGTGTTGCACTCGGGGTGTAGCGGCGCGGTGAAGGTTTGGGGTAGCCATGTCCTCTATCGGCCATTCGCTTCACTACTTGCAGATAACGCTCTCCCCACTCCGCGGGGTCAAAGTTGGTTACTACGACGTTATACGATAAATTAATAATGGACTCAAAGGCCTTGCGTTGCGCTAATAAATGCCCTCCAAAAGCAACTTGCACTTCGGTTTCCTCGTCCACGCCTCCCGATTTTAAACGCTCAATTAACAGGTAAATCATTTTCTCAATCGTATTGAACAATTTGCACATGGACATCCCTGCAACAAACATTTCTTCGGCTTTTGAAGTGGTTAATTTAAACCCGTGATCGTAAATGTTATAGACAAATTCTTTTTGGTTTGTGTGGGGGATTAACTCAGGCTCGATAATAATGGGCGGGGAGTTTGCCATTATGGTTGGCGAAAGAACAAACAACTCGAAATCGGCCCAGTGCCACCAGATTTGATAAACGCGCTCAACCAGACTGACGGGATCATCATCCAGATTGACGCCCATCCGTCCTATCGTTTCGACTAATTCATCGGCCATTCGGGTTCCTCACTCCAGTTACCTCTTCTTATCTTAGCGCAATTTACTTGAGCAAGCACGGGTAAAATGACATTTAAAACCGGCGCTTTTATTAAGACTAGCCGGCGTATTGATAATAAACGGGGGGAACTTTGCATTTAAAGCAAAGCGATTGGCATTTGGAAGGTTCCTTGCAACAGGTAAATAGTCCCTTTCGAACCAGAAGATCAAGCATTGGCTGCAATGCCTCCACTTCAAGATGAAATTCCCGGGCTATTTGCTGGTTACTGGCCACTTCTTTTTGTCTTAGGTAATCACGAATTTGCAACAGCATACGCCCCCCGGTGTTTCATTTTGTTAAAACAAAATACCAGGCCCATTATAATGAGCGCCAGCCAAAAAATCGATTGCTCAGGATGCCTTGCGATGGTTGCCAATTGATAAAAGAAGACCGCACAGGTATAAGCAATGACTAAAGACCAAAGGATTGAAAACCACATTAATTTAGCGCTTGTCTCTTGACGAATAGCAGCCATTGTCGATACGCAAGGGATGTAGAGGAGCACAAACAGTAAGTAAGCATAAGCCCCTGCCTTGCCATCAAACTGCGAAACCATTACGCCGTAAACGGATTTGGATACCTCACTCCTGGGCGCACTGGCCATGACAGGATTTGTGAGCGCATGACCTAATTGCGCAAAATTATCTGGAATGGTCCAAAACGCGTCTTTTAATGCAGTCAACAGATCAAATGAGGCGGATGGCAACAGGGTCAGGTGCCCCATTTGGGCATAAAGCGAGTTTAACGTGCCAATGACCACTTCTTTTGCCAACATGCCGGTGAGTAGCCCAACGGTTGCAGGCCAATTGCTCTCGCTCAGTCCCATGGGGGCAAACAAGGGCGTAATCCCTTGTCCAATCAAGGATAAAACGGATTGTGCGCTGGCCTCACCACGGCTCAGCCCCCCATCAATCGTGAGCGCATTTAACCCGCCTAATAGCACGCATACCGGGATAATCAATCGACCGGCCCGAATAACAAAATAGCGCAATCGCATAAGCGTTTCGCGTAACAAGCGTTTTATCGAGGGTTTATGGTATGCAGGTAATTCCAAAATTAAAGGGGAGGGTTTCCCTGCAAGGGCTGTTTTCCGCAGCAGTAAGCCCGTTAAAACGGCCATTCCAATACCAATTAAATAGAGCGAAAAAACAATATTTTGACCGCCAGTGGGGAAAAAAGCGGCAACAAACACCGCATAAATAGCCAGGCGGGCACTGCAAGACATAAAAGGGCTCATGAGAACGGTTAAGGTTCTATCCCGCTCTGAATCCAGTGTGCGGGCAGCCATGATGGCCGGTACATTGCAACCAAATCCCACTATCATCGGAACAAAGGATTTACCCGGCAACCCGAGCATTCGCATGGCCTTATCGACCACAAACGCCGCTCGCGCCATGTAGCCTGACGCTTCCAATAAAGACAGGAAAAAAAACATCGAACCAATCACCGGAATAAACGTTAAAGTCGTATTAATACCCTTCCCTACTCCATTGGCAATTAAGGCAATGAGCCACTGTGGCGCATGGATTTGCTGGAGTAATGCCGCACTTTCGCGCACAAACAGCGCCTCACTACTCATATCAAAAAAGTCCTGAAAGGCGCCCCCCACATTAATAGCAAACAGAAACATCAGGTACATCATGGCAAAAAACAGGGGAAATGCCAGGTAACGATTTAGCACGATTCTATCCAGCTTAGCGGTGAAGTGTTCACTGGCATCACTGGTTTTCTTTTGGACTTTCAAAACGATTTCATGGATGAGTTGATAGCGCGCATCCGCCATTGGCAAATCAAAATCAGCCTCCCTTTCCATTTGTCGGGAAGCATAATACAACGCCTGCGCTGATTTCCCTTTGGCCACCCACTCCGCCTGGATCAGGGCAAGCGACGTCTTCAATGCCGGAGGCAATTGCAAAGGCAGTGGTCTTGCCGCCGATTGGCTTTTTTCTAAAAATCCAAACAGTGCGGCAAAACCCACCCGTTTATGCGCTTGCAAAGGAATCACCGGGCAGTTTAATTGCAAAGCCAGAGCCGCAACATCAATTGCTATCCCCCGTGCGGCAGCAATATCCATCATATTTAAAACCACTACAACGGGTTTTCCTAATTCCAAAACCTGGCTTGTCAGGTACAAATGACGCTCTAAATGGCAGGCATCCACCACATTAATAATCAATTCGGCGTCCATAGCAAGGATTGCCTGCGCTGCGATTTGCTCATCAAGGCTTGATGCGTCAGTAGAGGTTGCCAGAGAATATACGCCGGGGAGATCGGTAATTTGGATGACTTGATTGGTTAATTGAAATTGCCCGGTTTTTTTCTCAACCGTGACGCCAGGCCAATTACCAACGCGTTGGTTGGCACCGGTAAGCGCATTAAATAAGGTGGTTTTTCCACAGTTTGGGTTGCCGACCAGGAGCACAGGTTTCATACTTTACGCTCCCATCGCAGATGAATGGCTTCCTCTTTACGCAAGGTCACTGAAGTGCCACGCACTTCTACTTGCAAGGGACAACCCAATGGGGCAACTCTGACCACAAAGACTTCAACTCCCGGCGTTATTCCAAGCGACAATAACCGGCGTCGGTATACTAAATCGGTTTCACCAAAATCAACTAAACAGACGTGATCGCCTTTAACAAGCTCAGTAATTCGCATTTCTTCAATACAAAAACAGAATAGAGGGTTAGTTTAACACAAACGGTATCGAGAATCATTCTCATTTTAGAAAAAAAATAGACAGTCCAGTTTATGAGAGACAGGCTTTTTTAGCCTACGATCACCCAGGCTAACCCCCTAAACACATTTATTATGGCAACTCCACCCACCGCCTAACGCTTTAATTAATTGCACGCTGGCTAATTGCCTGCGTGTTAAGATAGTTACGGATTGTACTTCCGATTCCAGTGCGATGTTTTCATTGACGATGACATCCAAATAATTGGTGATTCCTCCGTAATACCTATCCAATGCTTGCTTTAAAGCGCGCTTTGCCGCAGCAGTTGCCGCAGTTTGGCTGCGGTTTTCCTGATCCAGCCGGTAAATGGCGACAAGGCTGTCTTCAACCTCCTGAAAAGCGGTTAATACGGTTTGCCGATAGCCCGCTACCGTTTCGTAATACCCCGCTTTTGCCTTATTCAATAACCCTTGCAGGTTTCCGCCATCAAAGAGCATTAAATTGGTTAAAGGCTTTATAATTGCCAAGGCCGTCGGCGGGCCTATTGACCAGAATAAACTGGGTTTGCTGATTAAATTTCCTAACGATGCGCTTTCAAAGCCAAGCAACCCGGTTAACGTAATTTGCGGATAAAAAGCGGCTGTTGCCACACCGATTTGATAGTTTGCAGACTGGACGCGCTGTTCGGCGGCAATTATGTCAGGGCGTCGTTCTAATAAGGCCGAAGGCAACCCTTGGGCAATGGCTACCGGTTTCATGCGGACTTTTGCAGGAGGCATAGTAAAATTGGCTGGTATTTCACCCACCAAGACAGCAATGGCGTGTTCTAATTGGGCATGCTCCAGTCGCAATTGGGTTGCACGCGTTTTCGCATTTTCCAGGAGTGTTATCGCCTCATCCACATCCGCGATGGGAGAAGCACCTCCTTCATGGCGTTTTTTAACAATATACAAGGCTCTTTGATAGGCTTTTACTGTTGCATCCAGTACCTGCTGAAGCGCCTCATTACCGCGTAGTGCAAAATAACGCAGTGCAAGCTCTGCGTGCAGGCTAAGTGATACGGCGGCTAAATCTGCGGCAGTGGCCTGCGCATTACTGGCACTGGCAGCCACGCTGTTGCGCACGCGCCCCCAGAGATCCAGCTCGTAATTAAGGTGTAAACCTAACCACAAGTCCCCAAAGGTTGAATGCCTGGTTGGATTAGGCGCATTCCTGGAGGTTTTCTGCCTGTCTGCATTGCCTATCCCATAAACGGACGGAACCAAAGCAGAACTTGCCACTTCAGCCAGCGCACGGGCTTTTTGATAGCGCGCAAAAGCCACTTGTAAATTTTGGTTAGCGCAATCAACCCTCGCTTCCAATGCATCTAAAACCGGGTCGCCATACATTATCCACCAACGGGTATCCTCTTTTAATGCTTCTGTCCCCCTTGCTTTTTTCCAATGGGCCGTTTCCTTGTATTGCTGCGGAACAGGCATAACGGGCCGCTGAATTTTCGGTGCAAAAGAGCAGGCGAGAAGAAAATAGGTTAATAATCCGATAAATAGACTTTTTTTCATGTGGTAACAGGCTCTTTCAATGCCTGGTTGTGCGAAGGGGCTAACACCACCTGCTGGCCTTCAAAAAGCGAATCAGGAGGGTTTAATAAAATACGCTCGCCAACGGTCAGTCCTGTACTCACCTCCACTTCGTTGCCAAAATCCCGGCTTATGGTAATTTTTCTTAAATGCACCACACCCTGTTTATTAACGACCCCTACCTGCATATTTTGTGCTCTGAATAACAAGGTATTAACGGGAATGCGAATCAGTTTCGGTGAAAGCGGCATCTTAAAATGCATTTCGGTGTAGCCGCCTGGCAGCAATTCTCCGTTCGGATTTTGTGCCCAGAATTGCGCGAGTAAGGTAAGGGACGCGGCATTGATTGCATCGGCTGTTTTGTACAATTTAGCCGGAAAACTTTTGCCAGGGTATTCTGAAAAATGCAAAGTAACTGTCATATCCGGTTTAATGTTTGCCACATAGGTTTGTGGAATTTGCACGTAAACACGCAAGGGATTGGCCTGTACAATATGAAATAAAGGAACCACATTGCTGCCACTACCGGCATTAATAAGTGAACCAATATCAATAGAACGCGCACTGATAGTGCCATGAAAAGGGGCAATCACGCGCTCATAACTCACCAAGTCACGCAGCCTGTTGCGGTTTGCTTGCGCTGCCAATCGCAACGCCGCCAGGGCTTTCAGGTTGCTGACTTTTTCATCAGTTTCTTGCCGGGAGACCGAATCCGATTTCAATAACTTCACCCAGCGGTTTGCAGTAATCCTGGCCAGATTTTCATTGGCAATCGCCGTATTTAAATCCGCTTCCGCTTGCTGTAATTGGGCATTGACTTCCGGCGCCTCAATTTTGGCCAGTAAATCGCCTTTTTTAACGCGGCTGCCAATGTCAACATACCATTGTTGGACATACCCGTTTATGCGAGCATAAATGGTTGCCTCATGCCAGGCTTGCACGGTTGCCGGTAAGATAATTTTTTCTTCAGAAGGTCCTGACTTGGTAATTAAGGTAGCGACCACCAGTTTCGCTTTGGCATTGGTTGCAGACTTAAGTTCCCGCATGGCGTAAACACGGGTTAAAATAATAATGCATGCAATCCCAAAAAGAAAAGCCAGCGCCAAAGTCAACCGCTTTCTGAAAGGAGATTGCTTAACCATGGGCTTCCTCCCGCGTTTTCTGTTTCCGGCTATGAATCAGGCAAAAAATAGAAGGAACAAAAAACAAGGTTGCCACTGTTGCAAAAGAAAGCCCGCCAATTACCGCTCGTCCAAGCGGGGCATTTTGTTCACCCCCCTCACCAAGTCCCAGAGCCATCGGCAACATGCCAATAATCATCGCAAGTGCTGTCATTAAAACAGGTCTTAAACGGTTAGTACCCGCTTCCAGTGCGGAGGTAAATGGAGAGTTCCCTTCTTTCATATGATCCCTTGCAAAACTAACCACCAAAATCCCGTTTGCCGTGGCCACTCCCATACACATGATAGCGCCAGTCAACGCAGGCACACTTAAGCTAGTATGCGTTAAAAACAACATCCACACAATTCCTGCCAGGGCAGCCGGAAGGGCTGTGATAATGATGAACGGATCAAGCCAGGATTGAAAATTGATAACAATCAATAAATAAACCAGCACGATAGAAAACAACAGGCCAAAATACAATCCGGTGAAGGCATTTTTCTTGGTTTCAATTTGGCCGCGAACCTCGACCGTGGAGCCTAGGGGAACCGCCTTTTTGGTCTCATCGAGCAGCTTATGAATGGCTTTGGTGACAGAGCCTAAATCGGTATCCTGAATAGAGGCAAAAATATCAATAACAGGCTGCACATTGTAGTGCGACACCACCACAGGAGACGTTTCCCGTACATTGTGACTCATTGCACCTAATATTTGCGAACCGTTGCCAAGGCCTGTAATTGGAATGTTTTTTAAAGCCTGCAAGGAATCCATTTCGTATTGCGGTGCTTGCGTCGCAATAGGATAGGAAACATGATTCGTTGGATTCACCCAAAAATTAGGCGCGGTTTGAAAACTGCCTGAAAGGGTTATCAGTAAATTATTTGCCACGTCCAGTTGATTAAACCCTAATTCGCGCGCGCGACTCCTATCCGCGTTTACCCTAAACGTGGGGTAATTAAAGGCCTGCCTGAAATGGGCATCCACTATCCCTGGAATATGCTTTACCCGCTCCAACAGCATTTTGGCATGAGTCAGGTTTTCTTTGTCTTTCCAGCCAATCACTTGAATATCAATAACCGAGGGCAAACCAAAATTAAGAATTTGATTAACAATATCGGCCGGTAAAAAAGAAAAGACCACCCCTGGAAATTGCTGATTTAAACGGGGACGCAGCGCCCTGATGTAATCTTTAATAGGGCGATGATTTTCGGTTAATGAAATTAGCACGTCCGCATCCGCAGGCCCATTGGTTGCCGAATTGCTGTAGGACAAATTAATGCCACTGGTTGGCAAACCAATATTGGTCACAATGCTCTCCAGCTCACTCTTCGGAATGAGCGCACGAATTTCCTGAGCAATCTCTTCTGCCACGCGAGCGGTTTCTTCTACGCGCGTCCCTGTCGGGGCTTGCAGATGCAATTTGATCTGGCCTGCGTCCACATCAGGAAAAAAATTAGAACCCAACCAGGGCGCTAAAAAGGCAATCGAAACCAGCACAAACAATAAAAAAGACAGGATAAAAACAACCCTATTATGAAGTGCTTGCATCAAAAGCGAATGATATCCTGCACGAAATTGCTTAAAGCGCACTTCAAAGGCTGCATGAAAACGGGTAAATCCATTGTTTTTAACAGGCGTAGAACCTTCTTTTTTTAACAGGTATTTTGCCAGGGTAGCAACCAATGTACGGGACAATATATAGGATGCGAGCATTGCAAAAATCACGGCCAAGGCCATCGGAGCGAATAAATATTGCGCTACACCGCCTAAATAAAACATCGGCACAAACACGATACAAATGCATAAGGTAGAAACGAGTGCAGGAATCGCGATTTGCTTTGCGCCATCCAAAATGGACTCTTCCACTTCTTTGCCCTGCTCCAAATTCCAATTGATGTTTTCAATGGCAACCGTTGCATCGTCCACTAAAATGCCCACGGCCAATGCCAGTCCGCCTAAGGTCATAATGTTAATGGTTTCACCCAATGCGGAAAGAAGGGTTATGGACGCTAAAATGGATAAGGGAATGGAGAGGGTAATTATCAAGGTGCTTCGCCAACTTCCCAACACCACTAAAATCATTAATCCCGTCAAGCAAGCGGCAAGAACTCCCTCCCGAATAACGCCTTTAATGGCTGCAATAACAAAGACGGATTGATCCCCAAGCACGGAGAGATTCAATGCAGGCGGCATCATAGCTCTTAATAAAGGCATCATGCCCTTAACCCGACTCACAATGTCCAAAGTGGACGATTTACCGGTTTTTTGCACCGACATCATCACCGCACGTTGACCATTTACGGTCACAATATTGGTTTGAGGGGGAAATCCATCGCGCACATGGGCTACATCGCGCACATAAAGCACGCCACCTGGAATCGACTTTACCGGGAAATTATTCATCTCATCCACGGTTTTGGGGCTGGCATTGAGTTTCACATAATATTCATATAACCCTATTTTTTCCGTACCGGCTGGTAAAATAAGGTTTTGCGTGCCAATGGCTCGGTTAATTTCCTGTGCTGAAACGCCATAGGTTTGCATTTTTTTAAGGTGCAAATCCACCTGTACCTGGCGCACTTTTCCGCCATAAGGAAAGGGCAAGGAAGCCCCTTGTACCGTGGCTAACTGGGTACGAATAAAATTATTTCCCAGGTCATTTAATTTTTGTTCAGGGAGGGTTTGGCTTGATAAGACCAATTGCAGCACGGGCACCGAAGCCGCATTGTAACTTAACACTTGCGGTGGGGTGGTTCCTGGCGGCATTTGCCTTAACATGGTTTGGCCAATGGCCGTAACTTGACTTAAGGCCGTGGCAATATTGACCCCTTGATGAAAATACAATTTAGTGACACTAATGCCCAAAAGCGACTCGGACTCAATGTGTTCTATGTTATTCACCGTGGTCGTAACCGCACGCTCAAACACGCTGGTTAACCGGTCTGCCATGTCCTGTGGCGGCATGCCGGTATAAGACCACAGCACGCTGACCACCGGAATATCGATATTAGGGAAGATATCGGTGGGTGTGCGCAATATCGAAAGCGGACCTATTATCAACAGCATTAATGCCAGAACAATAAAAGTATAAGGCCTGGCTAAGGCAACCCATACAAGCCACATAGCAATCCATGCAAAAAAGCGTATAGAGTATACTAATCACAAACCAGCAAACTTAGCAAATCCTGTTCATGCCGCCAGGGATGCCTTCGCAAATAATCTTGCGATTGCATTTCCTGCAACCGACTTTGAGTGCGCATAAACTCGCTACGCATCTCTCCTTCAATATAAAGTGCCTCAAGGGGAACCGCACTGGAAATCACAAGCTTTATACCGCGATCATAAAGGACATCAATCAAGTGAATTAATAATATGGCAAACACCGTATCGCGTTCCGTGAGCACTGGAACTCCACTTACAAAGACCGTATCGAATCGGTCTGCAATCTCAAGGTAGTCCAGTTGGCTGCGTGGCAAATTGCAAATTACCCGAAAATCAAACCAGACTTCCTGGGCACCGCATTGAATAAAAGGAATTTCGCGGTTTTGGATGCATAAGACCCCTTCTTGCTTTGCATTTTCAGCCAAACCGGCAAATTGTTCCTGCAACAGGGTGTCCGTTTCCCTGTTGAGCGGGTACACATAGGTTTTTAAATCCACTTCTCGGCCAAGCCGGTAGTCTTGTTGATAGTTTAATCCGATTACTTCGCATCGGGTTTTAATAAGCGCAATTGCGGGCAAAAAACGCGGCCTTTGTACACCGTTTAAATACAAGGCATCCGGCGCAGTATTTCCTGTCACCATAAGAGTTACCCCATTGGCGAAAAGCGCTTGCAACAACTCGGCTAAAATCATCGCTATCGCTACATCGTGCACTAAAAACTCATCAAAGCATAACAAACGGAACCTTTTTGCCAAATCCGCTGCGATGCGTTTTAAAGGATCTTTCTGCCCCTGTCGTAGCCGCAATTGGGCGTCAATTTGCTGCATAAAATGGTGGAAATGAAAGCGCGCTTTTTGGGGCTCGACACACTGCGCATAGAATAAATCCATCAAATAGGTTTTACCCACCCCCACCGGCCCGTAAAGGTAAATGCCTTTAACCGATTGTTTGCGAAGCCAGGGGAAAAGGGGTTTTTGGGGTTTTTCCAAATCGTCTTTAAGCCTTTGTAGGGAATGCAGTACCCGCCTTTGCTGGGCATCGTCGTTGATATCACCTGTTGCAATTGCCGCTTCATAATAGGAAATAAGCTTCATTGCAAAGAAATCCTGGCACTTACTTCTTCAATCAGGCTATTTTTCAACTCCAGCAGTTTGCCGTGAAAAAAATGGCTGGTATCTGGAAAACACACCACCGGCAAGGAAGGCGAAAACTCTTCGGCAAAATCAAGCACCAGGGACATGGGCACCACTTCGTCGCTATCGCCTTGCACAATCAACCAGGGGGTTGGTGCTGCAAATTCTTTGTAATCGTAATGATGCACCGGTGGAGCTATCGTAATCAGCAACTCATTTTTGCATTGAGCCGCTGCGCGATAAGCCACATAGGAGCCAAAAGAAAATCCTGCAAAAATAAATTGGGTGTCTGGCCTTTCCTGTTGCCAGTGCCGCATTAACAACAACATGTCTTCGCTTTCGCCAACGCCGGCATCGTACTGCCCTTCCGATTCGCCTACTCCTCGAAAATTAAAACGCAAACTGGGAATGCCTAGCTCTTTAAATGCACGCATCATTGTAGTGACCACTTTATTGTTCATTGTCCCCCCTTGCAAGGAATGGGGATGGCCAATAAGTGCCAGGTGCGATTCTTTGGCATTCGGTGGAATAGTTAAGCGTGTTTCAATGTCTCCCGCCCTTCCGGCCACCACAAAAGGGTGCTCACCTTCGGTGTGCAATGCGCTGCTTAGAAGCATGGTATAAACCTTCTGAGTTAAAAATAGAATAATAGCGCATCTTGCAATTTCTTGCGCGTCCTTTATTATCCTTGTACAGCATCGACTTTAGGCGATGACTTTTTATTTATTTACTATTGGAGGACTTGATCCATGCGACAGGTACCACACACTTTTGCGCAGTTATTCGCCAGCACGGGGAGAACAGCATGAAGCTTCATGATTTTAAAAGAAAGAAACTTAACCAATCGAAGATTAGCATGATAACCTGCTACGATTACCCTTCTGCCCGCATTGTGGCTGAATCCAACATCGATTGCGTGTTAATGGGTGATTCGGTTGCCATGGCAGTTCACGGCCATGAAACAACCATTATGGCAACCATGGATATGATGGTAATGCACACCGAAGCCGTCGCACGCGGTTTAACGCAGCAATTTTTAGTCGCCGATCTTCCTTTTTTAGAACACAGGCAATCCATCCCTCATACCGTTTCAAGCGTTAAACGCCTTTTGCAAGCTGGAGCGCACGCGGTGAAAATCGAGGGCGGAGACGAAGACACCTGTCAAACCATTGCCTATCTGGTTGCCGCGGGAACGCCTGTAATGGGTCACATTGGATTAACCCCGCAATCCATTCACCAATTAGGGGGTTATAAAGTTCAAGGGAAAGAACAGGAGCAGGCCGCTCAATTAATCAAACAGGCTTTAGCCCTGGAAGCCGCCGGCTGCTTTGCCCTGGTGATTGAGTGCGTACCGCAGCAGCTTGCCAAAACCATCAGCACCCAACTTGAAATTCCTACGATTGGCATTGGTGCAGGAGTTAGTACCGATGGGCAAGTCCTGGTTTGGCACGATCTTTTGGGCTTGCAAACGGAATTTAAACCGAAATTTCTAAAGCGCTATGCAGAAGGAAAAGGCTTTCTTTTAAATGCCATTAACCTCTATGCAGAGCAAGTGCAACAAGCACAATTTCCAACCAACGAATACGCATTTTAAAAGCACCCCCTGTTAGGCCACTGCCATTAAGTTAAGCCCATCGTCCAAATGCCTTAACTTAGTGGCAGTGCCTGTTAAAGCAGGGAGTATGCTTATGTTAGGAGTTTTTTATGCAAATTTTTCATCACCTCAATGAATGGCAAGCTGTCCGTAATTCTCTTTCTCCCGAATTATCGATAGGCTTCATCCCCACTATGGGAAATTTACACGCAGGACACGCGCGCTTGTATGCGCTGAGCAAACAGGAAAACGACGTAACCATTGCGAGCCTTTTTATCAATCCGACCCAATTTAACCGTGCGGATGATTTTAGGCATTACCCGCGCACGCTGGAGGCGGATCTCCAACTGCTTGCTCACTTAGGCGTTGATTATTGCTTTCTTCCAAAAGAAGAAGAGATATACCGTGATCACTACCGCTATCAAATTCAGGAAACCCACTTAAGCTTGCTTATGGAAGGGGAACACCGTCCTGGGCATTTTACCGGGGTATTAACGGTCGTTATGAAGCTGCTTCACTTAGCACGCCCTACGCGGGCCTATTTTGGCGAAAAAGATTACCAGCAATACCGATTGATTCATGAAATGGTCAGGGCTTTTTTTATGGACGTTGAAATCAAAGCCTGTCCTACCGTGCGTGAACCAAGCGGATTAGCGTTCAGCTCACGCAATAACCGGCTAAACCCGGAGCAGCGCGCATTGGCGGACGCATTTGCCGCTCTTTTTCATCAGCCCAAAACGCCTTCAGAACTTGTCAAGGAACTGGAGAATAAAGGCATTACTGTAGAGTACATTGAAGAGTACCAGGGAAGACGGTATTGCGCGGTGATTATCGGCGGTATTCGTTTAATTGATAATTACGCCCTAAGCTAACCTCAAACCGAACCCAACGCCTCTTTTGCCAGAGTGAGGCGTTTTTCTACTTCGCCTAGCTCCGCTTGCAATTGCAACAAAGCCGTGCCGCCTTTTGATTGCATTTGCTGATAGGTTGTCTTGAGTGCTTTTTGTTGCGCGGTTAATCGGTCAATGGTTTGTTCCAAATCCTTTAACCATTGTTGGCGAGTGGAAATCATTTGCACGCCGAAATGGACTCTTTCTTCTTTTTTGGGTTTATTATTTTTGATATGGCAAAGCGTCACTAAAATAGTAATTTTTTGTTGAATCTTTTGAGCAAGGTAATAGCTGCTGCGTTCGCTGTGGTGCGTTGCCAGGGTTTGTAAATCGGCTTTAATTTCTGCAATACAACTCGCCGCGGTCATTTCAAGGCGATCACGAAACACCCCTTTCGGCAAGGATTTGGAAGGCAGTGTCGCGCCTAAACCATTCACTTTCCATTCAAGTTCGGGTAATCGCTCGCTTAAGCGGTTAAGGAGCGCTTGCACATTCATGCAGGCTCCGTATCAAGCACTTGAGTGACTTTACGTGATTGTTGCCAGGAGCTGATAAAGGGAGGCAAACACATGACGATAAGCCCTGAAATCAGCGTGATTTCATAGCGGCCAACACTTCCCACGTCAATCCCTTCCGGCGGGAGGAAACTTACGGCCAGAGTAATCAAGGTACCTATCATCCCTAATCCGGCAACAAACACCATGCCGCATAACCCGCCAGGAATGCGAAAAGCCCTGGGTTGTTTTGGTGCACTCAAGCGTAATTTGATTGCAGTGGCAAACATCAACAAATACATGAGCATGTAAAGCTGGGCTGCAAGCGCTGTTAAAAGCCAGTAGGAACCATTTACACTGGGCATAAAAAGGAACAAGGCAGAAAGGACAGTCACAATTACAGCCTGGGTAATAAGTAATACAATGGGCGCACCATGACGGTTTACTTTCTGGAAAAAGCGCGGCAAATTCCCTTCTTCAGCAGCAATTAGCAAGCCTTTGGTGGGTGCGATTATCCAATTGCTTACTCCGCCAAGGCCGCCTAACACAAGCATTAGCGCAACCGCTGGCATGAGCCACAGCAGATGATATTGTGAGAAAAACGCATCAAAGGCCTGCATAATGCCTGCAACCAAATTGATGTTTTTTTGCGGTAAAACCACAGCAATGGCAAGCGAGCCTAAAATCAAGGTTCCCAAAATAATACCCACGGAATAAATGAGCGCGCGAGGGAAGGCGCGCTGAGGATTGTGCACGTCATTGGCGTGTACTGTGGCAATTTCTATTCCGCAAAACGACATCATAATTGCAGTTAATGAAACCCATAGCGATTTATCATGCCACTGCGGGGTGATATGTTGCGCATCCAACTGGATTTGCAACGGGTTTCCACCTAAAATCCAGGCTGCACCCAGCCCAATAATCATGCCCATTGGCAATAATAATCCAGACAATGCACAAATATTGCTAAATAGTGCGGAGGTTTTCATCCCACGCATATTCATGAACGTTGTTCCCCAAAAGGAAACAACAATGATTAACCAAAGAAAATAGGGGTTTGAAGCAAGGTTGGGATCAATCAGGTAGCCTATCGTTCCGGCAACAAAAGACAAAATGGTAGGATACCAAATCACGTTTTCAATCCACTGAAGCCAGATGGCTAAAAAACCCGTGCGTTTGCCAAACGCTTCTTTAACCCAGACGTAGATACCGCCTTGCTTTGGCCAGCCAGAGGCAAGCTCTGCGGATACCAATGCCGTTGGAATTAGAAAAAATAAAGCGCCTAAAAAAAAGAAGGAAATCAATTGACTGCCAAATAAGGCGGTAGCGGGTAAATTACGAATGCTATCTACCGAGCCCACGGTAATCATGGTGAGGCTAAAAATAGTTAGTGCGTGCTTGTTGCTGCTCATTAATACCTTCTCTTCTATGCAAATCGGTCTAAACTGCCATTGTATACTTGTCACTAACGCGCACCCGCTTTTATGCCATTGATTTTTTCGCTCAGGATTTTGAAAAAAGGGGCAATAGAATAGCTATTCCATGCCTTTTTCAAAATCTTGAACAAAAAAATCAAGTCGCCTAAAAGCGGGTACACATTAGCGACAAGTATAGCGTTATAACCTTAAGATAATCTTAATAATCGTGTAAAAACTAATCAAAACCGGCCATGGAAAAACAAATACAGATAACCGTGGCGAATCCACGGTATCTGATGCGTTGAAATACCGTGTTAATCCTGTTTCTCAGGGAAGCGGGAAATGCTTGCCTTGATTTCTGCATAGGCTGCTTCCGGTCCTTGCCACCCTTCTACTTTCACCCATTTACCTACTTCCAAGTCTTTATAATGCGTGAAAAAGTGCTCAAGAGAAAGCAATAGATGACGAGGTAAATCTTCAAAGGTTTTTACCGCATCATACATGGTAGTGAGTTTACTAATGGGCACGGCTAATAATTTAGCATCCAAACCCGCCTCGTCCGTCATTTTAAGCATGCCAACCACGCGGCAAGGAATGACTGAACCACTAATTAAAGGAACAGGGGTGATAACAAGTACATCCACCGGATCCCCGTCTTCGGATAACGTATCAGGAATATACCCGTAATTGGCTGGATAAAACATTGCTGTTGACAAGAATCGGTCAACAAACAAGGCACCCGAATCTTTGTTGACTTCGTATTTAACTGGCTCACCGTGCATTGGGATTTCAATAATCACGTTTATTTCGTGAGGAACGTTATTGCCGCTTTTAATTCGCATTAAACCCATTTTAATCTCTCGTAGACAAATAATCGACGCGCTATTATGCGCAATATGACCGAAAAAGGCAAAATCATCCGAACTAATTTTAGAAAAAATATACTTGCCGCTAACGGGCTTGCGGCAATTTAGACGATTTACTTTTTTCGCTCAAGATTTTGAAAAAGACGCATAATAGCTATTCTATGGCAAGTCTTTTTCAAAATCCTGAGTGAAAAAAGCAATAGCATAAAAACCAGAAACTCGTTAGTGGCAAGTATAGTAAGCGTTTAGCAGTCAAGGTATAATTCAAGATGAATTGCTAACTATCGGGGCATGCATGGCTTGCTTATTTTGTAACATTGCAAACGGGAAAATTCCTGCAAAAATTGTTTTTGATGACGAATCGCTTTTGGTGATTGAGGACATCAACCCGCAAGCGCCCACGCACCTTTTAGTACTCCCCAAACAACACATTGCGACCCTTGATGACACAAACAGTCAAAACGAGCAATTGCTTGGCCACATGGTACTCACAGCAAAAAAAATGGCCAGGGATCGCGGCTTGACGGAAAAAGGCTACCGATTAGTTTTTAATGTTAACTCGGGTGGTGGGCAGGAAGTTTTCCACATCCATTTACACGTATTGGGCGGCCGTCAGATGACATGGCCTCCCGGCTAGGATAAAAAATGCATCATTTATACAAACAAATTTTAGAACAAATTGGCGAAGACACGACACGCGAAGGACTCAGAGAAACACCAGAGCGTGCCGCGAATGCGCTGCAGTATTTAACCAAAGGATATAAAGAAAATCTCGATGATATCATCAACGGCGCCCTGTTCGAATCGGATATGAGCGAGATGGTTATTGTTAAAGAAATAGAAATGTATTCGATGTGCGAACACCACTTGCTGCCTTTTTTAGGTCAATGCCACATTGGTTACTTACCGAATGGTACCGTGCTTGGTTTATCTAAAATCGCCCGAATTGTCGATTATTTTTCTCGCCGATTACAAATTCAGGAAAGATTAACCAGTGAAATCGCAGAGTGCATTGAATCCATTACCGGCGCACGCGGTGTTGCCGTGGTTATGGAAGCGAAGCATCTGTGCATGATGATGCGAGGTGTTGAAAAACAAAACTCCACCATGACCACTTCCGTTATGCTCGGCGAAATGCGCAGCAATGCGGCAAGCCGGTCTGAGTTTTTGCATTTAATTAAAAGTTAATAATTACTCAGGTTCCCTTCTCTCGCTGGCGGGAGAAAGGAATCTTAGTTACCAAAGTTAAAAGTACTCCACACTACCTCGTCATCCTGAAAACGAACAGTTGTAGAACGTGCCGCTAGACAGAAGGAATGCAACTTTTGTTAGCCACTCTTTTGATCTGTAAAGAAATGGAAGCAATTCACTGTGTAAAACATAAGAAGGGAAGGGAAGGGAAGGGAAAACCGGATTATTCAGTATGAAAACAAAAACTGCCTGTTTGGTGGAAAAGAAAAGGATGTGCCAAGGGCACATCCTTTAAGTATAAATTTACTCTTCTTCTGAAGAAGCGTGCTGTTCTTCAACTACTGCGGATTCTGCTGGTTCGGAGGCTGGCGTTTCTGCTACAGGAGCTGCTTGGGGCTTGTCTTTCCATTCAAGCTTCACGCGACCTTGTTTATCAACACCGGCAACAAACACTTCAATTTCCTGCCCTTCACTCAACACAGATTCTACTTTTTGTGCGCGATCGGAACAAATTTGTGAAATGTGCAAGAGGCCGTCTTTGCCAGGAAGCAAGTTAATAAACGCGCCGAAATCAACGATTTTACTTACTTTACCTTTGTAGGTTTGACCAACCTCGACTTCCGCGATGAGGGCTTTGATTTGTCGTTGCGCTTCTTCTAATGCTTCCGCATCGGGAGAAAACAACTGCACAACTCCGCTGTCATCGATGTCAATCGAAACACCAGTGGATTCAATCAAGCCTTTAATTGTAGAGCCGCCCTTTCCAATGATCGTGCGGATTTTGTCTTCAGCAACTTTCATGGTGGTGATTCGCGGCGCATGTTGCGATAACTCTTCGCGATGCTCTGCAAGGGCATTATTCATTACATCAAGAATATGCAGACGACCAGCCAAAGCCTGATCTAATGCCTGTGCCATAATGTCTTTTGTAATCCCGGTGATTTTGATGTCCATTTGCAGTGCAGTGACACCCTTTTCTGTACCGGCCACTTTAAAGTCCATATCGCCCAAATGATCTTCATCACCCAGGATATCCGTTAATACGGCAAAGCGCTCGTTTTCTTTAATAAGGCCCATTGCAACGCCCGCTACTGGCGCTTTAATTGGCACACCCGCATCCATTAGGGCTAAGCTGGTACCGCAAACGGTAGCCATTGAACTTGAACCATTGGACTCGGTGATTTCAGAAACAACGCGCAATACATAAGGGAATTCCGATGCAGTAGGTAATACCGCCATTAAACTGCGTTTTGCCAAACGGCCATGGCCAATTTCGCGTCGTTTTGGACTACCAACCATACCCGTCTCACCTACTGAGTAGGGAGGGAAATTGTAATGCAACATAAAGCGGTCTTTCGATTCACCACTTAAACTATCTAAAATTTGTGCATCACGCTCATTACCTAAAGTAGCGGCTACGATTGCCTGCGTTTCTCCGCGAGTAAACAAGGCTGAACCATGCGCTCTTTCCAGGAATTTGGTACGAATGGCAATAGTACGTACTGTTTTTTGATCACGGCCATCAATCCGTGGCTCTCCATCAAGAATGCGTTGACGTACAACCGATTTTTCCAAAGCACTCAACATATCCGCTACGTCATCGGCTTTTACTGTTTCTTGCTCGGCAGCAAACGTTTCGCTAATTTGTTGTCGGATTTCATTCAATCGCTGGTAGCGTAATTGCTTGTCTTTGATAAGATACGCTTCTTTGACAGGTTCTGCAGCAGCCGCAATCACGCGCGCTTCCAAAGCGGCATCCACCGCAGGAGCAGTCCAATCCCAAGACGCTTTACCGGCTTCGGCTGCTAATTCGTTAATGGCTTTGATAACACCTTTCATCATTTCATGGCCGTATAATACCGCACCAAGCATGACTTCTTCACTCAGTTCACGGGCTTGCGACTCAACCATAAGAATTGCGTCTGCAGTGCCTGAAACTACCAGATCAAGATCAGACTCAAGCAGTGCTTTGGGGCCAGGATTTAATAAATAGATGCCGTCTTTATACCCTACACGCGCCGCACCGATGGGGCCTGCAAAGGGAACGCCAGTCAATGCTACTGCAGCAGAGGCACCAATCATGGCGATGATGTCTGCAGGAACCTCGGGATTTAACGACATGACCGTGGCAATAATTTGCACTTCATTATAAAACCCTTCAGGGAACAAGGGGCGCAGGGGTCTGTCAATTAGTCTTGACGTGAGGGTTTCCAATTCGCTAGGACGCCCTTCCCGTTTGTTGAAACCACCCGGTATTTTACCTGCAGCATAGGTTTTTTCCTGGTAATTGACGGTTAATGGGAAAAAGCCGTTGTTTTCTGCGCCATCCTTCTTAGCTACCACTGTAACTAAAACCTGAGTGCCTGCCATGCTTGCGAAAACAGCACCGTCAGCCTGCTTTGCGATTTCACCGGTTTCGAGCACAAGCGTGTGTTCACCGAATTTTACTTCTTTAGTGATTTTCGTCACGTAAGCCACCTCATTAAATTAAATGGTAAACGCCAATTCCTGACTGGAACTGCATTTAATAAATAGCGAAAAAAAAGCGCAGAAAACTGCGCCTTTCATTTTGACATAGTAAAAATGTATGTCAGACCTAGTTTGATTCTGCAAATCAATAGGAATCTCGTAAACCCAGATTTTGTATCAAAGACTGGTAACGTACCGTATCGGTTCTTTTCAGGTACTTAAGCAATTTACGACGCTTGTTAACAAGCTCTTGTAAGCCACGTCTTGAATGAAAATCCTTTTTATGTTCTTTAAAATGTTCGGTTAAATATTTAATGCGGCCTGTCATTAAAGACACTTGCACTTCAGAGGAACCGGTATCGTTCTCTGAACGCTTGAACTGATTAATTATTTCTGCTGTTTGTACGCTAGTTAGCGACATTATTCACTCCTGGAGATAAGCTTCTGTACTTTTAAAACCAAGCATTTTATCAAGACAGTGGACAGTACACAAGTGTTAGTTTAAAAGTAATTGCTTATATTTGTTAATATAAGAAAAATATAAATTCTAAAAGTTTATTGTCAGCACTTACTGGCTAAAAATAAAAGCATTTTTGCTTCAACAAGGGGTTAAGGCAATCCGGGTAAATGGAATAACTAATTCAGCTCCCCAATTGCAAGTAACCGTTTCACAGCAAGTGTGCCGCTGCTATTGATATCGCCCAAGCCTATAAATTGCAATGCTTCATCATATAAGCGAAAACAGCCGGTAATAGCATTGTCGGTGAACTCACTTAATGTCTTGCCTTGCCGTAAGGCAAAAACCGCTTCATTCTTTAAACACAGCGTTGGCATGTAATCTACAATTTTATCCATTGGAAGAAGACACGCGATCCGTTTTGCCTCACTTTTTTCAGTTAATGCTTCGAGGCTGTACATTGTTTCCTCGGTAAATCCAGCAGTATGCGTGCGATGCAATCGGGTGACATGGGCTCCAACCCTTAGCCGCTCACCTATGTCTTCCACCAAATTGCGAATGTACGTTCCCTTGCTACAATGTACCCTTATGGAAAACGATTTACCATCAAAGGCTGTCAGCTCCAGGGAATGAATCGATATTTCCCTTGCCGCACGCGCAATGGTTTCTCCCTTCCTGGCATACTTGTATAAAGGCACGCCCTGGTGCTTTAAGGCGGAAAACATCGAGGGAACCTGCTGGATTGTTCCTCTAAATGCATTTAGCGCAGCTTGGAGTTCGTGTTCAGTTACCGTAAAGGAGGAGGTTTCCTGAATAATGTTTCCCAGTGCATCGGCTGTATCCGTTTTAATCCCTAAAAGTCCGGTTGCCTCATAACATTTATCCGCATCGAGTAAATACTGGCTAAACTTGGTTGCTTCTCCAAAGCAGATGGGTAACATACCTGTCGCAAGAGGATCAAGGCTTCCGGTATGCCCTGCTTTCCTGGCATTATACAGTCTTTTCATTTGCTGCAAAAAACCATTGGAAGTCAAACCCTGCGGTTTGTTTACTAATAAAACCCCATTAATCGCTTGCCTGGAATCACTCTTCTTCATCGTCATTTTCGTGCGGGTTTAAATCATCAATCAGGCGGCTTAAACGGCGGCCGTATTCGATGGATTCGTCGTAAATAAAATGAAGCTGGGGAACAGTACGCAGTTTGATTGTTCTTGCCAAGGCAGTGCGTAAATAGCTTGCAGCCGCATTAAGAATAGTCGTTGTTTCTTTGACCTCATCACCTAAAATCGTAAAATAGACCTTCGCATGGCCTAAATCAGCGGCTACTTTAACCGCTGAAATGGTAATAAAAGAAGGCAGGCGAGGGTCTTTGATTTCTTGCTGAATCAATTGAGCCAGCTTGCGTTGCATCATCTCTGCAACCCTGTCAATGCGCTTTGAATCGTTACTCATAAATCTCGCTTTATTTCTACTGTTTCAAATACTTCAATGAGATCACCTGGTTTGACATCGTTGTAATTTTTCACACCAATTCCGCACTCAAAACCTTGACGCACTTCCAGCACATCGTCTTTGAAGCGACGCAAGGATTCCAGGGTTCCTTCATAGATAACTACGTTGTTTCGTAAGACACGAATAGGATTATTACGCTTAATTGTACCTTCCACCACCATACAACCGGCAATCGCGCCAATCTTGGGTGAACGGAAAACATCACGTACTTCCGCAGTTCCGATAATTTCTTCTTTGAACTGAGGAGATAACATGCCTGTGAGCGCACCCTTGATTTGATCAACGATGTCATATATCACACTGTAATAATGCAAGGAAACCGCTTCTTGCTCAGCCAGCCGTTTGGCACCACCATCCGCACGTACATTAAAGCCAATGAGAATGGCACTGGATGCAATCGCGAGATGCACATCGGACTCAGTGATTCCACCAACGCCCGTTCCAATGATCTCGACTTTGACTTCATCCGTAGATAATTTAACCAAGGCATCGGCAATCGCCTCTACCGAACCTTGTACGTCAGCCTTTAAGACGACATTGAGAACTTTCACCTCAGCCGAAGTCATGGTATCCATGATTCCTTCCAGGGTTGATTTTTGTTTGCGGGCTAATTTCACATCGCGGAATCGTCCTTGTCTGAACAGCGCAACTTCGCGTGCTCTTTTTTCATCAGGAACAACCACGGCCTCATCCCCTGCATGGGGAATGGCTGATAGACCCAATACTTCAACCGGAATAGATGGTCCTGCACTGTCCACAGGGGTGCCATTGTCACTAACCAGCGCACGGATACGCCCATATTGTAATCCCGCCAGCAGAATGTCGCCTTTATGCAGAGTACCGCTCTGAATCAGGATAGTCGCAACAGGGCCTCGGCCTTTATCAAGGCGTGATTCAATAACCACCCCTTTTGCAGCGCCATCAACATTAGCCCTAAGCTCCAACACTTCAGACTGGACTAATATTCCGTCCAACAAATTGTCAATACCAAGACCTGTTTTGGCTGAAATGTTAACAAACATGGTGTCGCCACCCCAAGCCTCAGGAATGACATCATAACCCGACAATTCATTCATCACGCGATCGGGATCCACGCCGGGCTTATCCATTTTGTTGATAGCAACAATAATGGGAACATTCGCTGCTTTCGCATGCTGAACGGCCTCAATAGTCTGCGGCTTGACCCCATCGTCTGCGGCTACAATCAAAATAACAATATCAGTAGCCTGTGCGCCACGGGCACGCATCGCAGTAAAGGCAGCATGACCTGGAGTATCCAGGAAGGTAATATCACCCTTCGAGGTACTCACGTGGTAGGCACCAATATGTTGCGTAATTCCACCGGCTTCACCAGCAACTACTTTAGTACTGCGAATGTAATCGAGAAGCGATGTCTTTCCGTGATCCACATGCCCCATAATGGTAACGACCGGTGCGCGCGACTCAAGGCGACTTCCTTTACTCAAGGCATCTCCAAGGTGCACTTCAATCGCATCGTCTTTAATCAGCAAGGGTCGGTGTCCCATTTCTTCCACGACTATCACCGCGGTGTCTTGATCAATCACCTGATTAATAGTTGCCATTGCACCCAAACCAATCATGACCTTGATGACTTCCGCCGCTTTTACAGACATGCGCTTGGCAAGTTCTGCAACGGTGATTGTTTCAGGAATCGCAACCTCTCGTATAACAGGGGTTGTGGGCATTGCAAAGCCATGCGTTAGCGCTTCTTCTGCTTCACGGTATTTTTCGGATTTTTCATTCCCTCTTCGCTTTTTAACTTTTCCGCGTTTATGCCGCGAAGGAATGCCAGCCTCTTCTTCATCACGCTGAGGAGCCTGGTATTTGGCTTTCTTCTTCGCCTTTTTAAATTCTGACTCAGCCTCTTCCACTGGTTTATCCGATGGTTTTTTCTTCGGTTTTTCCGTTTTGACTTCGGCAGGTTTCGCTGTAGCGACTTCCTCAACAGCAGCGAGAGGCAGGACTGATTCAGGCTCAGAGACTGGCTCCTGGCTTATCACTTGCGCCTCGGTATCCGCGTGTGCAACTTCCGTTGCTTCAGTCTGGCCGATTAATGGCATTTCGTTTTCGTTAAGATTTTCAGCAGCTGTTTCAGCAGGATGCATTGCGTCAACCGCAACTTCGGCCTCTTCTTGCACATCCCCTTCTTCACTCTGATCAAGCAGCGTGCTTCGTTTCACATAGGTTCTTTTCTTTCGCACTTCAATATTAACTGTTTTACCACTGTGCACATCATGCCCAACTTTGACTTGTGAGAGGCTCTTGCGCTTTAATGTGATACGCTCCGGCGTTGCGTGCAACTCCCGATTGCTGTGGCTCTTCAAGTGCGATAATAAAATTCGTTTCTGCTCTTCATTAACCGTCTGCAGTTCATCGGAAATAGTTAATCCGGCCTCCTGCAATTGGGTCAAAAGGCGTTCAACAGGGATGCCAACGACCTGCGCCAACTGTTTAACTGTTACATCCGCCATAAGTTTAACCCCCTTTCAGTGGTTCAGCGAGAACCACTCTATTTCTAATGAGTAATCATTAATTTATAAAAATTTACATTTAAGGTAAATCATATCTGATTAAATGTTATTTAAACCAAGGTTCGCGCGCTTTCATAATGAGTTCGCCCGCTTTTTGCTCTGTCATGCCTTTAATATCCAATAACTCATCAACGGACTGCTCAGCCAAATCATCCATAGTGGTAATTCCTATGTCAGCAAGACTGGCCGCCAATTCTTCCGTCATTCCTTCCATTGTTAACAAGGATTCCGTTGGTCCCCCTGCTAAACCCTGACCAGAAGACAACGCTTGGGTTAATAAGATGTCGTTTGCACGATTTCGTAACTCTTCGACAATTTCCTCGTCAAATTCTTCAATTGCGATTAACTCTTCCTTCGGTACATAAGCAATTTCTTCAAGAGAAGAGAAGCCTTGTGCCACGAGAAGATTCGCGATTTCTTCATCAATCTCCAGAGTCGATGTGAACAACGTAATAATTTTACTGGATTCTTCCTGACTCTTGCTGTTGAACTCTTCAACGGTCATTACATTTAAGGTCCAACCGGTTAATTGACTTGCCAGGCGCACGTTTTGTCCGCTGCGGCCAATGGCTTGCGAGAGTTGATCTTTTTGCACCGCTAAATCCATGGTGTGACTGTCTTCGTCAACCACAATGGAGGTAATTTCTGCTGGTGCCATGGCATTAATAACCAACTGTGCGGGATTGTCATCCCACAAAATAATGTCAACGCGTTCACCACCTAATTCACTTGAAACGGCTTGCACTCTGGCTCCGCGCATTCCTACGCAGGCACCGACGGGATCAATACGTCCATCGTTGGTTTTAACCGCAATTTTAGCACGATTGCCAGGCTCACGGGCAGCCGCTTTGACATCGATTACGTTTTCGCCAATCTCAGGGACTTCAATGCGGAATAACTCAATCAGCATTTCGTTGCGAACACGGCTAACAAACAACTGTGGACCGCGCGCTTGCGGGGTAATTTCATAGAGGTAAGCGCGCACCCGGTCATTGGGTCTAAACATTTCGTTGGGCAGCATTTCATTGCGCGGCATAAAGGCTTCCGCTTTACCGCCCAGGTCAATAATAATGTTGTCGCGAGTTGCTTTTTTTACAGTACCGTATACGAGCTGGCCCAGTTTACTTTGAAACTGATCAATAACTAACTGGCGCTCTGCTTCACGTACTTTCTGCATGATAACCTGACGTGCGGTTTGGGCTGCAATACGTCCAAATTCAATGGAAGGCATCGGCTCTTCAAGGTGCTCACCTACTTCAATGGAGGGCTTGCGTTCACGCGCTTGTGTTAAAGTAAGCTGGCTGTCTGGAAATTCCAGCAGATCGTCCTCAACAACTTCCCAGAAGCGAAAGGTTTCGTACTCGCCCGTGCGTGGGTCAAGGTTTACTCGCACGCCAATGTCTTTATCAGTAAGCTTTCGAGTCGCAGATTCAAGTGCCGCTTGAATTGCTTGCAATATCACTTCCTTGCTAACCCCTTTTTCATTGGATAATGCCTCAGCAATCACTAACAATTCTTTGCTCATTCTACGCCCTCACTCGCCTATCAAATTTGCTTTTACTATATGGGAAAATGGTATCTCTACTTGCTCTTCACCCACCGTTAATGTCAACACCTCATCGTTTGCACTGACTATTGTGCCGGATAACTTACGACTTTTATTGATTGGTTTAATTAATTTGATTTGAACCGCATGCCCTGTATACCGTACAAATTGTTCACTATGGAACAAAGGTCTTGGGATACCGGGAGAAGAAACTTCCAAATGGTAATTGCCAGGAATCGGATCTTCTACATCAAGAAAGGCGCTTACCTGCTTGCTAATGCGCTCACAGTCGCCAATGCCAATACCTTCTGCTTTATCAATGTATAATCGTAACAAGGAATGCCTGCCTTGAGACAGGTACTCACATCCCCATAGTTCATACCCCAAATCCTCAACTAGTGGCTTTAGCATGTCTTCTATTTCATTTTGTCTCATATGTGCTCGTCGTTGAAAATTTGGCTCTTAAATTTGCTGGGTTGACTTCATTACTGAGTAAAACATAATAAAAAACCCCAAAAATGGGGTTTGATTTATAGTGGTAGCGGGGGCAGGATTTGAACCTACGACCTTCGGGTTATGAGCCCGACGAGCTACCAGGCTGCTCCACCCCGCATCAACTGAGAGGAAGTATACTCATCCTCGCTTCATTTATCAAGCTTTTTTTATCCAGAAAATGCATTAATGCATGCTGTGATTAAAGTTGAAGGAAATAGTCCCAAAAACAGCAAGGATAGGCAGTTAATTGAAAACACCATGTTCATTGGGGTTGAAATTTGTACAGGCGTGCTATCTGTTGCATCGTCAAAATACATAACCTTCACAATGCGCAAGTAATAATACACACCAATCACTGCAAAACAGAGCCCAAGCACGGCGACCCATGTCAGCTGGACATCGACCAACGCCTTCAAAACCAGCAACTTCACAAAAAAACCAACCGTTGGTGGAACGCCTGCCATTGAGAACATGACAATTAACATTAAAAACGCAAGCCAGGGATTTCTTCTATTTAACCCTTTCAAATCATCCACCCGTTCAATCTCCAATCCCTTGCGAGACATTAACAGGATTAAACCAAACGCGGCTGCCGTCATAAGAGAATAAACCAGCACATAATATAAAGCTGCTGCATATCCTTCCTGCGTAAGGGAAAGAAGGCCAAACAGGGCATATCCAATATGCGAAATAGCGGAGTAAGCAAGGAGTCGTTTTAAGTTGTTTTGGACAACCGCAAGCAAATTACCTAACCCCGTAGACAATAAGGCCATCACCAATAATAAATGTTGCCACTGTATCGCCAGATCAGGCAAGCTAAGTCCTGAAATTAACAAACGCATGGTCATGCCCAAGGCTGCAATTTTTGGCGCGGCACTAATAAATAAAGTGACGGAAGTCGGCGCTCCCTGATATACATCGGGGGCCCACATATGAAAAGGAACCGAGGCCAATTTGAAGCCAACGCCTGCAACTATAAAAACCAGGGCAAAGGAGAGTAACGCACTTTGTTGATTAACCCAATTCACCGCGATGATGTTAGAGATGTCTCGCAAATCCAGCTTGCCGGTTGCCCCATAGAGTAAAGATAAACCGTATAACAGCATACCGGAAGCGATCGCCCCCATAACAAAATACTTCATTGCGGCCTCAGAGGCATCGCTGTTGGTTCTTCTTATTGCGGTCATCGCATAAAGCGGTAACGACAACAACTCAAGACCAAGATAAATGGTCAATAAGGAATGGGCGGAAACCAGAATTAACATGCCAAGGGTTGAAAATAAACCGAGGACATAATAATCCCCTGTTGGCATTTGACGCTCTGTAAGATAATGCTTTGAATAAAAAAAGCTTAGGAACACGGTGAGGGTAATAAAGAGTTTCATTAACACCGCTAAATCATCGCTAACAAATAATCCGCCTAGTATAACCGTTTTGTAATTGCCTAATAAGAGTACGCTCACACTACCGGCAAGGACAAGTCCTAAGGTTGCACACAAAAAAGTGATGTCAGGATAACGGCGGCGTAAAAACAAATCACTAAGTAAGGTAAGACATGCAGTGGTAAGAATAATTAGTTCTGGCAGAGCAAGATGGATATTTTCAAGTAGTGCTGTTGTCATTTCTCTTTAACCTTATGTATTCAGTTAGTCGTTTTGTCTCAGCCGATGTTATTTTATAAATTGCCTGCAATTAAAGCCACTCCGACCCGAATGAGAAACTTAAATGGACTTCAATGCCACCGCCAGGGAACATCACAGGCGGTAGCAATTTATACAACAAACACCGCGTTTATTACAATTTCGTTTTATCAGCCTGCGCCAGAGTATAACTTACCGTTTGGTGGATATATTCAAGCACAGGTTTAGGGTACACACCCATGGCAATGACCATCAGGGCTAATAAGGCATAGGCGCTTAGTTCAAAACGATTCAAATCAGGAACCTTTTCTATTTTTTCATTGGTAACGGGTCCAAAAATAACGCGCTTATACATCCACAAAGTGTATGCAGCCCCCGTGATTAAGGTGGTAGCAGCCCAGAATGCAATCCAGAAATTTGCCTTGATACTCCCTAAAATAACCATAAACTCACCAACAAAACCGGAGGTTCCGGGGAGTCCTGCATTGGCCATGGCAAACAGCATGAAAAACGAAGCAAAAACGGGCATTGAATTTACAAGACCGCCAAAATCCTTGATGTTACGCGTATGCATCCTGTCGTAAATAAACCCTACTCCGGCAAAGAGGCCGCTGGAAACAAAGGCGTGCGAAATGATAATTACAATTGCCCCTTCCAGAACCAGACCGGCATTATTAAGACCCGATTGATGCGCAATACTAAAAATAGCAAAACAGCCCAGAGTGACAAAGCCCATGTGCGAAATAGACGAATAGGCAATAAGCCGCTTCATATCCTGCTGGATGATAGCAATCAAACCAATATAGACTATTGCAATAAGGGATAGACCGACCATAACCATAGCGTACTTACTGCACGCATCAGGAACAATCGGTAAGGCAAAACGGATGAAACCGTAAGCCCCAAGCTTTAGTAAAATTGCAGCAAGGACGACTGATCCTCCGGCAGGTGCTTCGGTATGTGCATCCGGTAACCAGGTGTGTACGGGAAACATAGGAATTTTAACCGCAAAACCAAAGAAAAATCCGATTAAAATTAACGTTTGTGCCGTCATACCCAGTTTGAGCGCGTAAAATGCTTCAATCTTGAACGAGGACGCCAGGTACCCCATATAAAGAAAGGCGGCAAGCATGAATACCGAGCCTAAAAAGGTATAGAGGAAAAATTTAATAGCCGCATAGACACGATTGTCTGAGCCCCATATTCCAATGATCAAATACATCGGGATAAGCGTCGCTTCCCAAAAGATGTAGAACACAATTGCATCTGTTGCCGCAAACACGCCTACTAACAGGCCTTGCATGATAAGAAAAGCAGCCATGTACTGACCCACACGTGTCTGGATACTTTCCCAAGTAGTTAAAATCACAATTAGTGTTGTAAAAATACTTAATACGATGAGCAACAGAGAAAAACCATCTATTCCCAGACTATAGCTTATCCCTAACGAAGGCATCCAGGGGATTTCTTCAAGGTACTGCATACTGTAGGTGTTCACATCGAATCCACTGAACAGTGGAATACACAGCAACAGGGTAAGTATCACAGTAAACAGGGCCAAATACCGAGAGACATTTGGATTTTTATCATCACCAGTAAGAAATACGAATACTCCCCCAATGATTGGCAACCAGATCAATAAATTGAGCAAATGATGCATACCTTCACCTTCTAATCAGCCAAGTAATAACCAGCATAGAAAAACAAAAAGACCGAGAACCATAAATGTTGCATAATGGTAGAGGTATCCGCTTTGAATCCCCCTTCCCTTTTGTGCAAGCCATCTCACTGTTCGACCGGTTCCATTAACAACCAAACCATCTATCAGTTTTTGATCGCCCGTTTGGTAAAAGAAGCGACCCAAGGCTTTGGTTCCGCGTACGATAACATGATCGTTTAGTGCATCAAATCCATATTTATTAATAAGGATACGATAAATAATTGAAAACCGTTGTGCTACTTTTTGAGGCAGAGCAGGATGCGCAATGTAGCAGATCCAGGCGATTGCTATACCCGTGAGTACTAACCAAAAAATAGGCGAGACTAAGGCATGAAGGGCCGTTGCAGCAGGTGAGGGATTCTCTTTGCCAATTTCCGCTAACACATTGTGCTCAGGAAGAACAAAAAGGGATTTACTCAACAATGCAGGCACATTAAAAAGCATGGGCTCATAGAGGATATACCCAATAATCACTGAAGGAACCGCTAAAATAACCAATGGCATCCATACAACCCAAGGGGATTCATGGACATGCGAAAAGGTATGCTTGTCCATGCGAGGGGTTCCGTGAAATGTCATAAACAAAGCACGGAAAGTATACAAAGCGGTAACCATCGCCCCGACTGCCACACAAAAATAGGCATAGGACGCCCCGGGAATTTCAGAAAGCTTTGCCGCTTCAATGATGGTGTCTTTGGAATAAAATCCAGAGAAAGGTGGTATCGCACAAAGGGCAAGGCAACCAATCACAAAAGTAACATAGGTAATGGGCATTTTTCGCCACAAACCGCCCATTTTACGCATGTCCTGTTCATGATGCATTCCAATAATGACAGAACCTGCACCAAGGAAGAGTAAGGCTTTAAAACAGGCATGGGTTAGCAAATGAAAAATACCGGCACTGTATGCGGATACACCCATCGCAACCATCATGTAGCCCAATTGAGATAACGTAGAATAAGCAACTACCCGTTTAATATCGTTCATCACGATGGCTAAAATGCCTGTGAATAGCGCACCGGTTGCACCAATCACCAGAACAAAACTGAGCGCAACAGGCGACAATTCCATCAAGGGGGAAATACGTGCCACCATAAACACCCCGGCGGTTACCATGGTAGCCGCGTGAATCAAAGCAGAAATAGGCGTTGGACCTTCCATCGACTCAGGCAACCACACATGAAGTGGAACCTGTGCCGATTTACCCATAGCACCAACAAAAAGCAGAATACACAGTACGGTAAGGACAGACCAGGGATGCCCCGCGAACAATTCAATGTTTTGGGAGGCCAGAGAATTGGCATGACGGAACACGGTTTCGTAATCCAGACTGCCAGTAAACGCTAAAACCAGTCCAATCCCTAAAATAAAACCAAAATCGCCAACCCGGTTTACAAGAAAGGCCTTTAGACCACCAGCAATTGCCGATTCTTTATGATACCAAAAACTGATAAGAAGATAGGATACAAGCCCGACCCCTTCCCAGCCAAAAAACAATTGCAGAAAATTATTAGAACTCACCAACATGAGCATCATAAAGGTAAATAAGGAGATATAACTGAAAAAACGTTGATAACCGTCATCATCGGCCATATAACCAATACTATAGATGTGAACCAACAAAGAAACAAAGGTTACGATGAGTAACATAAGCACTGTGAGCGGATCGATCAGAAATCCAATATAGAAGGCGTAAGGAAAGAAAGTGCCGCCATTTGCCCAGGTATAGAGGTTTACATTCACAGACTCTGATGCGCCGCTAAATATCAGTGTTGCCACATAGATGGATAGAACGAGCGACAACCCAACCCCTGCTATCGTCACGGAATGAGCGCCCACCCGGCCAATTTGATTACGGAAAAAACCAGCTATCATTGAGCCAAGAAGCGGTGCCAGAACAATTATAAGACAGACTTGTTGAATGCTCACGTTATTAACCTTTTAAATGATTCATTTTATCAACGTCAATATTGCCCCGGTTACGGTGCAACAATACCACAATGGCCAAACCGATCGCGGCTTCCGCTGCAGCAACCGTTAATATAAAGAAAACAAAGATTTGACCGGCTACTTCACCATAATAATGGGAGAAAACGATAAAATTGGTATTGACAGCCAATAACATTAATTCGATGCAGACTAAAAGCAGAATGACATTTTTACGATTTAACATAATGCCGACAAGGCCTAAACCAAAAAGTATTGCAGCCCATATTAGATAATGGTTTACTGGTATCATCTATATTCCTAGTGTTATTTGTCACAGTTTTTTTACGGCCTATGCCATGCTTTATTTAAATCCGTTCCCGGAGTAATTACATTCCACGATCTGAAAAACCAAAGAGAAACCCTCTTTTAGGGACGCTTCTCTGCTTTCATTTGAATAAGCTCTACTCTGTCTTCACGACGTGTCATAATTTGCTTCACAATATCTTGACGCCTTGAGCGAATTGCACCGCGATGTGCCAACGTGATTGCGGAAACAATCGCCACTAAAAGTAATGCTGCGGCAAGTTCAAAAGCAAGCACATAATCCGTGTAAAGAGCCAGGCCAATAGCCTCGGTATTCGATAAGGATGTCGTTTGAGGTACATCTACCAGGGCCGTATTTTGGTAGCTGTTCACACTGCCTGCCTGCTCTACCCCGTGAGTAAAACTGCCGGTTGGTACTGCAATCATCAGCAATCCAGTCAGTAAGGCAACCAAAATCAAAGCAAAAGGAAGGTATCGCACAAAATGGGCTTTCATGGACTCCGTGTCAATGTTTAACATCATCACTACGAAGAGGAATAAGGTCATTACCGCTCCCACGTAAACCAGGATGAGAATTAGTGCAAGAAACTCCGCTTCCAGTAAAATCCATAACACCGCGCTTGCAAAGAAGGTAAGCACTAAAAAGAGCACACAGCGAACAGGGTTGTTCTGTGTTATAACCAGTAAAGCAGCGATTATTGCTAACCCTGCAAATCCGTAGAAAACACTCTGTAACAATAAATCATGCATTTCAAACCCCGTTATCGCCATTCTTTATCGGCATCTCTGTCTGCAGCCAATTTGGATTCCATCAAATCGCCAACTGCCAGCAATTTGTCTTTAGTCATAATATTTTGCCCACGCTCACTGATGTGGTAATGGTGAATCGGAGTCACAACGATTGAGTCCACAGGACAAGACTCTTCACACAAACCGCAATTGATGCACTTAAACATATCAATGTCGTAACGTGTTGTGCGCCGTGAGCCGTCTTCTCGTGGAGCAGACTCAATGGTGATGGCAAGTGCTGGACACACTGCTTCGCACAATTTGCAAGCAATACAGCGTTCCTCACCATTTGGATAACGACGTAGTGCCAACAGTCCGCGAAACCTTGGTGAAAGCGGGGTCATTTCTTCCGGGAATTGAACCGTCACTTTTTTCTTAAAAAAATATTTCCCAGTCACTTTCAAGCCGGATAATAACTCCAGGAATAGAAAGCTGCGAAGATAATGTTTGATATATCGGGTTACTTTTTTCATTCGCTTGCTGCCTTAAAACCAGGGTTTAAGTTTTGTCATAACCATCAATGCGGTTACTACCACCCAGACGATAGTCACAGGGATTAAAATTTTCCAACCCAACCGCATAAGTTGGTCGTAGCGGTATCGTGGAAAGGTCGCTCGAATCCAGAGATAAACAAACAGGAAAAAGGAAATTTTCAAGAGTAGCCAAACAAAACCGGGAACAAAAAAGAAAATTTCTTGCAGCAACGGCATTCCTTCAAAGGGAGACAACCATCCGCCCAGAAATAACAAAGCAATCGTGGTAGAAATAAGAATCATGCTTGCGTATTCTGAGAGGAAAAATATGGCAAAACCGATTCCTGAGTACTCCACATGGAACCCTGCAACAATTTCTGATTCGCCTTCTGCCAAGTCAAAGGGCGCGCGATTAGTTTCCGCAATACCTGAAATCCAAAAGGTAAAAAACAAAGGCAATAAAGGAATAAACCACCAATGCCAAATGCCGCCCCTCTGTGACATAACGATATCGGTTAGATTCATGCTGCCTGCGGCAAGCAATACACCAACAATAGAAAATCCCATCGCAATTTCGTAGGAAACCGTTTGCGCTGCCGAGCGAAGAGAACCAAACATTGCGTATTTGGAGTTTGATGCCCAACCGGCAATTAATACCCCATAAACCCCAAGGGAGCTTACGGCGAAAAGGTATAATAACCCTGCGTTAATATTGGCAAGCACTATGCCTTGTGAAAAGGGAATAACAGCCCACCCCACTAAAGCTGGAGCAAGCGCAAACAACGGGGCAATGACAAAGAGGTATTTGTTTGACTTGGAAGGAACAATAATTTCCTTGGTAATCAATTTGAATAGATCTGCAATAGGCTGCAATAGCCCTTTGTAACCGACGCGATTCGGGCCAATACGTACTTGAATATAGCCAATGACCTTACGTTCCGCGTAGGTAAGGTAGGCGACCGCCAGCAGCAGCGGCACCACAATGACTAAAATTTTAATTATAATCCACAGCAAAATGCCAATATCTTGTAGCATAATTCAACCTGTTTAGCGCTTGATTGTTATCGCAGCAAAAGAATGCCCCAAATCTACAGTTTCTGGCATTGCATTCGCTACCCATACGACATCAGGTGCCATGCGCTCGTCTTGTTTAAGCGGCAATGTTATCTCAATATCTCCTTGAGATACAGTGGCAACCTCATCTAAATTTAATCTATTCGCTGTGGCTGGATTAATTCTTATACAAGCCCGCTCTGCTGCTGCACAATTTTGCAGCGCTTTCGCATGCCGCACGATCATGTCACAACGGTAAAGCGGCCACTCTCCAACCCGAACCAGCTCCTGATTACTGACCGGCAAGGCTTGCGGATAATACGGCTGGTACTTTATTTGTGTAGTCATTTCGGCAATAGACTTGACCTCATGCAAGACCTCTTCCGTACTCACATAGTCAAAGTGTTTGCATTGCATTAAATTGGCTAGCACCCGTATAATTTTCCATGCAGGCCGTGCATCACCGTGAGGTGCCATAGCGCCCTTCACGGATTGCCACTCGTTATTCACATTAATATAAGTGCCTGAGGTTTCTGCAAAAGGAGCCATCGGTAAGATAACATCCGCGTAATCTTGCATTGAATCGTTTTGGAAGGCTGAAACCATCACAACAAATTCAGCGCCAAGCATTGCTTGTCTGGCGTTGTGTGGGTTCTCAATATCAAAACCAGGCTCAAGTGCCAGGAGAAAATAACCTTTCAGCTTAGCCTGCAGTGCTGCCTGAATATCCATTCCAGGAGTAGCACAGGATTTGCCTGCAACACCACGATGGGGCAACATCCCCGATAAATGCGCACCGGCACTGTTTGCACCCGTTGTTAAGTGTAATATTTTAACCCCATAATTTTCCTGGATGAAATGGATCAAGGATCTTAAGAGCGCTGCATCCGGATGATTTTCAACTATAGCACCGGTGATCATTGCCGCATTCGGCTCGCTTAGCGCCTTGGCTATGGCCAAGGTTGCAGGATCCGGTTCAAGGCCAATAACAAGAGTTTGAATTTCCAGGGGCAGTTGGCTCACTTCGCCAGCCATCGCCAGAATGAGCTTCGCCAATTGCATGGGCATTTCCTGAGGCGAAAGGAGAATTTTTTCCGTGAGATCAAAACGGAATTGGTAATCCACTGGATTGATTGCAAATAACCGAGCGCCGTTTCGAAAAGCCTTACGTGCACGAATACCTGCCAGAGGCACTTCCCTATCCAGGTTACAACCAAAGACTAAAATAGCCTGTTGATTTTCAAGATCTGCACATTTCAAAGAACTTGTGGGAAGGGTTGGCAGCCTGTCTTGATCACGGAAATCCGTTTGCTGGAGCCGATGGTCAAGATTGTGCACACCTAATTCACGCATAAATTTTTGCAATAAATACATCTCTTCCAGAGTGGAGGAAGGGGATGCAAATGCTGCAAACTGCTCTGCTCCGTGCTGTTTTATAACGCGACTTATGCCTTCTGCGCTAAATTTGAGTGCAGTTGGCCAATCCACGGTTTCCCACTGGCCATTTTTCTTTATTTTTGGCTGGCTAATGCGCGCTTCACTTTTTAGACCCAAATAGCTAAACCTGTCCCGGTCGGACAACCAGGTTTCATTGAGCGCTTCGTTTTCTTTGGGAACCACACGCATTAATTCATTGCGTCTAACGTGGACATGGACGTTAGAGCCCAAGCAATCATGCGGTGCTACACTATCGTGCTGAGCCATTTCCCAGGCGCGTGCAGTAAAGCGGTAAGGTTTGGAGGTCAGCGCGCCCACTGGACATAAATCAATAATGTTGCCCGAAACTTCGGATGTAATACTGTGTTGAACGTAAGTGGTTATTTCCATATCCTCACCCCGTCCGGTTGCGCCTAGCTCGCGAAGTCCTGCAACTTCCTCACCAAACCGAACGCAGCGGGTGCAATGAATGCAGCGCGTCATTTCAGTAGAAATTAAAGGGCCTAAATCATCATCTGTGACGGAACGTTTCGCTTCCCGGTATTCCGATGAGTCATAGCCATACCCCATGGAAACATCCTGCAGCTCGCATTCACCACCCTGATCGCAAATCGGGCAATCCAGGGGATGATTAATAAGTAGAAATTCCATCACCGCTTCTTGTGAGCGAATGGCTTCTGCTGATTTTGTAAACACTTTCATGCCATTGGTGATGGGCGTAGCACAAGCGGGAACCGGCTTGCGGCCGTTCTCAACCTCAACCAGACACATGCGGCAATTTGCTGCTACGGATAATTTTTTATGGTAGCAAAAACGGGGAATAAAAATTCCTGCCTCATCTGCAACCTCTATAATCATCTTTCCATTTTCAACTTCAAATGTTTTACCGTCTATTTCAATGGTAGCCATTGTTTAAACCTTCTCAATTATGCTGCGACGATCGAGCGTTTGTGTTTAATAAAATGCTCAAATTCATGATAGAAATGCTTCACAAAACTTTGAACGGGCCAAGCTGCCGCCTCACCGAGAGCACAAATCGTACGACCTTCAATTTTATCTGCGACATTTACTAATTTTTCAATGTCGCCAGGAACACCGTGTCCTTCTTTTATGCGATGAATCAAGCGCACCAACCAACCGGTACCCTCTCTGCAAGGGGTGCATTGACCACAGGATTCATCCATATAGAACTCTGAAATACGGTATAGCGCATCGACCATGCAAGTGTTCTCGTCCATAATGATTACAGCCCCTGATCCCAAGCCGGATCCGGCTTTTTGGATGCTGTCGTAATCCATATCCAATTTCATCATGACGTCACCGGGCAAAACCGGCATGGAGGTACCGCCCGGGATCACCGCTTTAATTTTCAGACCGTTACGCACGCCCCCTGCAAGTTCAAGGAGGGTCTTGAATGGAGTGCCTAAAGGGATTTCAAAATTGCCAGGCTTATTGACATGGCCGCTTACGCTGAAGCACTTGGTT
The DNA here is from genome assembly GCA_041659885.1 of Tatlockia sp. Lineage (GTDB taxonomy): Bacteria > Pseudomonadota > Gammaproteobacteria > Legionellales > Legionellaceae > Tatlockia. The sequence continues at coordinate 54,659 of JBAZXN010000001.1, forward strand.
CCGCCGTTATTCGGTTTACCCAACTTTAAAAACCACTCGCCTCCTTTTTCAAGGATAACGGGTACGGAAGCAAAGGTTTCTGTGTTGTTAATCGTGGTAGGCTTGCCATATAAACCATAGTTCGCAGGGAATGGCGGTTTAAACCGGGGTTGTCCTTTTTTTCCCTCAAGGGAATTGAGCAGTGCGGTTTCTTCACCACAGATATAGGCCCCTGCGCCTAAATGATTGTATAGATCAAAATCAATCGTGCTATTTAATATGTTTTTACCGAGATAGCCTGCGGCATAGGCTTCTCGCAATGCGGATTCGGTTCGCTCAAAAGGCAACCAAAACTCTCCGCGGATATAATTGTATCCTACAGTCGCTCCAATGACATACCCTGCAATCGCCATACCTTCGATGAGCTGATGCGGATTAAGGCTCAAAATCTCACGATCTTTGCACGTTCCAGGCTCCCCTTCGTCTGAGTTGCAGACTACGTATTTCTGCACGGGCGAATTGCGATTCATGAAACTCCATTTAAGACCGGTTGGAAAGCCGGCACCGCCTCGACCACGAAGGGCTGAGGTTTTTAGTTCTTCTATAATTTGTTGCGGAGGCGTTTGTTCTTTAAGAATACGCTCCCACACAGTATATCCGCCAATACTTCGGTAAGCTTCCAATGTCCAGGGCTGCTTTAAATGGAAGGTTCGGTAACAGACTTGATTTAGTTCAACCATGGCAAGCACCTCTATCGTTCATCGTACTCTTCCAACACATTATCAATTTTTTCCCGGGTTAGGTTCTCGTGATAATTTTTATTGATTTGCATCATTGGGGCATTCACGCAAGCACCTAAACACTCCACTGCACGCAAGGTGTAGTTACCGTCTTCGGTGGTTTCGCCCAATTGAATTCCCAATTTTTTTTGCAAATAATCCACCACCTCTGAGGAACCATTGAGTTTACAAGAAATATTGGTGCAAACATTGATTAGGTTTTTACCTATCGGCTTTCGCTCATACATCGTATAAAAGGAGGCCACTTCATACACTGCGATAGCAGGCATGTTGAGGTAATGGGCAACAGCATCCATAAGCTCTGGCGTTAAAAAGCCTTTCTCTTCCTGCGCAATGCGCAAAGTCGACATGACTGCCGATTGCCTTTCTTCAGGAGGGTATTTAGCAATCCAGTGATCAATCGCATCCATGCTTTCGCATGTGAGCAATTGACGCAATTGAGTTGAATTATCGGACATACTTTTTAACCTTTATACTTTTTAGTCAACACAAGACTGTTTATTAATCTCAGCGGTCAATTTCACCAAATACAATATCCTGGCTTGCCAGAATTGCCACACCGTCCGCAAGCATATGCCCTCTGACCATTTCGTCGTAACTGGATAAATGCGAAAAACCGGGCGCACGAATTTTCATACGGTACGGTTTATTCGCTCCATCCGAAACGAGGTAGATGCCAAACTCACCTTTCGGCGCTTCCACGGCAGAATACACTTCGCCAGCAGGGAGACAAAACCCTTCGGAGAACAATTTAAAGTGATGGATGAGTGCTTCCATATCGTGTTTCATGACTTCACGCGAAGGCGGAGTCACTTTGTGGTCATCTATTTTAATAGGACCTGGATTGCGTTGCAGCCATTCAATGCATTGCCTTATGATACGGTTTGATTGCCTTAACTCTTCAACACGTACCAGATAACGATCGTAACAATCGCCTGTTTTACCGACAGGAATATCGAAGTCGACTTTATCGTAAGCAGCATAGGGTTGTTTTTTGCGCAGATCCCAGGCAACGCCTGAACCGCGCAACATAGGACCTGTGAAGCCCCATTGCAACGCCTCTTGTGCGGAGACAACCCCAATATCAACCGTTCTTTGTTTCCAGATGCGGTTTTCTGTTAAGAGTGCTTCGTATTCGTCAACGCATTTTGGAAAGCGCTCAGTAAAGGCCCATAAAAAATCCAGCAAAGAACCTTGACGGTGCACGTTCATTTTTTCAACTTCCCTGTCATTGTGCCATCGGGAAGGCTTGTATTGCGGCATGGTATTGGGTAAATCGCGGGCTACGCCGCCAGGCCGGTAATAGGTTGCATGCATTCTTGCGCCAGAAACGGCTTCATAGCAGTCAAACAAATCTTCCCGTTCGCGAAAGCAATAGAGGAAGACCGTCATTGCCCCGATGTCCAAGGCAATCGCACCAAGCCATAACAGGTGGTTAAGAATACGGGTTACTTCATCAAACAGGGTTCGGATGTATTTCGCACGCAAGGGGATATCGATGCCCAGCATTTTTTCAAGCGCCATGACATAAGCATGCTCATTGCACATCATGGAAACGTAGTCCAACCTGTCCATATAGCCAATGCTTTGAATATAAGGTTTGGTTTCAACCAGTTTTTCCGTTGCCCGATGCAACAAACCAATGTGTGGATCCGCTCTTACAATGGTTTCACCCTCAAGCTCCAGCACAAGCCGCAACACACCGTGCGCTGCGGGATGTTGGGGACCAAAGTTAAGCGTGTAATTTTTTAATTCAATCATTTTTCGCTCCCTTCACCTTGCGTTTCAAGATAGCGATTATCATCACGTATTACTTTAGGCACGAGGACTCTCGGTTCGATATTCACAGGCTCATAGATGACCTTTTGCAAGCTTGCATCGTAACGCATTTCCACATGGCCGCTTACTGGGAAATCCTTGCGGAAAGGATGACCAATAAAGCCATAATCGGTGAGGATTCTTCTTAAATCAGGATGATTTTCAAACAGTATACCGTATAAATCATAGGCTTCGCGCTCGAACCAATTCGCACATTTCCAAATGTCATGCACCGAAGGAACAACAGGATGGGCTTCATTAACGAACACTTTGACCCGCACGCGGTGGTTTTTTGATGTGGATAATAAATGGTAAACAACCGCAAAACGCGGTTTGGTCCAGTTAAGTGCACGAAGCTCCTGACGCTCGACACCACGCGAAAAACCCTTTTCGGTTGCAGACTCGGTTTCCCAGTCTGACACGCCGTACAGGAGATAATCCACGGCACACACGTCCATCAGTTCGTCAAAGGCAAATAAAGCCTGGGTACGCAGTTGTGACAGCAGTTCTTTTAAACAATTTACTTCGCACTCAAGCGTAATTTCATTAAATAACAAGGAGGTGTTTGTAATTAACGCACCCAGCTCCTGGTTAAGTTGTTCAGCCAAGTTTATCAAATTCGTCATCTTATAAGCGCCTGTGCTGGTCTTAAACTTCTATGATTTGTTTACGGCGGATTTTATTCTGTAATTGAATAATACCATAGAGCAATGCTTCGGCAGTTGGCGGGCAACCGGGTACATATATGTCAACAGGGACAATGCGATCGCAACCACGTACTACGGAAAAAGAATAGTGGTAATAACCACCACCATTCGCACAAGAGCCCATGGAAATAACCCAGCGTGGCTCAGGCATTTGATCATACACCCTTCGGAGTGCAGGTGCCATTTTATTACACAATGTCCCGGCGACTATCATGACATCGGATTGACGCGGACTGGGTCGAAAAATAATTCCAAACCGATCCAGATCGTAGCGAGCAGCTCCTACGTGCATCATTTCGACTGCGCAACAAGCCAAACCAAAGGTCATAGGCCACATGGAACCACTGCGCGCCCAGCCCAATAATTTATCTACCGATGTTGTAACAAAGCCACTTTTCTGTAGTTCAGCAACAGCCATAGTCAGCCTCTAAAATGTGAGTCATTAATAACCGGTTAATAGGAAAACCCGAATTTTTTGTTTTGAACCGAATGGAAACGGGTTTGACCTGAGCCTGAATGCCCGCTTTAATTAACCTCTGTAGATGCCGTGACAACCCAGGAGCAAGCGAGAGAAGTCTTGCAATCACTCCCATTCGAGCGCGCCTCGCTTCCACTCATAGATAAAGCCAAGAACTAACAGGCCAAGGAAGAGCATCATTGCGGAGAAACCAAACCAGCCTATTTGACGTAATACAATTGCCCAAGGAACAAAAAAGGCAGTTTCCAAATCGAATATAATAAACAGGATAGCAACCAGATAAAACCGGACATCGAAGGGGATATGTGAGCTTTCAAATGCAGCGAAGCCGCATTCATAGGGTGCATTTTTTACTGCATCCGGATTGTGTTTGCTTAGTAGCGAGCCTGCTCCGAGCATCGCCAGGCCTAGCACCAGGGCGATTAGAATAAAAACTAATATGGGCAAATATTGTGTTAGCATCATTTTTTCGCTCGGATTATAAATGGTACCGAAGGCCGGACTCGAACCGGCACGGCTTACGCCACCGCCCCCTCAAGACGGCGTGTCTACCAATTCCACCACTTCGGCATTTTCTTTTTTAAAGGGTAATTGTAAAGCCCTTTCATTATTTGTTCTCTTTGCTCTTTTCAGCATTGTCTACTGGCACAGGAATAGTATTCGCAGGTGCTGAGAGCGGCTGAGGCATGGATTGCTGCTCGGCTTTCTGGTATTGCGAATTCACCATGTAAGAAAGCAGCAAACTGGTGACGAAAAAGGTCAACGCCAAACCACCAGTCAACTTAAATAAAAAACTTCCCGTTCCCTGGCTTCCAAATACTGTATTGGATGCTCCAGAGCCGAATGCCGCGCCAATGTCTGCGCCTTTACCATGTTGTATTAACACCAGGCCAATCAGGACAAGGGCAATTAATACATGAACCATTAATATCAATTGATACATTTTACGATTTCCACAAACTGTTGTGCATTAAGCGATGCACCACCAATTAAACCACCATCAACGTCCGGCATTGCGAACAATGCAGCAGCATTTTTTTCATTTACGCTACCGCCATAGACTATTGACAGATGATCCGCATCGTCTCGGTTAAAATCCGCTACCAGCGCCCTTATATCAGCATGCACTTGCTGAACTTGCTCTGGTAATGCGGTTTGCCCTGTGCCTATTGCCCAAACCGGCTCATAGGCAACTACACAGGCTTTAAAACAATCAGCATGGTTGCTTGTTATTGCCAAAAGTTGCTTCGCAAGTACTTGCGCTGTCAGCCCCTTTTGCCGCTCCTCAAGCGTTTCACCCACGCAAAGAACCGGTATCATACCATGTTCTTTTACATGGTGGAATTTTTCTGCAACAATTTTTTCATCTTCGCCAAACAGGTGCCTGCGCTCTGAATGCCCTACCAGTACGTAGCGGCAGCCATACTCTTTCAGCATGGGCGCGGACAGCTCACCGGTAAAGGCTCCGCTCTCTTTGGGGTAGACGTTTTGTGCCCCCCATTGGATTGCGCTATGATTTAGTAAATCTTGCACAAGCGGGATATAGATTGCCGGGGGAAAGACAAGGCATTGCGTTGCATCTTGCTTATTGATTGCAATAAGTAACTGCTGAAGTAATGCGTTGATAGCCGAAATGCGGCCATTCATTTTCCAATTACCGGCTACTATTTTTTGCCTCATGGCGCCCCCAAAATTCAGGGCGGACTATACCGCAAAGACTTACAAAATCCTAGTCTTATCCAATTTTTTTATCAGATCACCGTCCTAACGCGCATTTTGATGCGGCACATCGAAATGTTTTTTTTCAAAATGAACAATCTCTTCGCAAAGCTGCTGGGCCTGCGCTTGCACTGCGGTGTTGTCCTGGCCTTCGACCATGACGCGCAGCAAGGGCTCTGTACCTGAAGGTCGCAACAACACCCTGCCTTCACCGGTCAATTCATTGGATAAGGCACTGACCATCTCTAAAATTTTAGGGTTTGTTGCGAGCGATTCGGCATGTTCTGTTTTAATATTGATAAGCGTTTGCGGCAACAGATGAATGCCTTCACTCAATTGCGCAAGTGTTTTTTCCTGTTTTACCATCGCGGATAACACCTGTAATGCGGCAATAGTGCCATCGCCCGTGGTGGTTTTATCAAGACAGACGATATGACCTGAAGGTTCCCCGCCTATTTTCCAATCTTTTTCTTTTAGGGTTTCGAGCACATACCTGTCACCTACTTTGGTACGCAAGAAAGGAACGTTCATTGCAGTGACAGCCTTTTCCAAGCCGTAATTACTCATCAAGGTTCCAACGACTCCGCCCTGCAATAATCCTTTTTGTTGCCTGTCTTTGGCAATGATGTAGAGAATTTGATCTCCGTCAACCAGGTTGCCGGAATTATCAGCCAAAATCACCCGATCACCGTCGCCATCCAGTGCAATACCGATGTCGGCTCCTGTTTGCAAGACCATTTTTTGCATCGCTTCGGGAGAAGTGGAGCCGCAATGTTTATTAATATTAAAACCATCCGGTCTATCGCCCATGACGAGAACTTCTGCACCCAATTCACTAAATACATTCGGTGCGATATGGTAGGTTGCACCGTGTGCGCAATCCACTACTATTTTTAAACCGGATAATCGGGTAAGCGAGGGGACCGTTGCCTTGCAAAATTCAATATAACGGCCGGGTGCATCATGAATCCGTTTTGTTTTTCCAAGCAGGGCTGAAACCACTGTCGTCAAGGGCTTTTCCAGTTCAGCTTCTATTTCCAATTCCACTGCATCGGGCAGTTTACTGCCATCCGCTGAGAAAAATTTGATGCCATTGTCTTCAAACAAATTATGCGAAGCGCTGATGACAATCCCTGCATTCGCACGCAACGTTTGGGTTAAATAAGCAATTGCAGGCGTCGGCATGGGGCCGACCAGGCTCACATCCACGCCTGCGGCAGAAAGACCTGCTTCAAGAGCAGATTCCAGCATGTAGCCTGAAATACGAGTATCTTTCCCAATGATAACGCGCTTGCGCTGGCCGTTAGTCAATACTTTGCCAATAGCCCAACCAAGCTTTAACACAAATTCAGGATTAACAATCGAGGAGCCAACCTGTCCTCGAATTCCATCGGTACCGAAATATTTACGCTGAGTCATGAATGGATCCTCACTTGATTAGGTTAAGCATCCTCTTGAATGGCTTGCACCATCAAAAGGGCTTGATTCGTTTCAGCAATATCATGGGTTCTTATCATCGCAAGTCCCTTAAGCGCACTAAATACCGTAATTGCCAAACTGCCAGACAAACGCTTGTCTACGGGCGTGTTTAACACAGCCCCTATTGTACTTTTTCGCGAAACACCGAGCATTACTGGCAGGCTATGCGCATGAAACCTGTCAAATTGCCTTACTATTTGCAGGTTATGTTTCACTGTTTTTCCAAAACCAAAACCTGGATCCAGAATAAGACGGGTAGGCTTTATGCCAAAAGCGGTGCATACTGCAATCCGCTCTTTAAAGAAAAGATTAATTTCATCCACCACATGGTGTGTATACCTTGGCGATTCCTGCATGCTTTGCGGCTCGCCCTGCATGTGCATAAGGCACACGATGGCATCGTATTTTGCCGCTTTGGCCAGAAAGGCATTGCCCTGGAAGCCTTTCACATCATTTACGATAGATGCACCGCCTAAAAGTGCTGCTTCCATCACTTCGGGTTTGCTGGTATCGATAGAAATACAAACCTCATTTTCTTTGCGCAATTGTTCAATTACAGGCATTACTCGTGCCAATTCTTCATCAACACTGATAGGCTCCGCTCCAGGTCTGGTTGATTCCCCACCAATATCAATTACATCGGCCCCTTCACTGACCATTTTTAATGCATGTTCTACTGCCTTTTCCTGATGCAGGTATTTTCCACCGTCTGAAAAAGAATCGGGTGTTACATTAAGAATGCCCATAAGAAGGGGTTTAATCGTGGGTGCGTTTACTGGAGGTTGACTATACAACTGACACCAATGTTTCACTTGTTCTGTGTTCACAGGATCCCTAACAATAAATCAGTACAAAAGCGCCTTAAAGGCGCTCGTAGTAGGTTGTGGTTTTTATCGGGGTTTTGACAAGGTATGCTGCTTTTTAATGCCAGCAATACTTGGAACAAACCCCAGGTGATGAAAGACTAATTTTCTTCAGCAGGTTTTTCCACAGTCTTTCCGTTTAGTGATTTAACAACAATTGCTTCCTGTTGGGGTTCGATTTTTTTACCTAAATCCCAATCCTCTGGTGGGGATGGCTCCTTTCCGGCCATAATTTCCACAATTTGCTTCGCGTCGATGGTTTCGTATTTGATAAGGCCATCCGCCATTAAGTGCAATTTATCCATATTCGCTTCAAGAATTGTTTTGGCGCGTTGGTAATTTCTGTCTATAATTTGCCGCACTTCCTCATCAATTAGTTGAGCGGTACTGTCTGATATTTCTTTATGCTGATTCACACTGCGGCCTAAAAAGACTTCGCCTTCTTCCTCACCGAAAGTAAGTGGCCCCAAACTGGACAAGCCCCAACTGGTTACCATTTTTCGTGCAATCTCGGTTGCACGCACAATATCATTCGAAGCACCGGTTGTGACGCTTTCCATACCGAAAATTAATTCTTCCGCGATGCGCCCGCCAAACAAGCTGGATAGCTGGCTTTCCAAACGCCGCTTACTGTGGCTGTATCGGTCTTGCTCGGGCAAAAACATCGTGACACCCAATGCCCGACCACGCGGAATAATGGTTATTTTATAAACTGGATCATGTTCTGGCACAGACAAACCAACAATCGCATGCCCCGCCTCATGGTAAGCCGTCAGTTTTTTCTCGTTTTCATCCATCACCATGGAACGGCGCTCCGCCCCCATCATGATTTTATCTTTTGCTTTGTCGAGATCGATCATGCCCACTTTGCGTTTATTTGCTCGCGCTGCAAATAACGCAGCTTCATTGACCAAATTCGCGAGATCGGCACCGGAAAAACCGGGCGTTCCGCGAGCGATGGGGAGCACTTCAACTTGCTTGTCAAGCGGCACTTTTTGCAGATGCACTTTGAGGATCTGCTCACGTCCGCGAATATCAGGCAGCGGAACAACCACTTGCCGGTCAAAACGGCCGGGGCGCAAGAGTGCTGGGTCAAGTACATCCGGTCGGTTCGTTGCGGAAACAATGATGACCCCTTCATTTCCTTCAAAACCATCCATTTCCACCAGGAGCTGATTAAGCGTCTGTTCGCGTTCATCGTGACCGCCCCCAAGTCCGGCTCCGCGGTGGCGCCCTACTGCATCAATCTCATCGATAAAAATAATACAAGGAGCGTGTTTTTTTGCCTGCTCAAACATGTCGCGCACCCGAGATGCACCGACACCGACAAACATCTCTACGAAATCAGAACCTGAAATGGTAAAAAACGGAACTTTTGCTTCGCCGGCAACCGCTTTTGCCAACAGCGTTTTACCAGTTCCTGGAGAACCTATCAGTAATACGCCGCGTGGAATGCGCCCACCCAAATTTTGAAATTTGGCGGGATCGCGCAGAAAATCCACCAGTTCTTTGACTTCTTCTTTGGCTTCGTCAACGCCTGCGACATCGGCAAAGGTTACTTTCACCTGGTCTTCACCCAAAAGCTTTGCCCTTGAGCGTCCAAAAGACATTGCCCCGCGTCCACCGCCGCCTTGCATCTGGCGCATAAAAAACACCCAAACACCAATCAGGAGCAGCATAGGGAACCAATTTATAAACAAGTGCAACAAGAAGCTTTCCTGTTGTTTTTCCTGGCCACTGACTTCGACTTTGGATTTTAAGAGTTCGCCTAACAAGGCATCGTCTTGCATGGGCATGTAAGTTACAAACCGATGATTGGCTTTGGTGACCCCACGAATAACCTTATTGTCTTCAATGGTTACGGAGTTAATAAGCCCCTGATCAACTTCTTTTAAAAATTCGCTATAGGATAGCTTTTGAGAAGCGGTATGGCGTGGGCCAAAATTACTGAATACAGATACCAGCACGATAGCTATAATCAGCCACAAAAATAAATTTTTTACCATGTCGTTCAAAGCAATGACCTCAATTGTGACGTATTTCTACGACGTTAGAACGATAAAGTTACTATAAATTATAGCCCTTAGCCAGCAAATAGGTTTCGCGTGAGCGAGAACGTGAAGCATCAGGCTTTCGAATAACCGTTTTTTTAAACTGCAACCGCGCCTGTTTGACCAAATCATCAAATCCTGCGCCGTGAAACACCTTCATTAGCATAGTACCACCGGGCTTTAGCATTTTGCTTCCAAAATCAAAGGCAAGCTCTGCCAGGTACATGGCACGGGGAATATCGATTGCGGCAGTTCCACTCATATTTGGGGCCATATCGGATAAAAGCAAGTCCACTCCCTGTTCTGGCACCACATTTTGTAATTGCTGCAAAACGGCATCCTCCCGAAAATCGCCTTGAATAAAGGTTACATCAGCGATTGCATCCATGGGTAATATATCTAATGCAATAATAATACCACGTCCATCTAATTTTTCTGCTACATATTGCGTCCAGCCCCCGGGAGCTGCACCTAAATCAACCACGGTCATCCCCGGCTTAATCAAGTGCTCTTTTTCATCCATTTCTTTGAGCTTATAAATCGCCCGGCTTCGGTAGCCCTCTGCCTGGGCTTTTTTGACATAATTGTCATCAAAATGTTCTTGCAACCATCGTTTACTGCTTTTTGAGCGCGGCATAAAAAATATTATCGAGTAAGAAAACCTCCATGATACTTAAATTCACTACCTATTCACAGCAAAACGTGCAATAATTTGCCATTTTAAAGCAAATATTTTAAACAGGGCATTACTCGTGGATACAGCATTCAAAAAAACGTTAAAAGCAAAGGCACATCATTTAAAACCGGTTATTCTTATTGGTGCCAAGGGATTGACTCCTGCCGTTACTCAGGAAACCGATGGTGCTCTTTTAGTGCATGAATTGATTAAGGTGAAAGTCAGTGGAGCGGATAAAACCGCGCGATTGGAGATGATGACCGAATTGTGTAAAGCATTGCAGGCCGATTTGGTTCAACTGATTGGCAATACGGCGGTCATTTACCGCGAAAAGCCTCAGTCCTAAGCACGACTGCTGTAGATCCGGTCTTTTTTGTTCTTGCCAGGGAGATCAGGCCAGCCGAGTACCCTTTCCATTTAGTTTGAAGCGAGATTAGTCGATGATCTGAGGCATTTTGCCTCGGTTGATTTCCCTTTAAACGCTGGAATGTGCCAAAGCCTGTTTCCTTGCGTGACAGCAGGGTCACTATTGTATACACTTAAGCCTTATGGCCAAACTTTTGGCGCAACCCTTATATAGCTTACATACTGTTTATACAGATGATACTTAAATACATACCGAATGCACTTACTTTATTACGATTGGTACTGATAGCACCCTTTCTGGTGTTTCTTTATCATCACGAATATTTAAAGGCCTTTGTCATTTTTGTTTTTTCCGGTTTTACCGATGGGCTGGACGGATGGCTGGCACGTCATTTTCATTGCCAAACCGCATTAGGCTCCTTTATTGACCCGCTTGCTGATAAGCTTTTGATTGCATCAAGTTTTATTTCTTTAGCCTTAATTGGCATACTGCCCTGGTGGTTAGTAGTCCTTGTGTTTTTACGGGATTTAACCATTTCTTTAGGCGTTGTTGCCTGGTTTTGGTTTATTCAGCGTAAACTCCATTTTAAACCCACCTTAATGAGTAAAGTGAATACCACCTTGCAACTTGCGTTAGTTTCTTTTTGTCTTTTTGAATTGGCATTTTATGAATTCAACCCTTTTTGGATCAATGTCCTGATTTTCGTAACGGCCATTACGACCACCGCGACTTACATTGATTATGTGTTAACCTGGGGTAAGAAAGCCTACTCAGCCGATACGCTTTTAAAATGAACCGTCAATTAGCCTTAAGCATCCAACTAAATGACGATGCGACTTTAGCGGATTTTTCCTTTGGTTCCAATGCGCTCTTGCAACAACAGCTCCTTCGTGCTCTCGATGGCAACGGAGATCGCTTGTTTTACCTTTGGGGCGCCAGCGGCTCGGGCAAATCGCATCTTTTGCAAGCCTGCTGTCAGGCGATGCCGCATGCGGCATCCATTTATTTACCGCTCCAGATCTTGCGTGAATGGGGGCCTGAAAGCATTGAAGACCTGGGCAATCAATCGCTAATTGCCCTGGACGATATGGATGCGATTGCGGGAGATAAAGCCTGGGAAGAAGCCTTGTTTCATCTTTTTAATCGGGTGCGGGATAATGGGAACACCCTTCTTTTGATGAGCAGCAGGCAACCGCTTTCCTCCCTTGCTATTCAACTTGCAGATTTGAAATCCAGACTGGCCTGGGGACTGGTGGTACAGATTCATGAAATGGACGATGAATTAAAAATTAACACCTTGCAGCATCGGGCAAAAAAGCGCGGTTTTGTCCTGCCTTTCGCAGTAGGTCAATTTTTAATAAACCGCTGTGCGCGCAACATGCATGACTTACAAACTATTCTGGATGAACTCGATAAAGCCTCTCTCGCCGCGCAACGCAAAATTACCCTGCCCTTTGTGAAGGACGTACTGGGTCTTTAGACGGCTGATTTAACCCAATATACCGGTTAATACGGGCTGAAAACAACCACATCACCATGCCGATGGTTAAGGTCACCATCCCAATAAAAGCAAACACCTGCGTATACTGAAATAAGGATTCAACCCCCGGCGCTATGTGACGAGGCAAGGCGGTGAAGGAGGCAACGTAGGCGCCAATAAAACCTGCAATGGAAGACGTCAAAAACCACATCCCCATGACAAAACCGGTAATAGCGCGTGGAACCAGTTGGGCCACCATCGCAACGCCTAATGCAGAAACGAGCAACTCACCGCTGCTTTGAAAAAAATAACTTGCCACAAGCCACCAGGCAGAAACCATACCGTGTCCATCGTGGGCGAAGCGCGCGAAAAAGAGCAGACTAAAACTAACCCCGCAGCTTAGCATGCCAGCTGCAAATTTATAGGTAATTGGAACGGCGGCTTTATTGTATACAGCAGCCAATACAGGGCTTAGTAAAATAATCCAGACCGGATTAAGCGCCTGCAAACTTTGCGGGTTAATGGTTAGCCCAAGCAAGGTCGGGTTTACATTATTGACAGCAAACAAATTAAGCGAGGTAGGCATTTGTTGATAGAGAGTAAAAAACACGATCGCTTGCACCATCAAAATAAGGGCTACCACCATCCGCCGACGCTGTATTGTTTCTTCCTTTCTCATATACAAAAGGTAAAAACCCAAAACGACCACACTGATGACACGCACAATATTGCGCGCTAACAGCACATGTTGCAACAAATACGCAGAAACACAGGTCAGAAGAACAACAGCAAGCAGCACCATAAGCCAACGCCAAACCGGGACTTTCTCTGCATCGGCCCCATTATTAATATCTGCCACCAATCGCCTTTGGAACCAATAATTACAAAGCCCCAGGATTAACCCGATGAAGCTGATAAAATAGGCGTAAGAATAACCAAAGCGCGCCGCCACCGAGGGGCCTATCACTAAAGCAAAGGTAGAGCCTAAATTAATGGCCATGTAGTAAAGGGTAAACGCCCCATGCAAACGGGGGTCGTCTTGCGGATAACATTTGGCAAGCAGACTTGAAGGGTTTGCCTTAAATAAGCCATTCCCGACACAGACAAGGCCTAAAGCCCAAAAAACCTGCGCCTTACTTGCCAGGGCCAGGGAAAGGTAGCCTAAAGCGAGCACCATAAGCCCCAGCACAATGGTGCGTTTGGTGCCTAACACCTTGTCGCCCAGGTAGCCGCCAAAGGAAATCATGCCAAAAACCAGCGCAAAAAAAGCACCAAAAGTAAGGTAGGCGTCACTTTCGCTAAACCCTAATTGGCGAATGAAAAAAACAGTAAGGATCCCTTGAACGGTGTAATAACCAAAGCGCTCCCAGATTTCTAACAGGAAGATCATCTGGAAAGCGCGGGGCTGGGCACGAAACAGGGTAAGCATGGAACTTCCCTAATGCATTTTGAAGAGTGGGGCTTAAGCTACCGTATTTTGGGCTTAATTACAACGGGTTACTCTAAGGGGCACTGCCATTAAGTTAAGGAATTTGAACTTCTGTCATCCCTCGCTGCGCGAAGGATCTCCGCGCCAGGCACGGTGCCAGCATCAGGAGATCCTTCGCGCAGCGAGGGATGACGGGCTTAACTTAATGGCAGTGACTCTAAGGGTGATCCGATGGACTTTCACCAATGCCGTCTTCTTTATCGCTGTTTTCAGCATCGTCAGAATCTTGATCTAAAACGTCCTGATTATCCTCTTCACTATCATCACTGGAGTAATCATTATAGCTACTATTAAAACCTTCAATTGGAACCTCCTCCTCCTGATAATCCTCTTCAATACCCTCCATGAAGTAATCATTAAAGCCCCTTACAAAAACTTCTTTAGGCACACTAGAGTCCTTACTGGAAAGCGACTCTATTATCTGAGAGGATGAAGAAGGTATCTGATTGTTCTGAGAAACCAAAGAGACGGTCTGTGAATTTGTTGCATCATCAACAGGAGCATCAGAACCCGGTTCAATCACTGCGACATTTCGATTGGCCAAACGGTCTCTCACTTTGTTTACTACGCGGGTTAGTATGTACACACTAGCAAAAGTTGCAGCCAAGGCCGTAACCAGGAACCCAAGCGGGGGCAACACAATGGTCAGCAAAACGCCAATTACCCCACCGCCTAAAGCGCCTATTGCGACTAATTTCTCAAATCCTACGCCATCATTCATACGCTTTAGAGTCGCTTTTTGATCTACATAATGTTGCGCATTTTTTTTATTTTCCACAAATTCGTCAATGATTTTATTATATTTTTCTTTCTCTTCTTGTGTAAATTGAACAGGCTCACTCCCCTGAGGCTGAAGCGCTTGCAGTTTAGCTGACTCCTCTTTTGCCTTGACTCTTGACTCATTCAGGTTGTCTTCGAGTTTATTTTTTGTTAGTTTTTCACGCTGTTGTCCTAATAAAATTCTTTCCTTCTCATCCTTGGCCGTACTTAAATCTGGAGCCGCGTCTCCTAAAGTCTCTTTAGCAATCGTGTCCAGCTCTTTCATTACTTCCGTTCGATTTTTAAAGTGCTTAACCAAAGAACCTACAGCGGTTGCAAAAACTAACACTGACATGCCCAGGGCCAGGGGGATTGCCAGTGGAGGGAATAGCACGAGTGCTACGGATAAGGCAAGAATTGCAGCAAGATAGATTAGCTTGGCGACCCAGGTCGTTTTGAATTCCTGTTTTTGCCCCGTCACCAGGTTGCTAATTGCATTCAGTGGAAAGAGCGCCAAATCAGCGGCTGCAATACCAACCCCTAAGATAGGAAGTACTGTGCTTGCTGTGGTGACAATTTGCCCCGTATGCCCTACTGCTACAAAAAGCCCTGTTAAGGAAGTGCCTGCGGTATCCATTGCCCTGGCAAAGACAGGTATTTTTTTCAATGCACTAACCACTGCATTCTCATTGGGTTTAATCTCTTCAGGCTCTGCTATCTTGTCCATCTGCTTAATAAGCCGTTGCAGTTTCGCTTGATCGACTTCTTCGACAGTGTCTTTTGGATTGGATCCATTATTACCTGGCATTTCAATACCCACCCTGTTCAATGTTTGCTAACTCTAATTATAACGACCCTACCTTAAGTAAACCTGAAGAATAGAGCCTACAATAAAATATTAGTTCAAAATGATGCCAAATGCTTGCCAGCGCCCTGCCTACTCCTCTATATTTCTTTTATTATCCTCTTGAAAATAAGACCTTATGGCTAAAATTGCCCTGTATTTGGCCGGTGGCGGTGCACGTGGTGCCTACCAGGCCGGTGTGCTGAAGGCGATTAGTGCAATTTTGCAAGTCAAATCCCTGCCTTTTGAGATCATTAGCGGTGTCAGTGTGGGCAGTATTAATGCCGCTATTTTGGCTGAGAATGCACAAGACTTTTCCGCGGGCGTTGAAAAACTGGAAGGAATTTGGAATGAAATCCGTTCGCAAAACATTTTTAATGCCAGCAATTACGAGTTAAGCAAGTCCGTATTTCGAAATATTACCCATTTGTTGGTGAAGCAACGTCAAACAGGGCATTTGCTGGACACCGCGCCATTGCGCGAGTTTTTAACCAATACCATCAGTTTTGAATTAATTGAACACAACATTAGCAATGGCCATTTGGCTGCGATGGAGGTAATTAGCCATTGCTATGAAACCCAGCAAACCATTTCGTTTTATTGCCACGATTCCCTGCCCTTTGACGATTGGCACTACCCGCGCCACAGCAGTCAACGCACTACCATTACGATGGAGCATATTTTAGCGTCCAGTGCGCTGCCGCTTTTTTTCCCTACGGTCAAGATTGATGGGTTTCACTATGGCGATGGGAGTATGGGGCTGGTATCACCCTTGCGCGGTGCCTTGCGCTTTCAGGTCGATAAAATTTTGATTATTGGCACGCGCCAGCAAGCCGTATTTCATCATCCCGACCAATTGCGTAACAATGACATTGGCTTTGCCCATATTTTAGGTGGCATGCTGAATGGCTTGTTTCTCGATAACCTCGATTGGGATATTGAGATGGTCAACCGCATGAATGAAATTGCCCGGTTGCTGTCAATGTGGAAAAAACGCCGCGCCCCCTGGCGCCCTATTGAAACCTGCCATCTGAGACCCAGCATGGACATGGCAGACATTGCGCAAGCCCAATACCAGAGCATGCCGACCTTGCTGCGTTTTTTACTGAATTTGATGGGGGCAAAACACCATTCCGGCGATTTGTTAAGTTTTCTACTTTTCGAGCCTGAATTTGCCCGAGAGCTCATTGCGCTGGGATACAAAGACACGCTAGCCCGAGCGGCTCAGGTTGAGCAATTCTTTATTACGTAAAGCCTGCAAGACCGGTTTTGTTTCAGGACGCATTCCATGCCAGATGAAAAAAGATTCAGCTGCTTGTTCAACCAACATGCCTAAACCATCAACCGCTGCCATTTGATGGTTTTTTGCCCACCCCACAAAGGGTGTGGGTTTTTCAATCGCATAAGCCAGGTCGTAACAGAAGGAATGCGAATGTAAAAGCGTAGGCGATAAGGCCAGGGTTTCCTGTGAAAGGCTTGCAGAAGTTGCATTGATAATCAGATCAAACGAGCCGGTTAAAGTGGACAACGCACTAACCCCAATTGCCGGGAAATCTTGCTTGAGTATCTGTGCTTTTTCTTCTGTGCGGTTGGCAAGGACAAGCGAGCTTACTTGCGCCTCAAGTAATGGCGCTAAAATGCCGCGCGCCGCGCCCCCTGCACCCAACACTAAAACCGATTTATCTTTTAACGCAAGATAATGTGCAAGATCCCGTAGTAAACCCACCCCATCGGTGTTGTCGGCATGCAATAGATTATTTTCCATCCACAGCGTATTGGCCGCCTTGGCCAATTTGGCGCGTTGGGTCGTTATTTTAGCCAAAGCAAAAGCCCGCTCTTTAAAAGGCAGGGTAATGTTTAACCCTTTTCCGCCGGCGACAAAAAAACGCAGCACAGACGACTCAAATTGCGCCGGTTCAATGGCCATTTTTTCATAACACAGCGTTATTCCTGATTGCTCGGCAAAATGCTGATGAATACAAGGCGAGAGGCTGTGCGCGATGGGGTTGCCCATTACCGCAAAGTGGTTTTGCATGCGAATCGTGTCCTTCGGTTTAATAATGCTGTTTGTTTTTATTATGACGTAGCGACTACTCGCTATTTCTACAAAAAATTATTAATGAATCGCTACGCGACCGTATTTTTAGCCCCCTCACCCTAACCCTCTCCCCCGCGCTGCGCGCGGTGGAGAGGGGATTCTGTTTCCTTAACTTAGTGCCATTCGGCCTTGGCCCAACCTACGTATGCACCCGCTGTGTGCGGTTTTAAATCATTTGGCGCTCTCGTTTGGTATCAGGCTTTTTTCAACCAGCTCGGCTAAATCGCGCGAGAGCTTCGCTGCTGCCAAACGGTGCAGTTGCTGTTTCATTAACGCCTGCCGCTTTACATCAAACCGGTGCCAACGCGTAAACGGCGTTGCCAGGCGGGCGGCAATTTGTGGGTTTATTTTGTCTATTTCCAGCAACATTTCGGTTAAAAAGGCGTAACCGCTGCCGTCTTCTTTATGAAAATGACGCGGATTGGCCTGGCAAAACGCACCAATGAGGGAGCGAACCTTGTTTGGGTTTTTTAAACTAAACGCTGGATGCTTTAGTAATTGCCTCACCCGTTGCAAGGCATCGGGTAACTCTGTACTAGCCTGAACAGAAAACCATTTATCCAGCACCAGGGTATCCTCTGCCCATTGTTGATAAAAATGATGGATAGCCTCTTCCCTTTGTAGCTTGTCCTTACTATTGCTTAATAAAGCAAAGGAGGCAATTTGTGCCGTCATGGTTTTTGCTGTGTTGAACTGCGCCTGACAAAGCGCCATTGCCTCGTTTTCTTGCGCCTTCATCAAAAACCATAAACAGACATTCGCCAATTTTCTTCGTGCATAGGCTTTTGCCTGCATGCTGTTGTCTTCGGCAGCGATTAGTCTTTCATAGGTTGTTTTAAACAGCGGAAACAGCGCATTGCCTAATGCCTGTCGGAAAAAATCGCGCGCTTGTTCGACAAGAGCAACGTCCACCGTCGTGAGTGTTTGGGCAACCTCTTCAAAGCCTGGCGGCATTACAATTTCTGCTTTTAATGCCTCATCAAGCGTATCATCCTCTAACACATGCTGGTAAGCATCAATGAGTTTTTGCGGGATCTGCCAGTCTTCAGGCTTTTGCTGGAAAAACGCACTCATCGCATTCAGTGCTAAACGCTGCCCCGCATTCCACTTTGCATAGCCATCGGTTTCAAAACGCAGCAGGGTAATAAGCTCATCCTCTGTTTGCTGGTATTTTATTTTCACAGGGGCAGAAAAATCACGCAACAAGGAGACCACCGGATTGGCTTCAAGTCCTGTAAAATAGAACGTCTTTTGTGTTTCATGCAATTGCAGCAATTCCGTTTCTATGGGCAGTAATTGGTCGTTTATGCCAAATAAGGCTACACGAATCGGAATGTGGAAAGGCTTTTTTTCTTCGCATTCCGGAGTGGGCGGGCAGGATTGAGTCAAGGTTAGCGCCAGAGTCCCTAAATCAAAATGGCTCTTCACCTCAATTTCTGGCGTACCGGCCTGGCTATACCACCGTTTAAACTGCGTTAAATCGGTGCCATTGGCCGCCTCCATTGCAGCGACAAAATCATCAATAGTGACGGCTTGCCCATCGTGTCGCTCGAAATACAAATCCATGCCGCGGCGAAACCCTTCTTTCCCCAACAAGGTATGCTGCATGCGAATGACCTCAGCGCCCTTGTTGTAAACCGTTGCGGTATAGAAATTATTTATTTCCTGATAGGAATCAGGGCGCACAGGATGCGCCATGCTGCCCGCGTCTTCGGGGAACTGGGTGTTTTTTAATACCTTGACGTCCATAATACGATTCACGTCGCGGGAATTCATGTCGCGCGAAAACTCCTGATCGCGAAATACCGTTAACCCTTCCTTTAAACTGAGCTGAAACCAATCCCGGCAAGTGACCCGATTACCCGTCCAGTTATGGAAATACTCATGCCCCACTACCCCTTCGATGTCTGCAAAATCCTGATCAGTCGCACTTTCCTTTTGTGCCAGGATGTATTTGGAATTGAAAATATTGAGGCCCTTATTTTCCATAGCTCCCATGTTAAAGTCACTGACGGCAACAATCATGAATACATCCAAATCGTATTCACGTCCGTATTCGATTTCATCCCAGCGCATGGCTTTTTTTAAGGATTCCATGGCATGGGCGCATTTGTCTTTTTCTTTAGGCTCAACATAAATGCGCAAATCCACCACGCGCCCTGAGGAGGTAACAAATTGATCGGCAAGGCAGGCTAAATCACCAGCAACCAGTGCAAACAGGTAAGCGGGTTTCTTAAAGGGATCTTCCCATTGCACCCAATGCCGCCCTTGCGGCAAATCCCCGCTGCCAATCAAATTACCATTCGAGAGCAACACGGGGTATTTTCCCTTGTCTGCCGTTATTTTGGTGGTGAAGGTAGAGAGTACATCGGGTCTGTCAAGGTAGAAGGTAATGCGGCGAAATCCTTCCGCTTCGCATTGGGTACAAAAAAGGGCATGGGAGCGATAAAGGCCTGATAATTTGGTATTTTCCTGGGGCTTTAGGCGGGTTACTACCTCAAGGGTAAAGGAATCAGGCACCTTTTCGATGACTAAATGGCCGTCTTTAAGCACGTACTGGTCTTCGCCAAGCACCTCGCCATCCAGGGTTAAGCGCTCTAACACCAATTCGTCCCCAAAAAGCGTCAAGGCACCCTGATGCAATCGTGTAAGCTCCATACGGTTTACAACGCGAGCAAAATCATCCGTTAAATCAAAGTCTAAGGCGGTGGTGGATACACCGAAGGTGGAGGGGTGATAATCTTTTCTACGAATCGTTGGCACGAAGCTTGCTCCTCAATATTCAGTTAACTATACTTTGAATATAGTTTGTCGGTTTTAGCTTTGAAATGAAAGATCTAAAGCGTTTTTTCCCACTGGGAAACAAGCAAAAGGGGAAGGCTCATGAACACGACTGATTTTTTATCGAATTACACCAGGCGCTTTGTAGACAATAAAGCGGAAGAAATGAGTTTGGATGAATACCTGGAATTGTGCAGCAAAGACCCTTCTGCCTACGCCAATCCAGCAGAACGACTCTTAATGGCGATTGGCGAACCCGAAATGGTGGATACGCGCCATGATCCGGTTTTATCACGCCTTTTTTCCAATAAAGTCATTCCCCGCTACCCGGTGTTTAATGAATTTTATGGCCTGGAAGAGCCGATTGAACAAATCGTTGGCTTTTTAAAGCATGCCGCCCAGGGCCTTGAAGAAACCAAACAGGTACTTTATTTATTAGGTCCTGTGGGTGGCGGCAAATCCTCTATTGCTGAAAAACTAAAAGATTTGATGGAAAAAGTACCTTTTTATGCCATCAAAGGCTCACCCGTTTACGACTCCCCGCTTTCTTTATTTGATCCCGAAGAAGACAGCGCCTTGTTGCAGGAACGATTCGGCATACCGCCGCGCCATTTACGGTATGTGATGTCCCCCTGGGCTGTGAAACGTTTGCAAGAGTTTAATGGCGACATCAGCCAATTTCGCGTCATTAAAATAAGACCTTCGCGCATGAAGCAAATTGCCGTGGCAAAAACCGAGCCGGGCTATGAAAACAATCAGGACATCTCCTCGCTGGTGGGTAAAGTCGATATTCGAAAACTGGAAGAGTTCTCGCAAGATGATCCCGATGCCTACAGTTATTCCGGCGGGCTTTGCCGTGCAAACCGCGGCTTACTGGAATTTGTGGAAATGTTTAAAGCCCCGATTAAAGTCTTGCATCCTTTATTAACTGCAACTCAGGAAGGCAATTACAATGCCACAGAAGGGTTATCCGGGCTTCCTTTTGAAGGCATTATTGTGGCTCACTCCAACGAATCGGAGTGGCAAACGTTTCGTAATAATAAAAACAACGAAGCCTTTATCGACCGTATCAATATTGTGAAAGTTCCCTATTGTTTACGGGTCGCTGAAGAACTTAAAATTTATCAAAAATTATTGGATAACAGCTCCTTGAAAAAAGCGCCTTGCGCCCCGGGAACGCTCGAAATGCTCGCACAATTTTCGGTGTTAACCCGTTTGAAAGAGCCGCAAAATTCAAGCATCTATTCCAAAATGCGCGTGTATAACGGCGAGTCGCTTAAAGACACCGATCCTAAAGCCAAATCGTACCAGGAATACCGCGATTTTGCCGGGGTGGATGAAGGAATGAGCGGAATCTCTACCCGCTTTGCCTTTAAAATTTTATCCAAGGTTTTTAACTTTGATCACTCCGAAGTCGCAGCAAACCCGGTACATCTTTTGTATGTGCTGGAGCGGCAAGTCGAGCAGGAACAATTTCCGCAAGAATTGCATGAAAAATTCCTGACCTTTATTAAAGAACATTTAACCCCCAAATACGTGGAATTAATCGGTAAGGAAATCCAGACCGCCTATCTTGAATCGTATTCCGAATACGGCCAAAACATTTTTGACCGCTACATTACTTATGCCGACTTCTGGATTCAGGATCAAGACTACCGCGACCCCGATACCGGTGAAATTTTTGACAGAGGCTCGCTCAATTTGGAGCTTGAAAAAATTGAAAAACCCGCCGGCATTTCCAATCCGAAAGATTTCCGTAATGAAGTCGTCAATTTTGTGCTGCGGGCACGGGCGAATAACCAGGGTAAAAACCCTGTCTGGAACAGTTATGAAAAATTAAAAACGGTTATTGAGAAAAAGATGTTTACCAATACCGAAGATCTCTTGCCCGTTATCTCCTTCAATGCCAAAGCATCGGAAGACGATAAGCAAAAACACGAGGATTTCATCCTGCGCATGGTGGATAAAGGCTACACACGCAAACAGGTTAGACTCTTGTGTGAATGGTATTTGCGGGTAAGAAAATCACAATAAAAACGCACTTTTCTGGAGACGCAACATGTCGCAATTGATCGACAGACGTCAGAATGCGGGAAAGAAAAGCACGGTCAATCGCCAGCGCTTTCTGCGTCGCTATAAAAACCAAATCAAACGCGCAGTTTCCGATGCCGTAGGACGCCGAAGCATTACCGAAATTGACAAAGGGGAGCAAATTAGCATCCCTGCCAAAGACATCTCCGAGCCACGTTTTCTGCGCGGCAAAGGCGGACATGTCGAACGGATTTTGCCGGGCAATGATACCTTTATTACCGGCGATAAAGTTAAACGACCCAACAACGGCGGGGATGGCAGCGGCAGTCAGGCCAGCGACACCGGGGACGGCGAAGACGATTTTGTGTTCCAGCTGTCACGCGAAGAATTTTTGGAGCTGTACTTTGAAGATTTAGAGCTTCCAGACTTGATTAAAAAAGAGTTGGCCCGGTTAACCACCTTTAAAACAGTGCGCGCTGGGCTGAGCTTAAGCGGCATTCCGGCCAACATCAATGTCTCTCGCTCAATGCGCCAGGCCACAGGCCGCCGCATTGCGCTTGCTTCTCCCTATAAAAGGCAACTACGCGAAGCCCTTGAGGAGCTGGCTAAATTAGGGGAAAAGCCGCCTCCGGATAATGTCGATTTGCTTCGTTTAAACCGTGACATTGCTTTTTTAAAAAAGAAAATTGCATCAGTCCCCTTCATTGATACCATCGATTTGCGTTACAACAACCGCATTCGTATTCCAGCGCCCTCAACGCAAGCGGTGATGTTTTGTGTGATGGATGTGTCAGGCTCCATGGATGAGGCCAAAAAAGACATTGCCAAACGGTTTTTTATTTTACTTTATCTTTTTCTTACTAAAAATTACGAAAAAATTGAGCTGGTTTTTATTCGCCACCACACGTCGGCAAAAGAGGTGGGTGAAGAAGAGTTTTTCTACTCGCGTGAAACAGGCGGCACAGTCGTTTCAAGCGCTTTAGAGTTATTAAATAATATTATTGAAGCGCGCTTTCCGCCGGCGACCTGGAATATCTACGTGGCACAAGCCTCAGACGGGGATAATTGGAACGCCGATTCGCCCTATTGCCAGGAATTACTGCAAGAAAAAATCATGCCTTTACTGCAATATTTTGCCTACATTGAAATCATGCCGCGCCACCACCAAAGTTTGTGGGAAGTGTATCAAAAGGTTAAAACCCTTTACCCCAATTTTGCGATGGAAAATATCGATAATGTTGCCGATATTTACCCTGTCTTTCGTGAGCTTTTCAAAAGGAAAACCACATGAAAAAGAAACCGCTCTCCATTGGTTCCGAGTGGACTTTTGAACACATTCAAGCCTATGACAATGCCATTGCCAAGCTTGCAAAAGACTTCAAGCTGGATACTTATCCCAATCAAATTGAAGTGATTTCTGCCGAGCAGATGATGGATGCGTATGCCTCTGTTGGCATGCCGATTGGCTACCACCATTGGTCTTTTGGCAAACACTTTGTCGGGGTGGAAAAAAGCTATCAACGCGGGCAAATGGGCTTGGCTTATGAATTGGTTATTAACTCCAACCCCTGTATTTCCTACCTCATGGAAGAAAATACCATGGCCATGCAAGCGCTGGTCATTGCGCATGCCTGCTATGGCCATAATTCGTTTTTTAAAAACAATTATTTATTCAAAATGTGGACTTCGGCCGATGCCATCATTGATTATTTGGTGTTTGCCAGAAATTATATTAGCGAATGCGAAGAGCGCCATGGCATTGATGCAGTAGAATCCATTTTAGATGCCTGCCATGCCTTGATGAATTATGGTGTGGACAGATACAAACATCCAGCCAGTTTATCCCTGCAAGAAGAAAAAATTCGCCAGCAAAATCGCGAAATTTACCTGCAATCGCAAGTCAATGAATTATGGCGCACCATCCCCAAAAGTAAGCAGCAGGATGCACAGGGCAATCACAAACGGTTTCCTTCCGAGCCGCAAGAAAACATGCTCTATTTTATTGAAAAAAATGCGCCCCTACTGGAACCCTGGCAGCGCGAAATTGTCCGCATTGTCCGTAAAATTGCACAATACTTTTATCCCCAGGGGCAAACCAAAGTAATGAATGAAGGCTGGGCCTGTTTTTGGCATTATACCCTCTTGCATGGGTTGTACGATGAAGGGCTTGTTACCGATGAATTCATGCTCGAAGTGTTGCAAACCCACACCAATGTGATCATGCAGCCTGCCTTTAATAGCCCTTATTTTAGCGGCATCAATCCGTATACGCTGGGTTACTCCATGATGCAGGACATCAAACGGATTTGTGAAAATCCAACGGCTGAAGACAAGCAATGGTTTCCCTTCCTGGCTAACACCGACTGGTTAGCAAGCCTTGATTTAGCCATGCGCAATTTTAAAGACGAGAGTTTTATTGCGCAATATTTATCGCCGCATTTAATCCGTGAGATGAAGTTATTTTATATCGTGGATGACGACCGAAACCCCGATTTAATGGTCAATGCCATTCACGATGAAGGAGGGTATCAGGTGATTCGGGAAGCCCTGTCGCGCCAGTACAATTTAGGCTTTTCAGAACCTGACATTCAAATTTTTGCCGTCGATGTGGAAGGGTCACGCGCACTGACCTTACGCTACACACAACAAAACCGTGTCCCTTTAGGGCAAAACACCCAGGAGGTATTGAAACACCTGTATACACTCTGGAAATTTCCTGTCATTTTGCAATCGGTTGACGGCTTGGGCCAAACCACCGCCGAGTACCATTGCCCTCCTCTTCCGCCAGAAAAAACGCCCCCCAAAGAAGGGCCTTAACGTTCATACAGCCCTTCTTGAGAATTTTTTTTCAACGCCCTTCAGTTGCTATTGATAATCATTTGCATTTGCGATAAAGTGCCTCTTCCTCAATGTGTTTATTTGGCGAGCAATGAAACTGAAAAAAATTCCCTATTACCTTTATCTTCTCCTCTTTACAGCAGGAGCA
The DNA here is from genome assembly GCA_041659885.1 of Tatlockia sp. Taxonomy (GTDB): domain Bacteria; phylum Pseudomonadota; class Gammaproteobacteria; order Legionellales; family Legionellaceae; genus Tatlockia. The sequence continues at coordinate 80,064 of JBAZXN010000001.1, forward strand.
AGCCTTATCATCGGTTTTTTAAGTTTTGTTGGAATGTACACGCTCTTTCCAATAGTGCTACTTGCCACTGCCGCCTTTATTTTGTCGGTCGGTTATGAGGGGGAAATTTATTTACAAAACCTGAAAGGGGCTTATGAAAAGTTAGTAAAACCCGACTACATCAAACGCTATCTTGCCAAGGAATTTCTACGGGATAATTTTCCAGACACCAGCAAGCCGGATTGCCCGCAGTTTTTTAAAGACTACGATATTCAGCTTAAACAACTGCATGAATTTCAGCATAAACGCCTGAAAAAAGCCGACAGACAACGAAAGCAAGCACTCGAAGACAGCCTGAATGACTTGGAAAAAATGTTTGCACACGCGCTTTTTTCTTCAAAAAAAATGACTAATAAGAACCCCCTGGAAAACGATACGACTAAATTCTATCAGGCTAAATTAAGAGAGTGGCTTAATCACGAAGACAATCGGCAAAAAATAGCAGACTTAAAGAAAAAAGCAAACAAGCGCTCCAACATAGACTTGGCGCTTAAGCTCGGAAGTGTTGTCGCAGGAATTTTTATGGCCGTAGGCATTACCTTTGTATTGGTAGATGCCTTTGCCGTTTTACCCCTGCTTGCAACCATTTCGGTGGCCGCATTACCCTTTATTATTGTCCCCATGGCTATCATTTCGGGAGTAGCGTTTACCTTTCTTATCTATAACTCCGCAACAGAATGGCTGAAAGAGGATGTGGTTAGCAAATGGCTTGGCAAAATCAATAAAAGTTTTGAGCAAGGCCGTTATTTACGAGGCTTAGGTATCACCATCTCTGCTGTCGCTTTAGGGGGGTTAGCCGTTCTACTGTCGCTTTTTACCCTGGGAACCTGGGTGACAATTATCAAAAATGGACGCCCCCTGTTTGCCTGGATGAGCAAAATTCCAAGCGTTTTGATGCTCGTTATCCTCCCTTCTTTATTAGGGGCTGCGCAATTTGTTTTTAATTTGGAAAACATTCAGACTTCTCTTGAGTTACTTCTCAATGCAACCAAAATTAAACTGTCTAAAATTGGACATACAATTGTTGAAGGATTTAAACAAACGGTTAAAAATGAAAATATTTTTCAGCTCTTAAACCCCTTTCGTTTACTCCTCAAAGTAACCATCGTACCCATCCGATTAGTCTTGTTTGTCTTTCATTTAATCAGTATTGGCGTAACCGCTGACAGGGTACCCGGTGTTCCCAGCCCACTCACCGCACTCATTGGCATTATTTGCGAAGGATTTGAAGACTTGCACTATTTTTTAGGCGATCTCTTGCATAGTGATAAGCACGGCCACTCAAAAGATGCCGCGAAAGCAGCACACGAGCACAAGCACAAGCAAGACGCATCACAAAAAGAGAAGCATCCCCATAACCACGGCAGCAAAAAATTGTTGAAAGAACGCTTTGCAGGTGGTCATGGGCATGATCACAGCGCGGATTTGCCGACCAAAGTTCTTAAATTTATTTTCTTACCCGTCTACCGCTTTGCCGCTGTCTGGGATTGGGGCTTTTCTAATTTACACACAACCAAACTGAGCTGGGCAGAGGCTTGCGATAAACACCCTGACAATCGCTTGACCGCATTCTTAAGCTGGGGCCGCTCGCAACTCTTCAGCGCAGAACTATTCAAAGCAGAAAAGCTGAGCTGGGCAGAGGCACGCGACAAACAATTTGGTTTGCCTAAAAAAGAAAAAAAACTCCTCACCTTGCAAACCAAGGGAGAGCTTTCTCCGTACTGCCAGGTCGCACGTATTGCTTACCAAATTGACAGCCACTCCCAAAAGCTTCTGGCAAGCACTGTTATTGGCAAAAAAACTATCAGAAAACAAGTGGAAGAGATCAAGAGGGTAAAACACGATCTTTTACACATGAAAAACCCTACTGAAGAAAGCATTCGTAATCGTATTGTTGAAGAGATAGGTAACGAGGCGTATAACAAACACCGCTTGTGGAAGAACCGTCCAGGAGATACACCAGTCAAAAAATTGGTCGGTGAATTGTATACCGGTAAAGCATTAGCGCGTTAACTCGGTTTCTGCAGCGAATGATTTAAACAACCCATCGCCTTAAATAATTACCTATTAATACGTTTAAATTAAACCCCTACTGTAGGTTGGGCCAAGGCCCAATCTACACAAACAGAATCAAATTGTTCCATATTATAATCATTCGGCGCCCAATCCGATCACGATTCCACCAATAAATTTTTCAACCCTGCCAAATGCGACTTGGCTACGGCTTTGGATTTTTCAGGCGAGCGCTCGCCTGTTTTTCCAAACCACTCCAGGCTTTCTTTCGGTAATTCATCCAAAAACCGGCTAGGCTGGCAATCTTGCAACTCCCCTTGCCGGCGGCGCTGTTTTGCCAGAGTCATACAGAGTGTTTTTTGCGCGCGGGTTATGCCCACATAGGCTAAACGGCGCTCTTCCTCAATTTGGTTTTCATCAATGCTAACGCGGTGCGGCAGTAACTCTTCTTCCATACCCACCAGATAAACGTGAGGAAATTCTAATCCTTTGGAGGCGTGCAAGGTCATTAAATGCAGGGTGTCATTATCAAATTCTTCGGCTTGTTCAAGGATATCAATAAGAATGAGCTTATTCACCACATCGCCTAAACCAAGGCTTGGGTCTTTCGCCAGCAAACGCCCAACCCACTCGATTAACTCCCAGACATTATCCATGCGTTTTTGCGCTTTGGCCGGGGTATCGCATTGCTCATAAATGTAGGCTTCATAGCCGCTTTCTTCGACCATTTTTCGCAACAACTCAGGTACTGCCTCACTGGTCAGTTTGTGTTTGATGCCTTCAATCCACTGTTTAAAGGCTTGCAGTTTGGCACGAGGTTTGTCGGCCATTTGCGAGGCCAGGGCAAGATTATCCGCACAAGTGTATAAACTCTGCCCTCTTTTTTCGGCGTGCTGGCTTAAAACGGAAAGGCTTGATTCGCCAATTCCGCGTTTAGGGGTATTGATGACCCGTAAAAACGCGGCGTTATCGGCTTCATTACAGAGTAATTTTAAATAGGCAAACATGTCTTTGACTTCAATTTTGGAAAACCAGGATTGGCCGCCGCTCATGCGATAGGCAATACTGTGGTGGCGTAATATTTTTTCAAAAATGCGTGATTGGTGATTGCCGCGATATAAAATAGCGTAATCGCTGTATTGGGTGCGGTGCCTTAATTTGTGGCTGATTAAATCGGCCACCACTTGCTCTGCTTCGTCGTTTTCATCCTTGCAGCACAAGACCCTAAGCAGTTCGCCTTGTCCTAACTCACTCCATAATTTTTTCTCAAATACATGGGGATTATTGGCAATTAAATGATTAGCCACTTGTAAAATGCGGCTGGTAGAGCGGTAGTTTTGCTCCAGTTTTATCACTTTTAATTGCGGGAAATCCTCTTTTAATTGCGATAAATTTTCAGGCCTTGCCCCACGCCAGGCATAAATGGACTGATCGTCATCCCCTACCACCGTAAACTCAGCACGCATACCCACCAATAATTTAACCAGTTGGTATTGGCTGGTGTTGGAATCCTGATACTCGTCCACCAATAAATGGCGGATTTTATTTTGCCAATGCGTGAGCATGTCCTTATGCTGCATTAAAAGGTGCACGGGTAAAAAAATTAAATCATCAAAATCCACTGCATTGTATGCAGAGAGGGCTTGCTGGTAGCGCGGGTAAATTAAAAGGGCATCCGGACAAAAAACCTTCGGGCTTTCCCCTGCTTTTTCAGGGAGGAGCAACTCGTTTTTCCAATAGGAAATTTGGCGCTGCACCTGCATTAAGTATTCTTTATCTTGCGCTTTTCCCACCGGTAAAAAACTGCGTAACAGTTGCTGACAGTCTTCTGAATCAAAAATAGAAAACCCTTTTTTTAACCCGCATAAGGCATAATTCCGCTTTAAAATGGTAAGACCTAAAGTATGAAAAGTAGCCAGTTGCAAGCCGCGCCGCTTTTGTGCTGGCAAAGCCTTGGCAATACGGGTGCGCATTTCATTGGCTGTTTTGTTGGTAAAAGTCACCGCACAAAGGGTGTTAGCCGCATAGCCGCAATGCTCAATCAGGTAGGCAATTTTTTGGGTAATCACGCGGGTTTTGCCGCTACCTGCGCCTGCCAAAACCAGCAAAGGCCCATCAATGTATTTTACCGCAGCGGTTTGTTGGGGATTTAGCATGTTTCAATCTTAAAAAAAAAAGCATTATCTCTTGAGCGCACATTTTATGCTAGAATAATTGCTTTGATGCATGCTTTTAAGGCCTTATGTAATGAATGAACCCGACTCCCTGCAGCGTTTTATCTTTGAACATGCCAGTATTCGCGGTGAAATTGCCCATTTAACCGACAGCTATCAAACCATCATGAACCAACGGGCTTATCCTCCCATGGTAAAAAATTTATTGGGTGAGGCGTTGATTTCCTGTTTGCTGTTGGCCGCCAGTATTAAATTTGAAGGCGAGTTAAGCTTGCAATTTCAAGGGGATAATCGCTTGTCGCTCTTGCTGGTGCAATGCGATAATCTGTTAAACCTGCGTGCGTTCGCAGCCCATCAGGAAGGTTTGGACGACAAAGCCTATGCAGAGGCGTTTTTGAATGGAACACTTGTTTTAACCATCAACCAGTACAATCAAACCAATGCCTACCAAAGTGTCGTTCCCCTAAAAAGCACTTCCATGGGTGAAAACCTCATGCATTATTTTGCCCAATCGGAGCAAATTGCCAGTCGCGTGTGGCTTGCTGTCGATGAAACGCGCGCCGCAGGGATGTTATTGCAATTAATGCCCGGACAAGATACGGAACAACGGGAGCAGTTTTGGGAATACGCAGTCCAATTGGGTCAAACCGTCAGTGATCAGGAGTTGTTGAATTTAGACAATGAAACCCTGTTGCACCGTTTATACCACGAAACCGAGTTGCGTCTTTTTGAAAGCCGAACCGTGCATTTTAAATGCCGCTGCAACGAAGAAAAAATGAAAGAGGTACTGCGCATTCTGGGTGAAGAGGAAGCAAAAAAAATACTCGCCGAACAAGGTCAAGTTGAAATCCTGTGTGATTTTTGTAATGCCAACTACCACTTTGATGCAATCGATGTCACCCTGCTTTTTCACAAAAGCGAATAGGCTCCTATTGCAAGGGTGAATTCCGGGGGAAAATAATGTCATTGATTGCCGAAGTGTGTAAAAAATCGTGTTGCATGGCGCGCAAGATCTGCTGCATTGTTAAAAACTGCTCGCTTAATTGAACAAACAAACCCGCCTGGCTGGTATTTAACTCCCCCACCGTGAGGTAAGCAGACTGTCCCATGTCAACAAAATAGTCGAGGCTGACATGCCTTTTTTTGGCCATTCCCGGAAAAAGCCCGCAAAACAGCAAACTTTTATCCCCAACATCTCGCAATAACTCCACCTGCCTTCTTTTATTTTGCATGCATTGCAGAAAATCCAGGGCCACGACTGACTCAATTAATTTACTTCCTTGCGCAAAGCGCATGAGCAAAAACACCAGATAACTTTCGGTATTTTCCGTGAGGATCAAGTTGGTGGCGGCCTGTGCTTCATTGACTAAAGCATGCCATTGACTCATTTCGGTAGGATGCAAAATTAACTTACTCATTTCATGCCCCTTTTTAACCTACTACCTTTAGTTTAGCAAAAACCGTACCACCTTATTAATCACACTGCCATTAAGTTAAGGAACGAGACACCAGTTATGTCGTCCCTGCGCGGGGATGACATCTTTCCTTAATTTAATGGCAGTGATTATTAATCAGGGATCCATTCGAATGGGGAATAGTGACCTGTTTCGAGCGCTTGCCTGTTTGCAATAGGTTCGATAAAACAGCGAATAAGGTGCTGCCAAAAATCCTGATAGACATGCTTTTGCAAGGGATGATTGGCTTCAATTGGAAAACAAGGGCCATGGTTTGCCTCCAAAAGCCACACCCGATTGCTGGCGTCTACCATAAAATCAAAACCAAACAGGGCAATTTTTTTTGTTTTACCGCCGTGAAACGCCTCGGGATGCCATTGCGTTAATCCTTTCATCATATCCGAAAGGATCATTTGAATTTGTGGCACTAGTGTTTGAAATTGCGCAAATTCACTCGAGGGGATTTGAATGACATTTGCCTCGGTATGCAAAAGGTGCTCATTGGTAAGATGGCCGCGTAAATCCTGGTATTCATTTGCGGTAAAGGGCTGGAGCGCCACATTAAAATACCCCTTTGGATAAAGAAAATTGCCGGCGTAATTGGTCAACACCACAAACAGGCGAATACTGTATTTATGGGCGGCTCGCAGCAAGTGCGGATGCGTTATATATTGTTGCAGTACGTGCTCACCGCCCAGGCGATTGGCACTTAAAAAATGGCGCTCCAGTTCTGAAAGACGGGTAAATACCTTAATCGATTCGCCATTGTTTAAGAGGGCCGGTTTTAAGATCCAGACCAAGTCCCTGATTTGATCGTTCAATCCATCCTGTTTAAGGTAGTGTTGCGCTGCCATCTGGTTTAACACAAAAGGCCAATTGCTGTCGTTAACACAATAGGTTAATGGCATTGCTTCTGGACAAAAGTGAGCGGCAAGCACGGCCAAATGGTGCTTGTATTCCAATTGCTCAGCCGCTTTTTGATTAAACTGCAAATTGGCTTCGCTAAAATGCGCCTGCCATTTAAACGAGCCAGACCGCCATCCCCGTTCTAATAAAAAGTGCGAAAGATTAAAATGGGTTGGCGATTGGTTTTTATCTAAAAAAAAGCAAAGTTTGCCATTCATTAGGAGGACGGTACACGCGTGGGTTCTCTTAAAGAAAGTATAGTTGAATTTATCACATAGCCTAAACCGCCCGCGAGCAACGCCCAAAAGGCGGCTCCGACCCCCCAAAGCGAAATTCCTGAAGCAGACAATAAAAAGGTAATTAAGGCCGGCTCGCGGTTTACCTCTTCCTTCAAAGCGACTTTTAAACTATTGCCAATGGTATTTAATAAGGCTAATCCTGCAACGGCTAACACCAATTCTTTAGGGAACGTGAACAAGAGCGCTGCCACCGTTGCCCCAAAAATTCCGGTGAGCAGATAGAAAATACCGCCCCAAACCGTTGCACGGTAGCGTTTGGAGGGGTCGCGCTCTGCCTGCGGCCCCATGCAAATGGCAGCCGTCACTGCGGCCAAGTTAAAGGAATACCCGCCAAAAGGCGCCAACAGGAGAGTGGTAAAACCGGTCCAGCTAATCAGCGAAGAAATAGGCGGTTTATAGCCTTCCGCCTGAAAAACGGCAATTCCTGGAATATTTTGCGAAGTCATTGTCACCACATACAAGGGAATGCTGACGCTAATCAGCGCCGACAAGCTAAATTGAGGCATGATAAAATGCGGTGTGGAAAAAGCGACGTGGAAATCGTTTAAATTAAACAAGCCCATATACCTTGCAAGAACAATCCCAAGGCTTAAGACAAATATAATGACATAACGGGGAAATAAATGCCTGCCGATTAAATAGGTCAAAAACAGGGTAATGACTAACAGGGGCTGATGGGGCATCGCTACAAAAATATTAAGACCAAACTGCAATAAAATACCTGCCAGCATTGCAGAGGCAAGCGAGCGCGGGATGCGCGTCATGACCTTCTCAAACCAGCCTGTCACTCCGGAGATAAACGTGAATAACGCGGTGAACATAAACGCCCCAATGGCTTCAGGCAAGGTAAAACCTGACAAACTGGATACCAGCAATGCAGCACCCGGAGTCGACCAGGCAGTTAAAATCGGCATGCGATAATACAGAGAAAGTCCAATCGTACTAAGCCCCATACCAAGACCTAACGCAAAAAGCCAGGAGCTAAAATCTTCCGGAGTAGCACCAGCGGCGGCTGCCGCTTGAAACACAATCACTGCAGAGCTGGTAAAGCCTACTAATACCGCAACAAAACCGGCACTGATATTTGACAAGGAAAACCATTTAAACATAGTAAATCATCCCAAAATAACAAAAAATGTAACGCTCCTGACACGCCATCCTGGACGAAGGATATCTTTAGTTCAATAAGAACAATAAAACAACAAATCAATCCACAACCTGAGGCGTTACAAAAAAAACCAACATAGCCGTCTATTTTATCACGACTTTGTTCAATATTTACATGAAAACCGAACCATTACTCCACTTTGTTTGGATAGCATGGGGTAGATAGCTAATCCATTAATAGGATTTACGATGAATTGCGTGTATAATGTTGAATCCATGTACACCCGCACTAATTTGTCGCCCAAATAGGTTCTTTAAATGATAGAAAAGATTCGAAACATTGCCATTATCGCTCACGTTGACCATGGCAAAACCACTTTAGTGGATAAACTGCTGGAACAGACTGGCACGTTGAATGAACGCGCCCCGAAAGTCGAGCGCATGATGGACTCCAATGCCCTTGAGAAAGAACGGGGTATTACCATTCTTGCCAAAAACACCTGTGTGCGTTGGAATGGTTACCAAATTAACATTGTAGATACCCCAGGACATGCCGACTTTGGCGGTGAAGTGGAGCGTATTTTGTCGATGGTGGACGGCGTGTTACTGTTGGTGGATGCAGTGGATGGCCCCATGCCGCAGACTCGCTTTGTAACCCAAAAAGCGTTTGCACGCGGTTTAAAGCCTATTGTTGTAATCAACAAAATTGACCGGCCAGGCGCCAGAGCGCATTGGGTTATGGACCAGGTCTTTGACTTGTTTGATAACCTGGGCGCTACCGATGAGCAGCTTGATTTTCCGGTTGTATACGCTTCTGCGTTAAATGGCTATGCCCAAATTAACCTCGAAGACGAGGCCAGCGATATGTCTGCCCTGCTGCAAACAATCGTTGATAAAGTAGCCGCCCCTGATGTGGACGAAAATGGTCCTTTCCAGATGCAGATTAGCTCGCTGGATTATTCCTCTTATGTAGGAACAATCGGCATTGGCCGTATTGTCCGCGGACAGATTAAAGCGAAATCACCCGTTAAAATTATCGATAAAGAAGGACAAGTTCGAAGCGGCCGTTTATTGCAGTTGCTTGGTTTTAAAGGACTTGAGCGTGTTGAAGTGCAAGAGGCCGGTGCTGGCGACATAATCGCTGTGACAGGCGTTGAGAAACTCAACATCTCCGACACCATTTGCGATCCCAATGTGGTTGAAGCCATGCCGCCCTTAACGGTCGATGAACCAACAATTAGCATGACCTTTCAAGTAAACGATTCCCCTTTTGCAGGGCAGGAAGGTAAATTTGTAACCAGCCGAAAGATCCGCGAACGGCTTGAAACCGAACTGCTGCATAATGTGGCTTTGCGCGTGGAAGACACCGAAGATCCGGATAAATTCCGTGTTTCAGGGCGCGGTGAATTGCACTTGTCTATTCTTATCGAAACCATGCGTCGGGAAGGGTTTGAATTAGCAATTTCAAAACCTGAAGTCATCATGCGGGAAGAAGATGGCGCCATGTTAGAACCCTACGAACGCCTGACCATTGATGTCGAAGAAGCCCATCAAGGCACCATCATGGAAAAACTGGGCGAGCGCCGCGGGGAATTGCAAAACATGCTTCCTGATGGCAAAGGCCGGGTTCGTTTGGATTACACTATTCCAACACGCGGTTTGATTGGCTTTCATACCGAGTTTTTATCCAGCACATCAGGCACGGGTTTACTGTACCATGTGTACGATCATTACGGTCCGGCCTTGCGCGGACGTATTGGCAAGCGCAGCAGTGGTGTCTTGATAGCCAATTGCCAGGGTACAGCACGTGGTTTTGCCTTGTTTAATTTGCAAGAGCGCGGCCGTTTATTCGTTGAGCCGCAAGTGTCCTGTTACGAAGGAATGATTGTCGGAATCCATGCACGTGACAATGATTTGGTTGTAAACGTCACCAAAGAAAAACAGCTCACTAATATGCGCGCCTCCGGAACGGATGAAAACATTGTTTTAACGCCGTCGGTCAAGCTGTCCCTGGAGCAGGCTCTGGAATTTATCGATGACGATGAATTGGTTGAAGTAACACCTCAAACGATTCGTTTGCGTAAAAAAGCATTGAAAGATACCGATCGCAAACGGGCTTCTCGCGCTACAAGCGAGGATTAAGTAAAATAAAGCACGAGCCAACCAACTGACTGACCATGAAAAAAAAATTTAAACGGGTTATTTTGTACGCAAGACAGTACCGTTCAAACGAGGGAGTTAAGGAAAGTTTGCACCGTCTGACCGACTTTTTGGAAAAACAGCAGGTTCAGGCTTTCCTTGACATCGATACCGCAGCAAGTTTTGATCTGGCACTGCCGACCCTTCCCAGGGATGCAATGAATGAAAAAACCGATCTTATCGTGGTCGTTGGTGGCGATGGCAGCCTGCTTTCTGCAGCACGCATGGCCGTTGAAGTGAATCTGCCCGTAATTGGGGTGAACCGCGGCCGGCTCGGGTTTTTAACCGACATCAAACCGCAAGTGATTGAAACCGCACTCAGTAGCGTATTAGCTGGTGACTACATTGAAGAACAACGGTTTTTGCTCTGCACGCGTATTCATGACAATGAAAAAACCTACTTTGAAGGCATTGCGTTAAATGATGTGGTTTTGGGGCGCGGCAATGCCACGCACCTAATTGAATTTGACGTCCTGATAAACGATCAGTTTGTTTGCCATTACCGCTCAGACGGCTTAATCCTTTCCACACCAACGGGTTCCACTGCGTATGCCTTATCCGCAGGCGGCCCCATTATGCACCCCCAACTGAATGCGATTGTCCTGGTGCCTATGTTTTCGCACAGTTTAAGCTCGCGTCCTTTGGTGGTCGATGGGCAGGTTAAAATTGACTTAAAAATAAGCCACAGTAACGAGCACGATTTGCGGGTGAGTTGCGATGGCCATGAATCGCGTATGGTCAAACCAGACCAACTGGTTTCTATTGCAAAACACAACCGGCAACTCTGCTTATTGCATCCGCTTGATTATCATTATTATGATACATTAAGAATTAAACTCGGTTGGGAATCTAAACATCAGGGATAAATCATGCTGACCTCCTTGCGCATTGAAAATTTCGCCATTGTTAAAGAACTGGAACTTGATTTTGCATCGGGGATGACCGCTTTCACGGGCGAAACCGGCGCAGGGAAATCCATTATGATCGATGCCTTGATGCTGGCTTTAGGTGGTCGCTCGGATGCTTCGGTCATTCGGCATGGGGAAGAAAAATGCGACATTACGGCCTGCTTTCGCTATGAAAGCGAGACCGAACCTGCCGAATGGTTAAAGGCTCATGACATCGAGTCGGTGGATAATGAAATTTTCCTCCGTCGCGTCTTGTATGCCGAAGGCCGATCGAAATCCTACGTTAACGGCCAACTCTTTCCCCTGCAAAAAATGAAAGAGCTCAGTGAAATGCTAGTGCACATTCACGGCCAACACCAGCACCAAACCTTGATGCAACCGCCAACGCACAGGCTGCAACTGGATAGTTATGCAGGGCATCAACAGCTCTTGCAGGAAGTCAACACGCATTACCGGCAATGCCAGAAATTAAAGCAGGAGTTCGATCTGCTAAAGCAGCAGGAAGGGCAAAAAGACAAAATGGATTTGCTCTGTTTTCAAATTGAAGAGCTGGCCACCTTGGCCGTTGCACCGGATGAAATCCACCAGTTGCATGACGAGCACCAGTTGCTACACCATGCCAAAGACTATTTGCAACACATTGAACGTATAACGACACTGATTAATGCCGATGAAGGCTTTACCATTAACCAGGCGCTTAATCAGGTATTGCATTCCTTGCAAGAGCTGCCCAAAGAACAGGCCGCGGTTAAAACAGCCGCAGAGCTCATCAACAGTGCCTTGATTCAATGCGAGGAAGCGCAAGATGAAATTGGACGTTTTGCCGAACAGGTACAACTTGATCCCGAGCGCTTGCAAGTGGTCGAAAACCGCATGAGTGCCATCCATCAGGCGGCTCGCAAATACCATGTGGAAGCCAGTCTCTTGCCTGCCTATGCAGAAAAATTAAAGCAGGAATTAACGCATTTACAAGACAGCGAAGAGCGCCTGGGCTTGCTGCAACAGCAACTTGCCTTGCATACCAGGGCGTTTGAAGAAGCAGCTTTGCGCTTAAGGGCTTCTCGCAGTCTTTTTGCAAGCAAACTGGCCGAAGAAATATCCCAGGGTATTCGCCAGCTCGGCATGCCCAAAGGCTATATTCAAATTGAAATGACCCCTTTGGAAAAAATGCAGCCGCACGGCCTGGATAAGGTAGAATATAAAGTATGCACCAACCCTGGCATGGCTCCTGATTCGCTCATCAAAATTGCTTCGGGCGGTGAATTATCACGTATTAGTCTGGCCATCCAAATGATTACGGCGCAACGCGGAGCCACGCCGACTTTGCTTTTTGACGAAGTGGATGTGGGCATTGGCGGGCCAACGGCTGCCCTGGTTGGTCAGTTTTTACGTCAATTAGGTGAACGCTTGCAAGTCTTTTGTGTAACCCACCAACCGCAAGTTGCCTCTTCTGCGCACCACCATTTTGTAGTTGAAAAACACAGTGATAACAACCAAACTTTTTCGCGTATTATCCCTTTACGCCAGGAAGAAAAAATCAATGAAATCGCCAGGATGTTAGGAGGGCTGACCATTACCCCGCAAACCCTCTCCCATGCAAAGGAACTGTTAGTGCAAAACAATTAGGGCCAATTGCTGGCTAATGCCAATTTTCTTGGGGATGATAGCCACGGCCATTAAGTTAAGGAATTTACCTCGATCCGTTCGGGCTGAGGAGAGGCAATAGCCTCGTCTCGAAGCCTTGATGCATAGGCTTCGAGACGGCGTAAACGCCTCCTCAGCCCGAACGGATCGGGGTAAATTGTGGGCTAAAACTCGTTAACTTAATGGCAGTGGGGATGGTAGCATCCCCTAAACTTGTTTTGGAGAATAACCGTTTATTATGATTTTAATTAATCAACTTGCTATGGCCTATGGGTCAAAAGTATTATTTTACGATGTGAATTTGAAATTAAACCCGGGCAATTGCTATGCTCTGGTTGGCGCCAACGGGGCTGGAAAATCCACTTTTTTCAACGTACTAAACGGGGTAGAAGAGCCTAGTGCCGGGGAAATCGTTTTCCCTAAAGACGCAACCTTTGGTTGGCTTGAACAAGATCACTATCTCTACGAAGACGTTTCCATTAAAGAAGTCGTTCTCATGGGCAACCAAACCCTGTGGAAAGCCATCAAAGAGCGCGATGCCCTGTATGAACAGGAAGATTGGGATGATAAAACAGGATATCGCCTGGCCGATTTGGAAGAAATCATTGCAGGACAAAATGGCTACCAGGCGGATGGCGAAATCGAATCGCTCCTGCTAGGATTGGGCCTTGAGAAATCCTGCTTTAATCAACCCTTAAAATCCCTGTCTGGCGGTTACAAATTACGGGTATTAATCGCAAAATTGCTCTTTAAAAAACCCTCCATTTTGTTACTGGATGAGCCAACAAACCATCTGGATATTTTATCCATTCGCTGGCTTGAGCGTTTTTTAAATACCCAATTCGAGGGATTAGTGGTTTTTATTTCGCATGATGTCGAGTTTATCGATAACCTTGCGGATAACATTCTGGATTTGGATTTTGGTGAAATTCGGATGTACCCTGGCAAATACCGGCGTTTTCTGGAGGAAAAAGCCTTGCTGGAAGAGCAACGCGCCCTTGCCATTCAAAATGTAGAAACTAAAATTGCCGAGCTGCAAAAGTTTGTTGATAAAAACAAAGCCAAGGCATCCAAAGCCGCGCAAGCACGCTCCCGCATGAAAATGATTGACAGGCTGCAAATTCCCGATACAAAAACCTCTTCCCGTGTTGCACCTGCTTTTTCTTTTCAGATTAACAGGCAGCCCGGAAAGCAGATTTTGGCGGTAAACAATCTTTCGAAGGCATTTGGTGAAAAAAAATTGTTTCAACAATTGGGCTTCACCATGAACCGAGGCGAAAAAATTGCCATCATGGGGGTTAACGGGATTGGTAAATCGACCCTTGTCAAAACCCTTCTCGGTCAAATAACACCAAACGCAGGTGAAATTGACTGGGGATATGAATGCAAAATAAGCTATTTTTCCCAAGATCACCATGATTTGCTGAAAGACTCCGAAACCGTACTGGAGTGGTTGGAACACCATGTCTCCGGTCATAACCAACAAGCCATTCGCCGCGTGCTCGGCCAGGTTTTATTTACTCAGGAAGATGTCGAAAAAAATGTCTTGAGCTTAAGTGGCGGGGAAGCGGCACGGTTATTACTGGCAAAACTCATGCTGGAACAATCCAACATTATCGTTTTAGACGAGCCAACCAACCACATGGACATAGAAAGCATTCAAAGTCTTGGCAAAGCCTTGCGCAATTACGAAGGCAGTGTCATTTTTGTAAGCCACAACCGCTCTTTTATCGAGAGCCTGGCGACGCGCATCCTCTTTTTATCCCATGACGAACCAACACGCGACTTTCATGGCAAATTGAGCAGCTTTTTAAACCAACTGCCTTAGATTTGTTGGGCCAAGGCACCAACCTACTTTGGGTTTCATTGTAGGTTGGCGCCTTGGCCCAACTACTGCGCGAAGCGCTTCATCTTGCGAAGCCATTTGTTTTTTATAGGAAACCAGAAACAATTCACAAAGATATCCACAGCCTCCACTGAACAACCACTGCATGCGACTCCCGCTACAACCCTACCAAGATCAATAGATTACAGAAAATAATGCCTTTTTTTATTTCGAACCACTCATTAAAAGACAAACTTATCCACAGAAAAAATCGAACAGAATCAGCCAGCTATAAAATAGTGGTCTATAATTAGAAAGGACGAACAGCAGGAGAACTTTCATGACGAAGCTTAAATTACATCCGGTTGCTTTAGGGATGTCTCTGGGAATTATTTGGGGCGTTTCAATCTTACTGATGGGCTTGATTGCCGCCTATTTTTCCTATGGAAAAACCTTTGTGACCGCAGTCGGGGGGCTTTATATCGGTTACCAGCCAACCATTGCAGGCAGTTTTATTGGCGGCTTGATTGGATTCATCGACGCCTTCATTGGAGGGCTTATTATCGCTTGGCTTTATAATATGTTTTCCTGTCACGAGTGTAAAAAATAACAGGTTAAACGCGCAACCCGACACAAAACGCTCCTTTTTTCCAAGGGAGCGTTTTGTGCTTTGATTGAGCCAAAGTAACGCACTATCCTTTGTTTATTCTCTTGGCTAGCTGCGCATGGTTTTAAAGCGAGCCTGTTTGCTTGTTTAAAATTAATCTACAAAATTCCGAATTAAAGTACAGTTACGAAAAAAATGCCTTCCTAAAAAGATTAAAAATAACTGAGCTAAACTGTCAGCCTGCTCTCCGACTAAGAAGCCATATCCATCACAAATATCATGCTCTGAAGCTTACCGGCACCAAGAAAGCTGATTTGGCTCGGGCTATTGCTGTAAAGCCACAACTCATTCAATTTATGTGTAATAGTAAAACACTGTCTTCAAGGTTTACCTTTGAGATTGCAATGGAACCATATTTTCCAAATGATGCTTATCTATTCATTAAGAAATGCTTCTTAGAAAACCTCAGTGGTCACAAATTTGTCTTTGCATATTTGGCAAAATTTGATACATTTATTATCCGAGAGCTTATTGAGCATAATTCTGAATTGTTTTTGAAGCCTACAATATAGAGCTTTTTAAAGAAATTAAATTATCAGAGGGTATTAAAATAGTGGGTATAGTGACCGATTGTTTTTGGCATATTAGGAGTTAATCTTTGTAATAGGAGGAATAATATCTAATGCAATTGCTGGTCTGATTAATATTTATTTTATGTCAAAATGGAAGGTTCTAACTCATGGAAAAGTTTTCTGGCTGCGAAGTATTGTTGCTACCTGCATATCCGAATTTATTTTGATAATTATTACCGTCATGATAGCCTTTTTACCTTTCATAAAATTTCAAATGACTATGAAGGTGTTTATTGATGCTTATTTTTTAGAGATTATCTACGCCTTACTATTTGTTTTGCCTGCTAAATATCTGGTTAATTTCCTTCGAAGTAGAGAAAAAATTGATGCATTTGACTATGGTGTTTCATACAACCCGTTTAAAATTTTTGTAGATGGAGAAAAAGATGAAGGTTGGTATTCTAGGGGCAATGCTTGAGGAAGTGTCTGCTATCAAAGAGATGATGACAATTGATAAAGAAACATCGATTGCAGGCAGAGTATACTATGAAGGTAAAATTGCCGAAAAAGAAGTCGTTGTCACCTTTTCAAAATGGGGGAAGGTTGCCTCTGCCAGTACTACGACAACACTTATTAATGAATTTGGGGTAGGTTTTATACTGTTTACCGGCGTAGCAGGAGCTGTACATGATAGTCTCAATATTGGAGATATTGTTATAGGAAATGGTTTATATCAGCATGACATGGATGCCAGGCCTTTTTTTGATCAATTTCAAATTCCGTTAACTTCAACGATTATTTTAGAGCCTGACGCCAATGATATTGAAAGGGCTGCCATTGCTGCTGAACGGTTTCTTGAGAAGATTAATAATGTAATTAACAAGGAGCTTTTGGCTAAGTATTCAATTTTTGAACCAAAAGTACGCAAGGGACTGATAGCCTCTGGTGATAAATTTGTTTCTAGTCCCAAAAGCCATAATGAATTAAGCCTTACAAAAAATGACAATTGCACTTTGGCAGTTGAAATGGAAGGAGCTGCTGTTGCGCAAGTTTGTGAAGACTACAAACTGCCGTATGTTATTATCAGGACAATTTCTGATAAGGCTGATCATTCGGCAGCAATAGATTTCGAATCATTTATTCATACTATTGCAAGTAAATATTCATCTGAAATTGTTAAAGAATATGTTCAACTGCATGCTTTTTGATGCACGTGGTTGACACACCAAATGGTAAGAGAGAATATGCCGTTTTTAGCGCCTATCTAAATTAAAAAATCCAGGATGAGTCGTATGCTTACAGGAAAAAATTCCATTCGCTATTATTTGTTTTCTCTCGCAAATTTAATAGCGGCTTTTGGTGGGGGATTAATTTTAGGAAAAGGGATTGGCGTTATTAATTCCCCTTACCTTCACGGTGGAACTATTCTGGCTTTTTTTATAGGCACTCTTTTAGGTCTTATTTTTTTACAATCTATACCTGAAAGATGGTCAACTACATTTGCTAACTATTTTTCTGTCAGCGGTGGTATTACCTCCCTTATTTTATTATATATTTTTGAAAGTAACTCTCATAACGAACAACTCTATGGACACTCAGCCTTCTTATTTTTTGTATTTTTAAGTATACGATTTGGCTTTTGGTTTTATTCCAGGGTGATGCGCGCATCAAGTGCCGCAAGCTCCCAGCACTCTGTCGCATGGGTGGAAATGGGGTATTACCTTGGTATGGTATTGGGATTAATTATCTGGAAGTTGCTTAATTTTCATATTGATTTAGGAGCGGCATTACTATTGGACGCCTGTTTGCAATTCACAGCAGGATTTTTGGATTTTAAAAGTAACAAGATTGTAGAAGCCCCTTCTGATGAGCAAATAAAAATTACGCATATTACGGTGGAAAATACCTCTAACAACGCAAGCTTACTGTGGTGTTGGAAGTTAGCGGGAGCCGTTGTTTTTCTCACAGTGGCTATTCAAGTTGTTCTTTTTAATGCAGCACACGCTATGCCGGATACTGTTAGTTCATACCTAATTGCTACCTTTTACTTTGGAGTTGCCGCAGCGGCCTTTTTTTGTAATAGGTATCAAATAAGGTTGAATTGGGATAATCGAAACTTCCTGGCTTACCTCCATTCTGATAAAAAGAAAATTAAGGTTAGACTGTCATTTATGATGTTGGTGTCATTGGTATCCGTCTTTTTCGTGGTTAAGGCTGTAAGTTTAAGCCAAAATGCTTGGTATCTACCCTCGTATCTTCTTTGTTTTTTTGTTTTGATAGCTGCTTTTATTTTTGAAATAATGTCCGTAGTGCTCTTGGATAGAATTGGTTTGGAAGAAAGAAAGTTAAACTCTTCTGGCATGATTATGCGCACCTATGGCCTGATGGGAGTTGGCGCCGCGGTTGGTTTTTGGTTATTAGGATTTATGGCTAATCTCGTTGAAAGCGCAGTCATTATCCTTCTAACCTGTTTCCTTTTTATCACTGCGAATTGTATAAAAAGAAAGGAGAAGAGAACCCTTATGGAAAATAAAGAACCTGAAACCGTATAAATTGAGTGCTTGCGTAAATTAGCGAGTAGTCTGGTTGCGCGCAACCAGGATTTCCTCATTATCACAACAGGCTATTAAAGAAAAAGTGAGGTATTGGGCTTTTTTATCTGTTCTTTGCTTTATAACAGTGCGCATCTGCCCTAAGACCGGGATAGAATTTCATTGCCCAGTTTAATTGATTAACATCAGAAAACAAATTCCTGGTTGCAAGCAACCAGACTACGCGGGTTAAAAATCAATTTGGTTTTTGTAGCCTTGATGCAGCATCGCGTAATCAAGGTTATCAATCTATTGGCTTGTCTAAGGAAAACCTTGATTACGCTTTCGCTCCATCAAGGCTACCTGCTGGTTACGCACAATCTGGTGCATCCTTCTCACAACAGGGCTTTTTTATCTGTTCTTTGCTTTATAACAGTGCGCATCTGCCCTAAGACCGGGATAGAATTTCATTGCCCAGTTTAATTGATTACCATCAGAAAACAAATTCCTGGTTGCAAGCAACCAGACTACGCTTGCTAAGGCAGCTATTCCTCTTTATTCCTTATTCAAATAAGTACGGCGCTCTTGCATGGTTTCAATGCTGTTTAATACCGTTTGATTGCAGATTTCCTGCATGATGGGGATGCTTTTTAAGGGTTTGCCTTGGTAGATAGTGTAGGCGACAAAAAAACTGTCCTGCCATATTTTTTCGTTTTTATGGGCTTTAGCGCGTGCCCATAATGCAGTCCACAGGAAATGAAACAGCCATTTATCGCGGTGCGTTTCAAAAGGACGCTCAAAAACATCGTCCATGGCCTCTTCAAGTGCGCAAATTTTTATCCCGTCTACAATCGTGCAACGGCGATTCACCAATTTATCCACTTCGGCACTTTCAATATACCAGGATTCGGCAAAACGCTTGTTTTTCGCCCATTTTTTTGAGCGCTTAAACGATAGCTCCATTTCTTCTGCAGTAAAGGGGGCAATTTGTATACTCAAAAAATCCATGAGATAAGGAATATCCAAAGGGATGGGGTTGAAATGAAGGCCAATGGCTTCCTGTAGTTCCAATAAATGCAAATGCGGTATTCCCCTGCACCGAATGGATACCTCTAAAAAGTGGTTGGTGAGCATTCCCAGATACGAGGCATCCACCTCGCGCAAGGTAATGCTGTCGTCGAAGGCTTCAACATAATATTTGTCGATTTCGTCGGCGTTTACTTCAGGCGTTATCCAGGCGTCTTTCACACCGAAATTTTCTTTAAATAACAAACCGCTCAGGCGATGTTTTTTTCCTTTTTTCAAATGAATAAAAATACCCTGCGCACCGCCGCCATCAATTTCACTGGCTTTAATAGAAACGATTTTCAACGGCTTTGCCTTGCTAAAAATAACCCCTTTTTTACGCTGCAATTTTATCCAGCGATTAAACTGCGCGTGATAACTGGCAGGATACCAGTCTTTGATTGTCTGTAAGCGCGACAAGGCAATCGATGACAAGGTAATATTGTCCATTAATTGCTCCAGTGTCGCAAGCACCACCTCGCGCACATCCTGCTTGGGGTGGAGTAGTGCCAAAAGGGCAATGTCATTCCCCTCTTCAATGCTGTAGAGATCAAAAATTAAATCGGTAAAAAAATCGGCCGGCATCGCGTAGCTTTGTGCGAAAAAATTTTCAGCCACGTCAAAGTCTGAGAGATCAGACAATTCACTGAGCATGTCGCGCATAGTGTTTAAATGATCCCCTTCCTCTTCTACAGAAAGCTCTTCCTCCTGGCCTGCCAAATCCAGATAAGCCTCTTTTAATTCACTGGATAATTCGACATGCACTTCATAAAAGGCATTTAACACTGGCAACCAAAAACTAAGCGATTGCTTGCCGCTGCGAATGGCTTTAGCCAGTAAGGACATCAATTGATTTAAAATTTTTCCAGCTTGTTTGCTGCCATTTTCTTCAGCAGATTGCAATTGAGCAACACAAATGTCCAATGCAAAAACACAGGCTGAATAATAAAATTGCCCTTCTTTTTCCTCATCGTCTTCCAGGTCTTCAATTAACTCGACCAAGCGTAGACTTAACTCCGGCTCTTTTAAAAAGGGCGTATAGTGATGGGGGTCCGGCTCGGCATTTTGTTCTATCAATACGGCCATATCTTGAATCCAGCCTTTGAGGCTATCGCGATCTGTCATGCTTTTTTATTTATCACTCTTGGTTTACCTTGATCATCAATGGCAACAAAAACAAAGGTGCCTTCGGTGACTTTATAACGATGAATCGCACCATCAGAAGGCATTGCCCACACTTCTACTGCTATCGTCATGGAGGTCTTTCCGCTTTTGATTAGCTCCACATGGCAACTCACAATATCCCCAACATGCACAGGCTTAAGAAAAGTCATGCTATGGATTGCCACCGTAGCTGCTCGCCCATGCGCAATTTTTTTGGCTAGCACGCCTGCTGCCAAGTCCATTTGGGAAACAAGCCAGCCGCCAAAAATATCGCCATTGGCATTGGTGTCAGCTGGCATTGCCAGGGTTTGAATCGTGAGTTCACCACGCGGTTCCATATCAGGATCCACGCTTTAATTTGGTGAGCGCATCGGCCATGGCAGTATTAAAAACCGTTTTCTGAACCACCGGTTTTTGCTCTGCTTTATTCGGTGCTTTCTTCTGCACGGTTTGGGGCTTTTTCGGAGGTACTCTTCTTTCCTGCTTTTTTTGCACTACAGAGTTTTTTTCTTCCGTTAATCGCATGCTCAACCCAATTCGCCGCCGCGCTTTATCCACTTCAACCACTTTTACCGTAACAATGTCTCCGGCTTTTACCAGTGCATGGGGATCTTTAATAAAACGATTGGTCATGGAGGAGATATGCACTAAACCGTCCTGATGCACGCCAATGTCCACAAAGGCACCAAAATTCGTGACATTCGAAACAACCCCTTCCAGGATCATCCCTTCCTGTAAATGCGCAATGTCTTCAACCCCTTCTTTAAAGGCCACGGTTTTAAACTCAGGCCGCGGATCGCGCCCAGGCTTTTCCAGTTCGCGCAAGACATCCCGAATGGTGGGCAGACCAAACCCATCACTCACATAACACTCCGCATTGACACTGTGTAACAATTCCCGATTGCCAACTAATTGCAGGAGATCTATTTTTTTATCGGCACTGATTTTTTCAACCAAAGGGTAGGCTTCAGGATGCACCGCAGAACTATCGAGTGGATTTTCTCCAGTCATGATGCGTAAAAATCCGGCTGCTTGTTGGAAGGTTTTTTCTCCCATGCGACCCACTTTTTTAAGCTGTTCGCGGTTGGTAAATGCGCCGTGCTCATCGCGGTATTTGACTAAATTTAAGGCCAGTGTTTCATTCAAACCGGAAACATGCGTGAGCAAGGCTGCAGAGGCAGTATTCACATCAACCCCTACGGCATTTACGCAATCTTCAACAACGCCTGTTAAACAACGCGCTAATCGGTTCTGATTGACATCGTGTTGATACTGCCCCACGCCAATGGCTTTGGGTTCAATCTTCACGAGTTCAGCCAAAGGATCCTGAAGGCGCCTTGCAATGGAAACGGCTCCTCTTAAGGTAACATCCAAATCAGGAAATTCATTTGCCGCAAGCTCAGACGCAGAATAAACCGATGCACCGGCTTCACTCACCACGATTTTAGTTAATTTAAGATCAGGATACATTTTAATCATATCACCAACTAATCGCTCGGTGTCGCGCGACCCGGTTCCATTGCCAATGCTCAATAAATTGACCTGGTGTTTTGCAGCCAGTTTGGCAAGTTCGGCTATCGACTGATGCCACTCGTTTTGTGGGGCAAAAGGGAACACGGTCGTGTAATCCAATAGCTTTCCGGTGATATCGACAACCACCGCTTTCACGCCGGTGCGAATTCCAGGATCAAGACCAATCGTAATTTGCGGGCCTGCGGGAGCGGCTAACAATAAGTCACGCAGATTGCGGGCAAATACTTTAATTGCTTCTTCATCCGCCGCTTCCCGAAGCCTTGTTAATAACTCCAGCTCAAGCTTGGTGAACAATTTTATTTTCCAGGTCAAACGCACGGTTTCAAGTAAAAAAGGATCCGCTGCGCGCTTTTCATCGGCAATATGAAAATGGGAAGCAATTTGCCGCTCACCATAGGTTTCGTCATTAGGCAAGGTAAGCGCTAATTGCAAAATGCTTTCCCGCCGGCCTCGAAACAAAGCAAGTGCCCTGTGGGAGGGAATTTTTTTAATCGCTTCTTCGTAATTCACGTAATCCGCAAATTTATTGCTGGAGGCTTGTTTGTTTTTGCCACTCTGGGATTTCAATACGCCGTGCTGCCATAAATATTCGCGCAGGGAATTCAAGAGCTCGGCATCTTCCGCAAACCGCTCCATTAAAATCTGTTGCGCACCATCCAGTGCACTTTTCTCGTCCTCAATGCCCGCTTCCTTGTTAATAAATTCCTTGGCTACTACCAGAGGGTCTTTGGTTGGATCAGCCAATATCCCTTCCGCAAGGGGCAGAAGCCCTGCTTCTGTAGCAAGTTGTGCTTTCGTACGGCGTTTGGGGCGGTAAGGAAGGTATAAATCTTCAAGCCGCGTTTTGCTGTCAATGGCAAGAATGGCTTTTTCAAGTTCCGGTGTCAGTTTTTCTTGTTCGCGAATGGATTGCAAAATCACTGCCCGACGATCATCCAATTCCCTGATATAATATAAACGCTCGCCAAGCTGCCTTAATTGGGTGTCATCAAGACCGACCATTTCCTTACGGTATCGCGCAATAAATGGTATGGTTGCACCTTCATCCAACAATCGAATCGCAGCATCGACCTGCGCAACATTCACCTTCAGCTCTTGTGCAATAATGGTTGCTGCTGCCTGTATCTCTTGAATCATTCACATCCCCGTAACACATAATATAAAAAATATAAAAATCATGGTCTGTTGTCATTTCGTCCTATTTGCAGGATGAAATGTCAAAACCCGGATATTATATCCTGATTGCAAAAATAGTGTATCCCTTGCTTTATTGTCCTCAACACTTACTCAACAGTCACCGATTTGGCCAGGTTTCTGGGTTGGTCCACGTCTGTACCTTTCGCTACCGCCACATGATAAGCTAATAACTGTAAGGGTATAGTATAAATAATGGGCGCAATCCAGGAGCCGCAAGCGGGAACCCTCACCAAACGGGCATCGTTAGGAGGCCAAATTTGCGAATCATCAACAAATACAATTAACTGGCCGCCGCGTGCACTCACTTCGTGTAAATTCGATTTTAATTTATCCAGCAGCTCATCATTCGGCGCTATCGCAATAACCGGCATGTGCTTATCAACTAGCGCCAAAGGGCCGTGCTTTAATTCACCGGCGGGATACGCTTCTGCATGAATATAGGAAATTTCTTTTAATTTTAATGCGCCTTCCAAAGCCACAGGGTATTGTACGCCGCGACCTAAAAACAAGGCGTGGGATTTGCTCACAAACAAAGAAGCCAACCCTTTAATTTCCTCACTCATTTTTAAAACACGTTCACAACAGGCGGGTAATTCCCGCAACTGCATCAAAACGGTTGCTGCACGCTCATCCTTACAAAGGGCTGCGGCTAACATCAGGAAAGCCACCAATTGGGTGGTAAAGGCTTTGGTCGAGGCAACGCCTATTTCAATCCCGGCGCGCGTTAGAAAAACACAGTCTGCCTCGCGCACTAAAGTACTGGTCGCAACGTTGCAGATGGCAAGGCGAGTCAAATAATTCAATTCTTTTGCTTTGCGTAAAGCCGCAAGCGTGTCGGCTGTTTCGCCCGACTGCGAGACCGTGATAAACAAGGTTTTTTCCGATACCACGATATCGCGGTAGCGGTATTCACTCGCAATGTCTACCGAGGTAGGCAATCCGGTTAATGACTCCAACCAATGCCTTGCCACAAGGCCTGCATGGTAACTGGTTCCGCACGCCACAATATGAATGTGCTTTATTTCAGGAAAAAAAGAGGCAGCGCTTTCGCCAAAGCTTGCACGTAGCACCTCATGGCTTGCAATCCGCCCTTCCAGAGTATCTGAGATAACCTTGGGCTGCTCATAAATTTCCTTCAACATAAAATGGCGGTAAGTGCCTTTGCTGGTGGATTGGCTGTCGCTGTCTAAAAATTGCATTTTGCGTTCTACCGCATGGTTTGCGGAATCAAATAATTGAATTCTGCCCTCAAAAAGACGTACGCAATCGCCCTCTTCAAGGTAGATTATGGCTTGCGCAAACGAACGCAATGCCAGCGCATCAGACGCAATAAACTGCTCATCAATGCCTAATCCCACCACCAAAGGGCTGCCTTTGCGGATAGCAACCAACTCTTGTGGCCTTTGTTGATGAATCACTCCCAGAGCAAAGGCACCGTGCATGTCTTTTGCAGCACGTTGCAAGGCAAGGAGCAAATCTTCTTGTTGTTGATAATAGGAATGGATTAAGTGCGCCGCCACTTCGGTGTCGGTTTCAGAGGTAAAAACATAACCTGCCTCGGTTAATTTTTGCCGTAATTGCTCGTAATTTTCAATGATACCGTTATGAACCACGGCGATTTCGTCATGCGAGGTATGAGGATGCGCGTTTTCTTCACAAGGTTTGCCGTGTGTCGCCCACCTTGTATGCGCAATGCCAACCGTGCCGGCAATCGGCGTTTTATGCATGGCATCGGCTAAGGCCTGCACTTTGCCCTGAATCCGCAGCCGCTTAAGATGGCCTTTTGCATCAATGACAGCCAGTCCTGCAGAGTCATAACCACGGTACTCCAAACGCCTTAATCCCTCAAGTAACACCTTGGATATATCACGCTGTGATACCGCTCCAATGATCCCGCACATAAATGGCTCCTTGACTCATTCGAACCCTTACTATTCTTTAAGTTTAGATGAGAACAGAAGGAGGAATTCGTAAAATTGGCAAATTATGCCATAAACTCATTTACCATGTTAGCCCTAGTTATGCTTTTTAAGCAATCTTGCTCGGTCACGCTGCCAATCCCTGTCTTTAACCGTATCGCGTTTGTCGTGGGTCTTTTTCCCTTTGGCAAGGGCAATTTTTATTTTTATGTGCTTGTTCTTCCAATACAAGGCGATAGGAACAATAGTATAGCCCTGTCGCTCAACACATCCGATAAGACGGCTTAACTCTTGACGGTTCAACAACAACTTGCGTGTCCGGTTAGCCTCTGGATGCAGGTGAACGGCCGCAGTCGGCAAGGGTTGAATTTGCGCCCCCAATAAAAAGGCTTCCCCGTATTTGACAATGACGTGGGCATCCGACAGGTTAATTTTGCCCGCCCGCAAACTTTTTACCTCCCAGCCTTGAAGCACTAATCCTGCTTCGTACTCGTCTTCGATAAAATACTCGAAATGGGCTTTTTTATTGTAAGCGATGCTGTTGTCTTTATTGCTAGTCATACAATCGATTTAAGATTTAAAGAGGAGTATTATACACGCTTTCTCAACGCGTTGGAGCTTCTAATGAACCTCGGTGATAAAATAACGGATAGCGCATTCAAGACAACCCACAATCCTTGTGCTCATTTCAGTGACTTTGCAGGAAAATGGCTCATTCTGTATTTTTATCCCAAAGACGCAACCCCGGGCTGCACGCTGGAAGGGCAAGATTTTCGAGACGCTTATGCCGAAATTCGGGCACTTAATGCCGAAGTATTGGGCGTATCACGCGACAGCTTAACTTCGCATGAAAAATTCAAGTGCAACCAGTCCTTCCCTTTCGAATTAGTGAGTGATGACGAAGAACACTTATGCCAACTTTTTGATGTGATCAAAATGAAAAACCTCTACGGCAAACAGGTGCGC
The DNA here is from genome assembly GCA_041659885.1 of Tatlockia sp. Taxonomy (GTDB): domain Bacteria; phylum Pseudomonadota; class Gammaproteobacteria; order Legionellales; family Legionellaceae; genus Tatlockia. Next base: position 106,186 of record JBAZXN010000001.1, read on the forward strand.
GGCATTGAGCGCAGTACGTTTTTGATTGATCCAGAAGGTGTTTTGCGCAAGGAATGGCGAAAAGTCACAGTGAAAGGGCATGTTTTAGAAGTGATTGATGCCTTAACAACGTGTTCGAAGGCATGAGATTATCAGCTAGCCAACCGATTTTTTTTGAGAGGAAAACCGCATGGTAAATGCGCTTGCCACCCTGTTTCTTCTTTTTAGCGATGCCGTTGTTATCGCACCTCTCATTCTCATTGGTTTGCTCTGCTTTGACAGAATGACCTTCAAACGGGTGATTGGTTTGATTTTTTTCTCAATCCTGGTTAACACGGCTTTAAAGTTGAGTTTTCAAGTCCCGCTTGCACCCTGGCTGCACAAAAAAGGATTTGCCTTTCCCAGCGGCCACATGCAGTTAACAACGGTATTGTATGGCTGGATAGCCTATAGAACGTCTTCGTATTGGCTAAAAGCAGCTATTGCGTTATTGCTCCCCGGCATTGGATTTAGCCTGATTTATTTTGGCTACCATACCCTTTACGATGTCATTGCCGCATTTTTTACCGGTGCGGTGTTAATTCTTTTTTACCATGCCATGTACTTGCAATGGCCCAGGCAGTTTCCCTTGTTCCTCGTGGCGTTTTCTACGCTCTTGATTGGGTACATTTATTTGCGCATGGGCCTGCTAACCCCCTGGATAATGATGGCGTATTCTGGGCTGCTGCTCTCACTCCTCGTTGAAAAAGTAATGCATTCACGAAAACTTAAGGTTGTTCATAGCAAAACGCCCTGAAGTTTTTTGAAAATGTACCGTTCGGTCTGGCATGACATACCAGACTGTGGTGCACCTGCACGGGACAGGCCGTTTTCTTTGCTTAAGGGGGAGCACTGGAGGGTTAACCATCGCCAAGCGTTAACTCCCCCACGGCTCCCAATCCCTTAATCCATAGGGTTCGCATAAGAATCGGCAAGGGAGTTAGCGTGTTTTTTTCTTGTTGATTCAAAAGCAAACTCATCCACCTGAATCGCATCCCAGCAGGCGCGCTCCACGGCAATGATTTCATCGGCTTCTTCCTGGGACAACTCGCCTTTGCTTACCTTTTCAAGCACTTTTTCTTTTAAAGCCGCAAATTTATACCGCTTCAGTGAACCTATTTTTTGATACAAGGGATCACTCTTAATGATGCGTTGCAGTGCGTCTTCCATTCGGTCAATCGGCTGGGTTGCATCCCCGCTTAAATACACTAATTGCATCATGCGCTCGCGGTAATGGTTATTTTTCATCATCAATTGCGCCAATTGGTGATCCAGCTTGTCTTTGGGGTAACTCATGGTTTGACCGCAAGGAAATGCCGCTAAACGCAGAAGAAAACCCAGCGGTTTGGAAGGAAAATTACGGCAAAACGAAAGCATCGCTTTTTGTGCCTGATAAAAGCAATACCCGAGCGCCCATTTGGCATGAATCACTTCGTCTTTGTTTTCCCCATTGTCCTGACAAGTTTTTAACGTGGCCATTGCCATGTAAAGAAAGGACATGCCGTCAGCCAATCGAGCAGACAAACGCTCTTTGCGCTTCAAATCGCCGCCTAAATAAATTAAGGCGAAATCCGCAAAAAAAGCAAAGGCATGGCTTAACCGGGCTAACCGCTGGTATTCGCGTTTTAATTCATTTTTGGGCGCCTGAATAAACATTCCACCGGTAAACGCAGAGCAGATGGTTTTTGCAACATTTTGCATAAAATAACTGATATGCTGCCAAAGCAGTGCCTGAAAGGCCTGTTTATCGCCTTTCGATACCGCATAAAATTCCTCACGGACAAAGGGATGGCAAGCCATGGAGCCTTGACCAAAAATTAACAGATTGCGGGACATGATATTAGCGCCCTCAACCGTAATCGAGATAGGAATACCCTGGTAATAATTGGCAAGGTAATTGCGAGGCCCTGTAACAACAGCACGCCCAGCATGAACATCCATTGCACTATTGACCGTAATTCGAGAAAGCTCGGTATTAAAATATTTGGTTATTGCAGAAGCCACCGAAGGTTTTTTATGCTGGTTTACTGCCGCAACCGTTAACAGCCTTGTCGCATTAATAAGGTAATTTAATCCTGCAATTTCAGCGAGCTTTTCTTGAACCCCCTCAAACTGGCCAATTTCCACATTAAACTGGCGGCGAATGCGCGCGAATGCCCCGGTTGTCAGGTAAGCAATGGAGGACGAGGCAGAACCTAAAGCCGGTAAAGAAATGGAGCGGCCTATGGATAAACACTCCACCAGCATTTGCCAACCGTGACCGGCATTTTTTTGCCCGCCGATGATGGTTTCAATCGGTACAACAATGTTTTCCCCACGAATGGAGCCGTTCATAAAGGATTGTTCTGCCGGAAAATGCCGGTTGCCAATCAGCAGGTTTTCGGTATCGCGCGGGATTAAAAGGCAGGTAATTCCCTCACACCCCACCCCTTTAAGTAAGCCACCAGGATCTTTTAAATTAACGGCCAATCCCACTAGCGTCGCAATAGGTGCTAAGGTAATCCAGCGTTTATTTAAATTGATTTTAAGGAATAGTTGCGTTTTGCCGCCCACTTTTCGCTCAACGACAATCGCCTCGGATTGAATCGAGGTTGCATCGCTTCCCGCACTTGGCTCAGTCAGAGCAAAACAAGGAATATCAACTCCTTTGGCTAAGTTGGGCAAATAATTGGCTTTTTGCTCCTCCGTTCCATAGTAATTCAGTAGTTCTCCTGGGCCTAAGGAATTAGGAACCATCACGGTCACTGCCGTAGAGGGCGAGCGGCTGGCAATTTTCATTACTACATCGGAATGCGCACGGGCGGAAAACCCCTTCCCGCCGTATTCTTTGGGAATCACCAAACCGAAAAAACCCTTCTCTTTAATGTAAGCCCACACCTTTTCCGGCAAATCACCCGAGAGCTTAATTTCCCACTCATCCAGCAGGGAACAAAGGGTTTGCACTTCATTGGCTAAAAAAGATTGCTCTTCTGCGGTCAGGTCGGCATGGACTGTTTTTAATTTGCTCCAATCCGGTGAACCAATAAAAATATCGCGCTCAATCCAGGTGTCGCCCGCATTTAAGGCTTCTTCTTCGGTTTTGGATAGTTTGGGAATAGATTTTCCGGCGCGCTTGAAAACAAACTCACTAAAGGCTGCACGAACAGGCTCTACGTGGATTAACAGCAGAGCGCTTAAGATAGCCACTGCAAGAATTAAAAGAATAAACCAGGGTGTACCGCTATAGAGGGTTGCCGAGAATAAATACACTGCACTGCCAATTTCCCACATCAAGGCATGCATGCCGCGGTAAAGAACCACCAAAGTAAACGCGAAATAGAGCAGAAATAAAATAATCGCCATGTCAATCACTTCCTTTGCTTAACGAAGCTTAGTAAGCTCTTAGTATATACCGGTCTTTCCTGGTTGGTAAGCTAAAAATAATAAGAAAGGCAGCTGACATTGAATACACGCTTGATTTGGAATTTTGAAATAAATTCAGACAACCCATTGAATTTAGAGAATTTATCCGAAGCGAAGGATGCGCTCCGCTGGGAATCGCGCTTTTTTTGGGGGCAGGATGAAATCATTCAGCTCAATGGGCTAACGCCCTCTTTTTTACAGCTTTCGCATTACGAAATAAAGCATCGTGAAGACCGTTATGTATTAGTGGATGGCTTGCAGAACATCAAATACCGGAAAGATCAATTGCTCTATAAACCGCTTCTGCAACAGAAGGAATCCCTTTGCGGTTTTGGGAAAAAAATCAATTTAGCCCATTCCTCGCTTCATGAGCCTTTGCCGGGAACCGCAGAAACGACTGAGCGTCTGTTAGCAACGATTAAAGAAAAATCCATCGAGGTATTGGTGCACAAAGAAGCGCTCGTCTGTGCGTTTCCCGGCACGCCCACTATTAAACTCGAACTTGCACGCTTGCGCATTGATGAAGGCGTTTATTTTAGCGTCTGCATTGAAGGACGCGCCGAACGCCTTGTTGCCAGCATAACTCAACAGATTTTGGGGAAGCGCGCCTCCTCAGATTACGTCCATTTTCTTAAAAAAGTGCTTCATTATGACCAATAATTTACTTGCTATCGTACTGAGTTTTACCAAAATTGGCTTAATCACTTTAGGCGGCGGCAACGCTATGCTAAAAATTTTAGAATACGAGGCAGTGCATTACCGGCATTGGATAAGCCCTGAAGAATTTGTAGGCATGGTGGGGTCTACTTTTCTTTTTCCGGGATTAACCGGAGTCAAACTCGCAGCCTTAATTGGGTATAAAGCCGCAGGAATGCTTGGCCTTATTTTAGCAGTTACCTGTTTAAATTTACCAGGCCTTGTAATGGCCTTAATCGGTTACCAAATTTTAAGCACTTACCAAAACCCTGTCATTAAAAAAGTCATGATTGCGGTGCAATACGGCGCATTGGCATTGCTTGCAGCGGCAACCTATTCCGTAGGGCAAGGAGTGGTTGAGATGTATTATTCGTTGCCGATTGCAATTGCGGCATTTGTCTTTTTTGCAGGGCTTGCCTTTTTTCAATTATCGCCCTTCTGGGGTTTTCTTGGATTTATCGGAGTGTGTTATTTTCTCATAAGGACAACTACATGAGCAATGATCTGGACAATCCGCATTATTACATCAACCGGGAATTTACAGCCCTTGCTTTTAACGAACGGGTGCTCCATTTAGCGCGCGACCATAAAGTGCCCCTGCTGGAGCGCATGCGCTACCTTTGCATTTGCAGCGCAAATTTAGATGAGTTTTTTGAAATTCGCGTAGCAGGGCTTAAAGAAAAAATCGCCCTTTACTCAACAAAGCAAACCATTGATGGCTTAAAAGCCAACGAAATTTTTGCCCAGCTTAGCAAAAAAGTGCATGTCTTAATTGATGAGCTTTATCATATTTTTAATAAAGAATTATTGCCTGCGATGCGTAAGGAAAACATCCATTTTCTCTCGCTTGAAGATTGGACTGATGACATTCACCTGTGGGCAAAACATTATTTTAAAAACGAAATACTCCCCATTGTAAGCCCGATAGCCCTTGATTTGGCGCATCCTTTCCCGCGTCTTTTTAACAAAAGCTTAAATTTTATTATTTCCCTGCGCGGAAAAGATGCCTTTGACCGAAACATTGATTACGCCGTAGTCCATGCGCCGCGCGCCTTACCGCGCATGATTCACCTGCCTTCGGAATTATGTGAAAACGGCGGCAGTTATTTTGTGTATTTGTCCTCGATTATAAAAACGCACATTTCAAGCCTTTTTCCGGGAATGGAAATCAACGGTTGCTATTCTTTTCGTTTAACCCGCAACAGCGATTTATTCTTGCGCGAAGAGGAAATCGAAGATTTGGCCGTGGCGGTACAACGCGAATTATTCTCTCGTCACTACGGCCATGTGGTGCGCCTTGAAGTTGACAGCGAATGCCCGGAAGAAATGGTTGATTTTCTGTTGCAAAAGCACCATTTGCATCACGAAGACGCCTATTTATGCGATGGACCAGTGAACTTACAGCGCTATCTCCACACCATTAACCGCATAGACAGGCCGCAGCTCAATTACCCGCCCTTACTGGTTCAATACCCGGATTTAGGTTTACACCGGCGCAATCTTTTTCATGTGTTGGATGAACAAGACATTTTATTACACCACCCCTATGAAAGCTTTGATGTAGTGATTGATTTTGTGCGGCAAGCCGCCGCAGACCCTCAGGTGTTAGCAATCAAACAAACCCTTTATCGAACGCACTCTGAATCCTTAATGGTAAAAGCATTAGTGGAAGCGGCACGCTCGGGCAAAGAAGTCACGGCCGTCATTGAATTGCGGGCGCGGTTTGATGAAGAATCCAACTTAAAATTGGCCAATCGCCTGCACGAAGCAGGAGTCCTGGTGCTATACGGGGTGATGGGGTATAAGACGCACGCTAAAATGACTTTGGTCGTTCGCAGAACCCACGGCAAATTAAAACGCTATGTGCATCTTGGAACCGGAAATTACCATGAAAAAACGGCAAGACGGTATACTGATCTCGGCTTAATTACCAGTGAACCTACCATTACCGCAGACATCCAGATTATCTTTCAACAGTTAACAGGCCTTGGCAAAACCGTAAAACTCAAAGCGATTTGCTACTCGCCCTTTACCTTACAAAAAAACCTGCTGCAAATGATTGAGGAATGCCGGCAAGCAGCCAGTGAGGGCAAAGAAGCCGAAATTAATATCAAGGTGAATGGATTAACCGATAAAATCATGATTCAGGCTCTGTATCGCGCATCACTAGCTGGCGTAAAAATCAATTTAATGGTGCGTAGTGTGTGCTGTTTAAAACCCAAAATTCCAGGCGTTTCCGATAACATTCGCGTCCTTTCTTTTGTGGGGCGTTTTCTTGAACACCACCGTGTGTTTCATTTTCGCATTGACGAGAATGAACGCTACTTTTGTGCCAGTGCTGATTTGATGGAACGCAACCTCTACACCCGCATTGAAATCCTGTTTCCCATCCTGGATGCCTGTTGTCAAAAACGCATTAAACAGGAAATTTTTAAAAATTATTTAAAAGATAATTGCAATGCCTGGGAAATGCAGGCTGATGGCAGCTACAAACTGGTAGCACACGGCAGTTACAATGCCCAGGAAAAATTGATCGAAAAATTCGGCAGCCTCTAGCGCGCCGAATGATTGAAAACAATACAAATATTCCATGTTAACTAATATGGAATATTTTGATGCGGTTTGTTTTAATTATAAAGTTTGGCCTTGGCTCAACAGTATGGGTTTAAGATAAACCCATTGGTGCGCCCTTGATCAGGTCAATGTGTGTTCTTTTAAATCATTCAGCGCTCAACCAGGTTTTATGCGCCTTCCCAGCCTCCTCGCGCACAAGACGAGGGACAAGATAGCCCGGTAACAGGCTTTGCAATTGCTGATGTAATTGCAAAGCTTTCATGGAGGGCAAATCAAAATGAGCAGCCCCCGCTACTTTATCCAATACATGCAAATAATAAGGCAACACACCAAAAGCAAACAAACGCTGGCTTAAGGCGGCCAAGGTATCTGCCGTGTCATTTATACCTTTTAATAAGACCGTTTGATTGAGCAGATGGCAACCGGTAGCACGTAACTTACTGCAAACCTGTTTAACTGACTCATCCAGCTCTTGCGGATGGTTACAATGTAACACCATCACTTTTTGAAAGCGCGTAGCAGACAACATCGCGAGAAAAGCGTTATCGATGCGTTCCGGCAACACAATGGGAATGCGGGTGTGAAAGCGCAGGGTATGGACATGCGAAATCGCCTCCAATTGCACGATAAAATCGCCTAAGGCTTTATCCGTGGCAAGCAAGGGATCACCGCCGCTTAAAATGACTTCATGAATACTCGTGTCTGCTTCGATATAACGCAGCACAGCCCCCCACCCTTTTCGCCCCGGATTATTTTTTGCATAGGGAAAGTGGCGTCTGAAACAGTAACGGCAATTAATAGCACAGGCACCGGTAAAGGTCAGTAACACCCGTCCGTGGTATTTGTGCATTAACCCTTCCACAGGATTAGCATTTAATTCCTCCAGTGGGTCATTGATAAAGTGCGCAACCTTTTCTAACTCTTGTGGCAAAGCCAATGCCTGCAAAAGCAGCGGATCATGGGGGTTTCCTTTTTGCATGCGGGCGGCAAACCCCCTTGGTACGCGGGTTTTAAACTGCAGCTCAGCCCCTTTATTCGCCAATTCTTGCGGTAAGGACAAGAATTTTAGTAAGGCATTGCCAGAACTAAATCCTTGTGCCAGAATTTTTTGCCAAGTCACAGAGTCATCTCGCATTCAGTGTTCAAAATTGTTAAACTGCGCGAACTCTAACGAAAATGCAACAAAAACTCAACAAGGAGCACTGATGGCGACCTACGGCTCGAACGATCTGAAAAATGGTTTAAAAGTAATGATTGATAATGCACCCTGCAACATTGTCGAGTGCGAATTTGTCAAACCCGGTAAAGGCCAGGCGTTCACACGCGTTAAAATCCGTAATTTAAAAACAGGGCGTGTGGTTGAGCGCACATTCAAATCCAATGAAACATTGCAATCTGCCGATGTCGCTGACATGGAAATGCAATACCTCTATAATGATGGCGAATTATGGCATTTCATGGTTCCTGATAATTTTGAACAATATGCTATCAGCACCGAAACACTGGCTGACTCCGCACAGTGGTTAAAAGAGCAAGATGTTTGCATGGTTACCCTCTGGAATAATGAGCCCATTCAAGTCACACCACCCAACTTTGTCATCCTGACCATCACGGAAACCGATCCCGGCTTAAAAGGTGATACCTCAGGCGGCGGCGGTAAACCAGCAACCCTTGAAACAGGCGCTGTAGTACGCGTACCGCTTTTTGTTCAAACCGGCGAGCTGATTAAGGTCGATACCCGCAAAGGGGAATACGTTTCTCGGGCTAAAGAATAACCTTTTCAGGTTATTTTTTAGCCTGTTGGGCAAAAATTTGCTTCCTTGGATTTTTTTTGTTATATTCTCGCTCGAAATTTAACCAAGAGTAGAGAAACATGAAAAACAATGAAATGAGATTTAAAATTTATGCGCATATCATGAACTTTAAACTGGATCAAAAGGATTGCGATAAACTTTATCAAGAAATTGAAAGACAGTTCAAAAAGATTGCATTAACTGCAGAACAGCGAAACACGTACAACATGTACCTCGAAAACAAAAGTATTTTTGGAGCTAACTGCAAATCAAAGCCTTCCCGCCCTATCGCTCAAAGCGAAGTGAAAGAGCTGCTGAAAGAAAAAGAGTATTTCCTGTATAAGTCTGAAAAAACAGCCTTTGAAAAATGGTTAAAAACAGTTGTTCTACCAAAAGATGACAGCATGGTTTCCAATAGATTTGCACAAAATTTTGCTGCCGAATTAAATCAGCATGGCAAAAGCAAGCAGGATGTCAAAGACCTCTTAAACGCAGTGCGAGAATATGACACGGTGTTTATAGCAATGGCAGAAGAGCCTGAATTTAAGTCCTTTCGTGTTTAAAGAAAACGCCCTGTATTTACGGGGCATTTTTTACTTCTCCTCTGATATAGATCAAAATTTCCCTTGCCACATCACTTCCTGTTGCCAACTCCATTCCTTTAAACCCCGGTGAGGAATTCGCTTCGCAAATCTTAAACCCTTCTTTATCAAATAATAAATCAATGCCAGCAATTTCTAACTGAAATAAATTGGCGCAATCAATCGCTAGCCGCTCGATTTCTGGCGTTATGGCATAAGGTTCTACCCGTCCACCGCGCGAAAAATTGGCCTTGAAACTGCCCGTGGAAATGCGCTGCATGCACCCTGTCACCTTACCGCCTAACACCAAGACACGTAAATCACGCCCGTAACTGTGTTGGATAAATTCCTGTAGAATCATTTGGGTGCTGGCACTGTGGCTTGCAAGAAGCTCCATTAGATCGCTAAAGCCCTGCGCTGTTTCGCATAGATGAATACCAATTCCGCGTGCGCCTGAAATATTTTTGATAACCAGGGGAAAGCCAATTTCATGCTCTACCACCGTTTCAGACACAGGGAATTTGACTAACATGGTTTTGGGAGAAGGCAGATTACTTTGGGCAAGCAATTGGCTTAAAAACAATTTATCACGCACCGCTTCAATCGCAGAGGAATGATTGCAACTGTACACGCCTAACCGCTCCAATTGCCGAATAATCGCCAGCGCATAATAAGTGGTTTCAGCCCCTAAACGCGGTAATAAAAAATCAGGAAGGGCTGCGCGTTCATTGTTTAACAGGATGCTTTTTCTGTCGTCACGGCTTATTACTAATTCAAACTGATCCGGTCTTAACACATGAAGCGTAATTCCCAATGAAGGCGCCACAGACAAAAAACGATTCACCCCGTGATCGAGTTCGGTTAATTCGCTTTGGTTACGCTTGTATAAAATCCAGCCTTTCATGCAAGTGCGCCTTTATCCCTTTCTTTTACTGTAGCATAATTGCACAAAAAGGGGAGTGGAGTCAGAAGAGGCGCCGTTTCATTCCATGGGCAAACGGCGCTCCGATACAAATTTGGCAATTACCAGCGGTAACTCCACCAGCCACGGTTGCTATAGCCACGGTATCCGCGCCAATAGCCCACATCACTCCAACCCGGTTGCACCCCGTAATAACCGACAGAATACACGTAATCGCCTCGGTAACCGGGATAAGCAGAGGTTGTGGTAACCGCACAACTCGTTAGAAAGAGCGCAGGGACAAACACTGCTACTGCGATGATTGTTTTTTTCATTTTCGCCTTCCTTGTTGATTGCTTGCATCATAATTATACTACACGATCTTACAATAAACAAAAGCGAGCTAAAAAAAGCAGAATGCATGTAACTATTCAGGCTCCCTTCTCCCGCCGGCGGGAGAAGGTGCCCGAAGGGCGGATGAGGGTGGTTTAAAAAAAGGGGCTTTTCTTAAGATTAAAAAGGCTGAAGATTAGAGATTAGGGGTCGAGTCTTTTGATAATGCCCTTTTTATTTTATATTTACTCTAAGTCTTTCCATGCGAACGTGCAGGAGTACTTTACCAGGCATTTATTAAGAAAAAATCCCTTTATCAAAAGACTTGCCCCCTCTACACGTTGTTTCTTTTCCTTACTACTGGCCAGATAATAAAATTTTTAGTACAATTCCGCCATATTTGATTCAAATTCTTTTACGATCAGAATCAATCCAATATTACCGATAAAAAGGACGATAAATGAAAAATCAATTCAGTTACTTTGAGAACCTCCTTCTTGGAGCTGGACACGGTGCTGCCTTGGGTGGAATGATTTTCTCACTTCTAGCGGTTGATGAGTGCAGGAGAGATTTCAGCCCTATCAGATATAACTTGGGTGCAGTAGCAGAAATAGGTTTACGTGGAGCGGTCAGAGGGGCCGGTTTTGGTTTGATTGCTGCTTCTTGTTATAGTTTTTTTAACCGTGCATCTGTAAAAACTATTGAAGAAGAAACCTTGAATTCCGTTCACACGCCTAAGTAGCTCAGCATTAATGCATTTATTTAATAGTATGCTGGAAATTAGATATCCAGCATACATTATTCTAAGGATTAAGGGTCAAGTCTTTCGAAGATTAGAGGGATTAGGGGTCAAGTCTTTTGATAATGCCCTTTTTATTTTATATTTACTCTAAGTCTTTCCATGCGAGCTTGAAGGAGTACTTTACCAAGCATTTATTAAGAAAAAATCCCTTTATCAAAAGACTTGATCCCTCTATTTGATTCGTTAATATTTATAGATGCTTTTTTAAAAAAACCTTGAATAACATGGTTGTTATTTTTACTAGCGTAGTAAGAAGCCGTTTTTCCAGAGTGGTCAATTAGTTCAACATCAATATCGGGTGAGTTCAAAAGTGCTAAAACTGTTTTTTCAAAACCTTCTTTGCAAGCTAAATGCAGCGGTGTTTCGCCTTTATTATTTTGCTCGTTAATTTTAGTATAAGGATATTTCATTATTTTTTTTGCTAAATAATATTCTCCTAATCTAACATCAACATGCAACGGTGTTTCGCCTTTCTTATTTTTTATATTGACGTTAATATCTTCCCTTGCTAATAAAGCGTTAACAATAGGTAATGACATTTTAGACTCTAATTCAACTAACGGAGCACCCTGATCATAATCTGTATTAATATGGGCTATATGCAGCGGAGTATTACCTTCTTCATTTTGAATATTTACGTCAATCTTTTCTTTGGATAATAACGCGAATACACTCTCTTGATTCCTCCAAAAACAAGCCACTCCTAACGGTGACCATCCCCTAACACCAGTTGCATTCACTAAAATTCCAGGATGATTTATAAGCGCATATAGAATCTTTATGTTATTCTCTTTTGACGCGATATAGGATGCTTCATAAGGTTTTTTTTGACAAGATAGATGCAACGGAGTTTTCTCGTCAACATTTTTAATATTTGGCATAATCTCAGGATGTTTTAGCAGCATTTCTACAAGTTTATAGTGGCCATATTCTGTGGCAATATGTAAAGGAGTATTACCCCATTTATCTTGAGTATTAATATTCACTATATTAAACATTAACAATAAGTTCACTTGTAATAGTTGATTATTTTTGCATGCATAGAATAAGTATTGAGAAAAATAATTAGCAACGACATTAGTCCATTGAGATATAAAATCAAACATAATACCCTCTTATTTATTAACAGCATGGCGACCTCTATTTTTCCGAATTCACGCCTAACTAAAATACCTTTTGCTTTGAGGTCTAAAGCTAATTTTGCAGATTGGTTAACCGTGGCGAACCTAAACAGGTAATACCATCTTAGGACGTGTTATTGATACTCTGGAAAATTGCTAACTCATTGACCAATGTTGCAAGGCATAAAAACATTTCGATTGCAGAATCGTATCACTTTTCAATACGTTCTGTGAATGAAACCGCAAATACACCATTAATCATTACCAACAAAGATATCAATATATTCTTTGTAAACATAGGATTGCCCATATTTTTTATCTTTGTCTTTTTGTGTCAAAATTCCTATTTCTATAAATCGGTTAATCACTGTTTGCGCCCCAGCTCTTGTGAATCCAATCCATTTTTGAACTAGAGCATTATTTACAATGGGCTGTTTATACAATTCTTGTAGGACAGGTACAGCACTTTCCGCTGCGCGTTTACCAAGCATTTGAATTTTTTGCCTATCTGCTTCGCGTCGTTTGGTAATTTTATCAACGATCTCTATTGCTTCATGTGCTATTTCAATTACGCCATCCAAGAAAAAATCTAACCAATCAAAAACTTTTCCATTATGGTAACTGGAGAGCTTTTCATCATAAATTTCTTGATGCTTTTTAAAATAAGACGATAAAAATAAAACCGGATATTCTAAAAAATTTTCTTTCCATAAATAAAAAGTAATTAACATCCTACCAGTTCTGCCATTACCATCTAAAAAGGGATGGATAGTTTCAAATTGCGCATGAATTAACCCTGCCTTTACCACGGTTGGGATAGTATTCTCAGTATGTAAAAATTTTTCTAAATCACCTAATGCCGTATGCATCTCAGCAACAGGGGGGGGAAAGAATGAGGGATAAAAGCCTTAAAGCCCTGTGGTTGTTGTCTATTAATACCCATTTCAATTAATTTCATAAGTTTGTATCTATCTCTTGAATTAATAGATACAAACATACATACTTTGTATCCATGATGTCAAGAAATAGATACAAACTATGTTGGTAAAAACGCATACGGAAACGGTGTTTGTAGAGGTTCTTTTGAAAATGACGTGGTTTAGAGTCTGTTGACAAGTCTTTTTCTTAAAGTATCTGAAGTGGGAAACCGCCAGGATTACTGGCAGGCACATTGGAAATAAAACCGAGTACAAACGCAGTTTTTTTCTTAAAGATGACCTTGCTTATCGAAAACGTTCAAATCGATTAGGACGAAGAAAGGCCCCCAACGTATACAGGCAACGACTTCCTAAAGTATCTGAGCCCCAAACTGCATTCACTTTGGCAGTCTATGTCGTGCTTCAGGTTCTCTGCACTTGCGCAGATATACACACCACACTTCAAAACGACTCCCTAATACATAGATTGAATTTTGGTTCAGCCAGGTAAGCCATTACCCATATGTTTTATAATAGACCATTTAGCCTTCTTTTTGTAACAAAAAAGCCCCCGTTTTCGCAAAAAACAGCCCGGTTATTCACGAAAATTATCAAATTGCAACGGTATTTCAATCTCTGATTTTTTTAATAAAGCGATAGCTTCTTGTAAATCATCCCTTTTTTTGCCGGTGATTCGTACTTTCTCCCCTTGAATAGAGGATTGCACTTTAAGTTTATTGTCTTTAATCAGTTTTACAATAGTTTTTGCTGTGGGCTGATCAATACCTTGTTTAAAGGTCATGTTTAAAGAATAGGTTTTACCGCTGTGTACCGGTTTCTCTTCCATTTCCACGCCACCTGCGTCCACGCAGCGCTTGGTGCAATGGTTGCGAAATAAATCTTCGAGCTGGCGCACTTGAAAATCGGATTCCGATTTTAAGGTGACGGTGAGCTCTTTTAAAGTAATACTTGACTCAACCCCACGAAAATCAAAGCGCGTTCCCATTTCGCGCAGGGCATTTTCGACCGCATGGCGCAATTCCACTTCGTTAATTTCAGAAATAACGTCAAAAGAAGGCATAACTTCCTCACTTTTCAAAATTCAGACTAGTTATTTTAACTAAAAAAATGGTAAATTAGTAATCGTTTTTTGCTTAATTTTGCGTGATGATGTGCACCGATACGAAGATTTAATTACTCTTTTCAACCATTGCTTTCGGGAAAAATACCAAACCGTGCTAGCTAAAGGCGAGGACGAACCCATTTACCTCCCGGCAGATGCCAACCGCTCCTACCATACTATTTTTTTTGCTCACGGGTTTTTCCGAAGCGCACTGCATGAATGCGCACATTGGTTAATCGCCGGCGAGGCAAGGCGGAAACTGGTCGATTTCGGCTATTGGTACGCACCGGATGGGCGCAACGAAGCACAACAAGAGCAATTTCAACAAGTGGAAGTCAAACCGCAAGCACTGGAATGGATTTTAAGCGTGGCGGCAGGCCATTCGTTTTGTGTCAGCGTGGATAATTTAAATGGGGCTCCAACGGACACTTCGCGGTTCACAAATGCCGTTCTCAAACAGGTGGCCCTTTATTGCCAAAATGGCCTTTGGGAGCGTGCCAATGCCTTTCGCAATGCACTTTGCCAATTCTACGGCACCGATAGCCAATTGAAATTTAAGGATTTTAAGGCTTGACTCCTCCCGAAACCGTCCTCACAATGTGGATTTAGCTGAAAGGATAAATTCATGGAGAATGGCAATAATACAGCAAAATTGTTCGTATTGGATACGAATATCCTGATGCACGACCCATCCGCTATTTACCGTTTTGAGGAACACGATATTTATTTGCCCATGGTTGTTTTGGAGGAACTGGATAGCCACAAAACAGGTATCTCGGAAGTAGCACGCAACGTGCGTCAAACCAACCGCATGTTAGTTGAGTTAATGAGCAATGCAACGCACAACCAAATTGTATTAGGGTTACCTATTCCAAGCTTTTTAAACGCCGAAAAAGTGAACAGCAGCGGGCGGTTATTTTTTCAAACGGATGAATTCGAGCAACTGCGCCCTATCTCCTTACCGGGTCATAAAGCGGATAATACCCTGCTCTCTACAGCCCTTGGTTTGCAAAAAAAACACCCTGAAAAACAGGTCATTATTATTTCCAAAGACATTAATTTGCGTATCAAAGCCGGTATTTTAGGCATCCCGGCGGAAGATTATTTCAATGATAAAGTGCTTGACGATGTCAATTTATTACACAATGGCTTACACCTGCTTGAAAACGATTTTTGGGACACCCACGCGAAAAGCATTGAAGCCTGGAAAGAAGAAGGCAAAACCTTTTATCGAATCAGCGGGCCTTTAACTACTCATTGGAATTACAACGACTGCATTAGCACCCACGACAACCTGTTTCAAGCCATCGTCAAAGAAATTGCTGAAGGAAGCGCTGTGGTTCAACTGGCACGCGACTTCACCCAGGCAAAACACACCGTGTGGGGAATCAATGCCCGCAATCGGGAGCAAAATTTTGCCCTAAACCTGCTGCTTGATCCAGACATTGATTTTGTCACGCTACAAGGCTCTGCCGGTACCGGAAAAACCTTGCTTACTATCGCTGCAGGCTTAACGCAGGTGCTGGATCAAAGCCGCTATACTGAAATTTTAATGACGCGTGTCACCATTCCTGTGGGGGAAGACATTGGCTTTTTACCGGGAACGGAAGAAGAAAAAATGACCCCCTGGATGGGCGCATTGATGGATAACCTCGAAGTGCTTCACGGCTCACAAGAAGGGGGCACCTTTGGGCGCGGGGCAACGCAAGATCTCTTGCAAAATAAAATCAAAATTCGCTCGCTCAATTTTATGCGCGGACGTACCTTCCTAAACCGTTTCATCATCATTGATGAAGCACAAAATCTCACCTCAAAGCAAATCAAAACCTTGGTGACCCGTGCAGGCCCTGGCAGTAAAATCGTGTGTCTTGGCGATATTAAGCAAATCGATACGCCATATTTGACAGAAACGACCTCCGGTTTGACCTTTGCAGTGGATCGATTCAAACACTGGCAACACAGTGCGCACATGACCCTGACCCGAGGCGAACGCTCAAGGCTTGCTTATTACGCTGCAGAGCATTTATAGATGGCTGTTTTGCTTAAGCGCAGTAGATACTCGTGACCTTTCAAGGCTATTTTTGTTCTATCGCTTTTTTCTAAACAGGAGACGCAAAAATCAAGTCGTCCAAAACCTAGCATTTTAAAAGGTCACGGGTATAATATCTGCACAAGTATGATTGAGAGAAAAGCATGACTGTACAAGCAATTACCTTTGATGATGTTTTATTGGTTCCATCTTATAACCACCACGAATCCAGACGTGTTGTCGATGTGGGTATAACCGATAGGCTGGCCAAACTCACATTGAAGCTCCCGGTAATCAGCTCCAACATGGATACCATCACTGAAAGCCAAATGGCTAATTTTATGCACAGTAAAGGCGGCATTGGCGCTTTGCACCGTTTTTTAAGCGTTGAGAACAATATCAAGGAATTCAAACGCTGTGAAGGGCAAGTCTTTGTGTCTGTCGGGTGTACGCAAGCCGAGTTGGAGCGAGCTGAAGCCTTGCGTGATGCCGGAGCCGATTACTTTTGCGTTGACGTGGCGCACGCGCATGCAAAATACGTAGGAAAAACCTTAAAAAACTTGAGAAAATTGTTAGGCAGCCGCTGCATCATGGCAGGAAATGTAGCAACCTATGCCGGAGCAGACTATCTTGCGTCCTGCGGGGCCGACATTATTAAAGCCGGAATTGGCGGAGGCTCTGTGTGCAGCACCCGAATCAAAACAGGCTTTGGCATCCCCATGCTCACCTGCATCCAGGATTGCGCACGCACTGATCGCTCCATTGTCGCAGACGGCGGTATCCGCACTTCCGGTGATATCGTCAAAGCATTGGCTTTCGGCGCTGATTTTGTCATGATTGGCGGCATGCTAGCCGGTACGGAACCGACCCCAGGCTCTGTGATAACCAACGACAATGGCCAGCAGGTTAAACGTTATCGTGGGATGGCATCTCGCGAAGCCCAAGAGGATTTTTTAGGCCAAATGCAAGAATGGAAAACAGCCGAAGGGGTCGCAACCGAAGTGCCTTATCGCACGAATCAGGAAGCGGTTATCGCAGACATCATTGGCGGGTTGCGCTCAGGCTTAACTTACGCCGGAGCGGATACCATCAGCGAGCTGCAACGCAAGCTCAATTATGTCACCGTAACGCAAGCAGGACGACTGGAAAGCCTTCCTCATAAATTGTTGGAAGGTTAGCGAGTAGCCTGATTGCAAGCAACCAGGATACTTGTTGCTTGCTGAAAGTAAAAACGCTCACCGATCCGAGTAGCCTGGTTGCGCGCAACCAGGATTGACTAGTAACCCCAAAGCTGGGGTGGGATTTTATTGCCGGGCTTGAATACAATATCCTGGTTGCAAGCAACCAGACTACTTGCTACTTGCCGAAAGTAAAAACGTTCACCGATCCGAGTAGCCTGGTTGCGCGCAACCAGGATTGACTAGTAGCCCCAAAGCTGGGGTGGGATTTTATTGCCAAGCTTAAATACAAGATCCTGGTTGCAAGCAACCAGACTACTTGCTACTTGCTGAAAGTGAACACGTTTACCAGACCGCGAGTAATTGCTACTTGCTGAAGGTGAAGCGGGCGTGTCCTTAATCAAGTCGCGGGCCTGAATTTTCCAGACTATCATCGTCCTCAGCGGCTTGCGCAGGAGAAGAATTTGCCTCGCTGGAATAGGATTCATAAGTGGTAGAAAAATCAGCACTGTTGGCAGAATCTTTGGGCTCTATCATCGTATCACTGATTGCCTTCATAGGAATGTCATCCCATTCATCCTCATGCGCTGAATCGGCGTCAGCATTCTCAGCATGTCCCTGGCCAGCCGGCAACTCGGCTGCTTCGGTTTCGGCCACTGAATCAAGCATGCTATTGGCTTTCGCCCGAAGTGCGATGTCTTCCTCACTTTCAGCTTGCTCTTGATTCTCTTTGTTCACTACTTCGGTAAACACTTCGTCGTTATCCACCGCATTCTTTGCTTTGTTATATACCTCTTTAACTGCCGCAAGACCTTCTGTTTTATCTTGACTCTCTTCGTTTGTCTTTTCGTCAGTCTTTTCGTCGTCCTCCGCTGGGTTCATTGCTTTGTTGACTGCATTTTTAATTGCCCCAACGCCTGCCTTTACCGGCAAAGTCCCAACATCAAGAAGTAATGAACCTAATGCTTTGTTGAAGTCTTTCATCATCTCGCGCATATCCAGCATCATTTGAATAAGAGGATCTTCATTTTTTTCCTTTTTATCCTCTTTCTTATCCTTGTTCTCTTCTTCCTCTTTGGATTTTTTTTGAGCATCGTCATCTATCAAGCGCTGTTTGTCCGCTTCTTCTTTTTCTTCATTTTTATAGTCTTTAACTTCTGGTGTCGGAGCTTGTTTTACCTTATCATCTTTTTCATCAGCCATGGTTTCACCACCTACTTGATTAAATACGCTTTCAATACACTCAATCATAGCAAATTGAAGGAGGAATAAGTGAGCGTTGTTTTTTTATTTACACATTATTTGCAAATTTTATGGACAGTTTTCTCATGAATCCTGATGATTTTCGCTGCATGCGACGCGGTAAACACATTAAAACCCTGGATAAACAGACAAGCACGCAGCTTTACCCTATCCATTACCAGGACGGCAAGCGAAAGCGCGCCTTATTGTTATTGCATGGTTTTTCCTCAACACCTGCAGTTTTTCGTCTGTTTCTGCCAACCCTTTGTACTTTATACAATGCCGTGATTTGCCCGGCTTTACCAGGACATGCAAAAAACATTGAAGCGTTTTCCAAAGCCACCAAAGACAATTGGATAGCCAAGTCGGAAGCAGTCTGTAGCGAATTAATGAACAGCTATGAACAAGTCGATGTGATGGGGCTCTCCTTAGGAGGCGTATTGGCATGCCATCTGAGCGCCACTTTTTCGCTGAATCATCTTTATTTATTGGCCCCAGCACTCCATTTAAAACTGCCGGTGGCGCCCGTTTTACGCATGACCAAAATACTGTCCTGGTTGGGGTTTAGCACATTTCGAAGCAGTGCGGGTGACTTGCAAACGGTAAAACACTGTGAATTTGCTTACCGGCAGTTGCCTCTTGCAACCATCATTGAAGTGTTAACCTTTATTAAAGGGTTTAAATTGAATCCTCCCACCTGTCCTACCGATCTTTTTCTTGGCCGGCATGACCGGGTTGTCGACTCACTGCAGGTTGCAGCTCGATTTCAAGACAACCCTGCGGTCACTTTACACTGGCTTAACCATTCAGCCCATGTGCTTCCACTGGATGATGACGGTGACGCCATCCTAAAGGTTATCCAACTCCATCGTTGAAAGCGGGCGCTTGACCAGATTGCTGCGTCCAGCAGAGCTTCTGCTGTTATACCGATCATAATCACGTAAATCAAAGCGATTCCAGTCGCGCATGTCAAGCACAGCCCCATCAAAGGCCATAAAGTCGGCTTTTGTTTGTGGGATTTTATAAAAATAAATATTACTGGTATCCAGAGCCAAGGTATGTTGGTGCTTTAGTACGGTAATATCCGCTATTGATTTGCCATGGGTTTTAATAAAAGCACTTTTGGCACGCAGGAAGCGGCCATTAAAATGCGCTGAATCCCATAATTCCACATCCAGCCTATCAACGACACCACCGAGTTGGATAAAAGTATGCCCCCGGCTGCAGATCTCCAGCCGATCGGATTTTACCCAGTACATGCTGAGTAACCCATCCCCATTCAGATCCAATCGAGAAAGGCTAATCACACCGGCCAATTGTACCTTGGTTTTACCTTCAATTTTTAATAACAACAAGCGCGTGCGAACCCCATGCAACTCGATGTTCCCACCCCCTGCAGCACTAAGTTTTCGCAATACCATAGAGCCTGCCAATTTGGTTTGGCCTGGATTATTAATACCAAGATCCAATAGGCCGGAATGGATGCGATTACCAGTAATAGTACCGGCCCCGGTATAATCAAATCCATTTAAGTATTGGCTAAAAATTTCAGTCGAAATCTCGCCATAACGCGGATACCCGCCTGCCACGCGAATACGCAGTATATTATTGACCACTCTGGAACTGACATGCTGGAGATCGCGCGGGTCGCCGTGCAACACAAGGCGGGCGTTTTTCGCACCCGTGTGCAAACTCACATTGATTTTACCTTTAACCGCTATTCGATTAAAAAGACCCACTGGGCGCGTTTGTTCAAAAGGATGATTTTGCGCGCTTTCCATCTGCACTGTGTGCAAAGAAGGATGTGTGCGAACACAACTGCATAAAATTAAATACGTGAGTAATAAGAAAAAACGCGTCAACATTCGGTATGTCCCATCTGCATGCATTTCTCTACATTAGAGGAAGTTACAACGATACGCAAGATTGACTGCAATCTGTTTGTTGAGGATTAAGCGCAGTGCAAACGGATAAACGTGCTTTGCGATAAAAAAAGAATCATCTCCCCCTCAAATTGCGGTTCTTTAACCGTAACAGAGGGGGAGATTGAAGAAACAACAGGTTATACAGCAGTAACGTCTTCTGCCTGTAATCCTTTTGGTCCTTTTGTAACCATGAACTCTACACGTTGACCTTCGACCAAAGTCTTACGACCAGCAGCGCTGTTGATTGAACGAAAATGAACAAACACATCGTCTTGACCATTATCACGGCTGATGAAGCCATAACCTTTATCATCATTAAACCACTTAACGTGGCCGGTTTCTTTTGTACCAGACATTTCTACTTTTCCAAATTAAATTAAAAACACACTTGCGCTACGATCTTGAGAAAAATCATTGGTATGATTCCGCGATAAATTCGAAAGGAGGGATTTACACGAAAACAATGATTGACCAAAGATGCAAAAAACACAAGTGGCAGTATTATACCCTATTGCATACCCAATTGCGAGAGCTCATTTAAATAATCTGGTAAAGCGTGGGTATGTAAGCTTTCTTAATCACTTTAAAAAGCATAAATCAGATAAAGTTTCGAATAAGAGTAACCTTACGAAAAAATTGCTGGCCAAAAAATATCAAGAATAGCTGCGCTAAACTATCTGCAGGTTCGCCCGTCAGGCAGTCTTTACCTTTACAAATATTTTTTAGTTTCTTCACAGGCACCCCAAGGACAACGGCAAGCTTGTTGATATCCATTTCACTGTATTTAGTTAAAATATCAACTAAAATTTTTTGTTTATTGCCTTTACTACAAAACTCGATCTGGATTAGTGACTCAGTAAACTCCAGGATACATCCCATGTTCCACTCCTTAAGTACCATCATATAATTCATGCTTTCACTTTTTTTCTGATAAAATAAGCATGAAACACCTTTTATGGTTTTTTTTATCATTTATTGCCAGCGTAAAATCATATATGGAGATATAATTTATTTCAATAACATAATTTGAATTTTTTTATATTAAGTGATATTTTCGCAACAATTAAATATCTTTTATGAGAAAAATTTATCATGACACTCTTGGTTAATATTATTGGCGCGGGGCATTTAGGAAAAACAATTGGGTATTTGCTCGTTAAACATCAACTAGTAAGGATTGGATCTGTTTGCAATAGATCTGAGGCAAGCGCTATGAACGCAATTAAATTTATTGGCCAAGGTAACTATTGTCCAACAATTGGTGAATTACAACCTGCGGATATTACTTTTATAACAACGCCAGATGATCTGATATCAATTGCTTGTGAAGAATTAAGTAAAAATAAATTTCTAAAAAAAGGCTGCGTAATTTTGCATTGCAGTGGGTCACTTACTTCAGATGCATTAACTTCAGTTAAAGAAAAAGGCTGTTATGTAGCAAGTGTTCACCCTATGAGAAGTTTTGCAAAACCTGAATTAAGCGTCGAGCAGTATAGTGGAACTTACTGTGCTATAGAGGGAGATAAAGAAGCCCTTCTTAACGCTCGTTCTCTTTTTAATTCTATAGGCTCCATTACCTATGAAATAGATAAAAATAAAAAATCCTCCTATCACGCAGCCGGTGTTTTTGCCTCAAATTATTTAGTTACTCTTGCACAACAAGCCCTCTCATGCATGAGAGAAGCGGGGGTTGAAAATGAAATGGCAATGCACGTTATTACAAATATTATGCGAGGCACTGTATCTAATCTTGAAACAACCTTGTCACCAGAACAATCCTTAACAGGCCCCATAAAACGAGGCGATATTTCAACTATTATGAAACATATAGCGTCTTTAACAGACCAGGAACAAAAACATTTATATTCTGCTCTCGGTAAAGCAACGCTACATTTAACTGAGCATAATACAGTAAAAAAAGAGAAAATTACGAGTGCGCTTGCTGTGGGAGAGGAAGACCGATTAAATTGCTCCATCCCCTTTTTTAGGAGTAGCCTTTAATAAAGGATAACGAACTGGGTTAGATTTGAATTTAACCCAAATCATTTTTTTTACCTATTTTACCAAAGGGAATAAATCTCATAATTTTGGCTCTAAACTCTTTAGATGCTTGTTTTTTATATTTTTTAGCATGTAAACCCTCCCTAAAACCTACTCGATAACCCAGATCGTGCGCGTCCTCGCTTCTCATATCTTTAATCATGGTTCTTGTAGACGAGATGTGTTTCTCTGAAAATCGACATTCTTTTCCAGAAAAATCTCTAAGCAAAATAGTTCCATTTCTATCTAATTCCAGTACTTGATATTTGCGGTTACGTTCTTTAATTGTGTAATCTAAACGAGTAATTGTGACCGCATCTTGAGGACTTAATCCAATCATTGCGTTAGGATTGGATAATAATTCTTGAGTGGTATATTTTGGAAATGCACTTTTGCCAACTAATTGCATAACACATATTTCGTGGCCATGTGATTTACTATAAATGATGTCATCCAGTCTAAGAGTATATTGTGGCTCTAGTTTATTCACTAAATTACCAAAATAACTTATTACATTACTCGCCTTCATACAACCAACTCCTAATTAAAACCATCCTGTTTAGACAAAAATTTATATTAATCCAATCCGTATATTGTTAGCACACCTTCTTTTCCGCGTTATAATTATACAAAAAAGGATTGTAATTTACCCCATGATCAAATACATCGCTCTTTTCCCACTTCTTTACTTTTAAGGCGATAATTGAAACTATCGGAGCTGCTAATAAAGCAAATATTAACTTGTAATACCAAACGCTAAGAATTATTTTCCATATTTCAATTGGGCTTTTTAAGCCCACATACAATGTGGTATAGGCTATAAAACAAAGCACAAACTCACTAATTGAACTTGATAAAACCGTCCTTATCCAAAAACGTTTACCATTCATCCATATTTTAAATTTTGACATTAAAAATGCGTTTGTGAACATCCCACTAGAAACTGACATACAACTTGTAATATTGGTTCTAATAATATGTTTGAACGCTTCATTATAATGCATGTTATCCAGGTTATTTGCTGGGCTTGGAAAATTTACTGCCACAGTAATTAAAATCCCAAATATGAACTGGCAAACAAGCGCATTCCAAATTAACTTTCTTGAAATTTGGTAACCATAAACATCAGCCGTTAAATCGCCTAGTGAGAAAACAACCGGGATAATTAGCCCGCTAACAGGTACAACAGTTCCAAATAAATTGGTCATTCTGAATGCTGTTGTATCACAAACTATAAAAATAGTTATGAAAAGCATCATAAAAAAATACACATAATTGTACTGATTGTAATTTCTTGGACGCATATAAAATTGCAAAGTTTGCGATTCGTTATCTTTCACAACTTACCTGTATGATTCAATTGATTTTATAACTACACCTAACATTTTATAACGCTCATAATGCTTCATGTCTCCAAATACAGGATTCACTGGCTTAAAATAATAATCATTTCCATCTATAAATATCTGCCTAAAAACAGGAGCATCTTCCTCGCCACTGCCCAGGCAGCAAAGAACATAATCGCCTTCCACTGGTTTAAGATCTGGATCAATAATTACAATCGAGTTACTTTGAAAGGCTGGTGTAAGCGCATCACTATTTATCGCAACACCAAATACATTTTCCCCAGTTATACCTGCTGCACCAATAAATTTTAATACTTTCGCATTTTTCCGTCCACTAGCTATATCTTCCAAAGAATAAACAGAGATATGCACTAAATCACCCATTTTTTTTCTATTTTGATAATTTGGACTGGACATATCTTCATAAAGAAAGGCATCCAGGTCGATTCTAAAAAAATCGCGCAATGGCTCAATAGATGACAACGTTGGATTACTTCCATCTTTTCGTAATCTAGCTAATGTTGCGGGGGGAACACCCGTTTCTATAGATAACTGTTTGATGTCCAAACCATGTTGTGCAAGTAAATAAGTTAAGTTCTTGCTAAGAAATAGAGCGTTATTTCCTCTTTTGAGTATCATTTTGACCGATTACATTGGGATTTTGATTAAAAAATAACAGAATATGGTTTTTAAATCAATTTAATATTCATAAATGGTTTTATAAATCAAATACGTTGCGCCTGCATGACTTTAAAAAATTTAGGAAACAAAATTTGATAATCAACATCAAAAAACACACCCTGAATATTGCGGTTTTCCATTTTTAATATGAGGAAATTCTGAGGAATTAGCACTGTTGAAGGCACGAGCTAACGGTGCTCGACTTGTATGCGCATCTATTTTAGCCAGTCCACTCACTAGTAAGCGCCAATCCGAATGCGCAATAAAAAAGGCAAATGATTGATATTTTCCTATCATGATCTATTGTTAATCTTATAAAGAGAAAAATACGGCACGAAGGGATCTCTCATGCTAATAAGCGCACTTATTGTTTTCATCCTCGCTCTCTTTGCTGGATTTTTTGGATATAGAGAGCCGGCAACCACTTTTTCCTTAATAGCCAAACTGGTATTTTACGTCGCTTTGTTTGTCTTTTTTATCGTCTTGTTTGGGGCGATTTTCAACGCATCCCCCCCTATCATGCATGATAATTCGAGCGCTCCAATCTAAATACGATGAATGGGAGGCAATGCATCCTTAGATTGCTTTTTTACTGAAGTTGTTTTAATTTTCAGGATGCAGTCCCACAACCCCCTTCCTTGCCATGCCGTCTTTTGCTCCCTCCCCTGATAGAGGGCTTGCTCCAATTTATGAATTTCTGCTTTACATTCTGCATCGTCCATTAAATGCTCAATATCAACCAGATTCAGTATGTGCGCTTTAGGCCACTGGGCTTTAACCCATTGCATCAAAGCATTCCTGGCTTCTCCCGGATTATTCTGCAAGCAAGCCTCCTTCAATGCCTTGAAGCTGTTGCGAGGAGAAGGGCTTGATGCGCTGCGTGCCTTAAACCAGGCAAATAAAGTAATTAACCAGGCAAACAAAAAGGCTATCATTAACCATAAAATGATCCTATTGGTAGTTTTTTCAGCAAGTGGTGCCGGACTTGCAAAAGAAGGGCTTTTTTGGACAAGTGACGCGTCACTGATTGGTTTTTTTGGGGTTTTATTAGCGCCAGGCAGGGAATTAACCTGAAGGGTAAGCGCTGGCAAAGCACTGCTTTCTTCTTTGCCGGTCACCGTATTAAACCAGGTAAGCGAAACGGGAGGAATAGTCACCACTCCCGCTTTGTTTAATAAATACGTCACCTTGACTGTAGCAGTTCCAACCAAATCCTCCTGATTAAATGCATTTTTTTCAACAGGGGAGGAAGGGTAAACACTGTAGTTGTCTGAAGTACCAAAATTGAGTTTAGGCAATAATTGCGCAGGCAATGCCACGGCTTCAAGCGTGACCAAACGAACCAGAGTATTGCCTTCAGTGAACGTAGTTGCCTTGTTATCATAACTTTCCGTTAAACTGATTTGCTTGGCAGGCAACCAATCCTTATCCTTAAATTGCTCCGGTATCGCTTTTACCTTTAACACCACCGTATCGGCCTTTGCATTGACTCGACGTGGCTTTAAGTCGTAAATGAGCGCATTGAAAGAGGGCGGCGTAATGTTTAAATCACCGCTTTTTTGTGGGAATAAGGCAAATTGTTGCTCTTCTACCGAATACAGTTGCTCCCCTTTGTTCACTTGATACCGTCTGCCAGTACCAAAAGGAATAAAGAGCGCATCTTCCACCTGAGGCGGCAAGTAATTGGCATCCAGTAATCGGCTATTAGTAAATAATTTAACGGTATAAATCACTTGCTGGTTGACGAAAGGGCTTGTTGTGGAGCTTTCTGCCACAATCATCACATCCTGGTGCAAGTTTGACAAACTCTCCTCAGGCTCTGCTGCCGCTGCATTGTCATCGGTTACCTCAATACGGGTTGGAATTGTTTTGTCTGAGCCAACTTGTAAAGCCGGGATCTCCAATACCCCTTTGTGCTTGGCATTGAGCAAAACCGTCCACTCACTTGTTGATTTGGACTGCCCGTTAACTACTGTGTAATTAATGTTGCTCTCCGTGCCAACCACGGTAAACTCTTTTTGTAAGGGCATCAGATCGGGAACCACATTGACCCGATTATTATCAATCGTAATAGTCAGGCTAAATGTCTGGTTTAAACCCACTTTAGGCGCTTCAAGGTGCAGCGAAACCCCTGCACAAAGCACACTGACATAGAAAAACAGGACTACACTGCTTATTGCTTTTTTCATTGAATCCACTCACCTTCTCTGCGTAAATGATCCCGTAAAAACTTCTCCCGTAATAAGCCACCGGGATCATCGGGAACTAACCGTAACCATTGGTTTTTTGCCTGCTGTTTTTCGCGCGCTTCAAGGGATTGCGCTTCCTCAGCCTTGCCCTTTTCGCTTGCGTTTTCTTTTAGATTTTGTTCCGGCTTTTGCGCCTTCTGCTCATTTTTGGACGCGTCTTGCTTGGGATTGGTCGCATTGTCCTGCGGATTTTGATTTTTCTGCCCGTCCTGATTTGTAGCGTTGTTTTGACTGTCCTTACCTGCCTCATTTTGGCCACCCGATGCCGACTGGTTTGGGTTGTCTTTATCCTGTTTGCCTTCGTTATTCTTTTCTTTTTTCTGCTGTTTGGTTTGTTTTTTCAATAAATCACTTAATAGCTTGCGATTAAATTGGGCATCCTTATTACCAGGATTAAGAGCTAAAGCCTTATCATAGGCTTTAATAGCCTCTTTATATTGACCCAATTTTGCCATTGCATTGCCAGCATTGTAAAAACCAAACTCGTTTTTAAACGCATTGTATTGCGCAAGTGCCTTGGCATAATCGCCCGCTCGATAGGCCGCTGTTGCCTTCCATTCGGGATGTTGAAACCGTTGCTCGGCCTCTTTAAACTGCTTTTTTTGCATGAGTACCTGAGCCTGCTGATCGTTGGTTGAAAATAAATGGCTTACATCAAAGGAATGGCTTTGATTGATAAAACAAAGTAAAGCAAGCAACCAAAACCCTTTCATGCGCTAATCCTCTCAAACCAACCCCTTCTGAAAACAGGCAATAACAAAAGGAGGGCAGGCAGTAAAAACCATCTACCCTCATCGCGCCAGAGGGGCACTTCCTCTTTATTGCTTACTTGGTACTGACTCTGCTGTTTTGAGGCTCTTAACCAGGAATATAAATCGGTTGACGTATCTTTAAAAGGCAGAAATTGCCCCTGCCCCACCGAAGCTAACTCCTGAAAAGCAGGGCTCACCGCTGCGGTGGCAAGTATAGGCATAACTGACGTATTAATGTGCATGGCTGCCAAGGCCTTCGCCTTGCTGATTGCATCAAAATCCGGTGCTTCGCTGGTTAGCACTAAAATCTGACCCGCGTTATAACCGGCATTCACGATAAGCTCGGCCGCGGCTTCCATCGCACTGTCCAGTTTATTACCCTCAACCGGCATGATGTCGGGACTTAGCGAAGCAAGGAGGGCATCGATGGTTTTCGCATCGTTTGTGAGTGGTGAGACCGTAAAAGGCTCTCCCGTGTAAACAACCAATCCAATCTGCCCACTTTTAGCCTGATTAAATAGATCATGCAATTTAAATTTGGCACGGCTTAATCTATCCGGCGTTACATCCTTGGCCAGCATGTCTTGTGACAAATCAAGCACAATCACTTTCGGCTGGATTTCTTCAAAAACAGGTACGGGCAATCGTTTCCAGGTGGGGCCTGCCAAACTTAAGACCATGCAGAACGCACTCAGCAATAAAGAACACAGCGCAAACTTTCTTGCGCGTGAGGGATTGCTTTGCATTAATTGCTTTAAGAGATGCGGGTCGCAAATTTTTACCCAGGCAGTCCATTGCGGACTGCCTTTCCACACCAGCAGTCCCAAGAGAGCCCATGGAATAAGAGCCAAAAACCACCAGGGTCTTAGAAAATGAAACGCCATCATGCCCCTGCCTCCTTCCGATAAGTAAAAAAGGCTCGAAGCTGCCCTCTTTTTCCTAACCAATAAAAGAGTAAACAAAGCGCCAACCCCAAAGGCCAAGGGTAATACTCTTGCTCCGGGCGGACGCTCGCCTCATCCTGCTCTACCGTTTCCAAGGTGTTAATCCTTTCATAAATAGCAGCCAGGGATTCGGGATCGGTGGCTCTGAAATAACGCCCCCCACTGGTAGTTGCTACCGATTCGAGCGTTTCTTCATCCAGATCAGACGCAGGATTTGGATTAAAAAACACATCGCCTAAATTTTGGGACTGTGACTTGGCGCCTAAACCAATGGTGTAAATTTTAATGTTATCCAATCGGGCGATTTGCGCGGCTTTCAAGGGCGGCAAAACACCGGAATTATTGGCACCGTCCGTTAACAGAATAATGACGCGGCTCTTGGCTGGCACGTCTTGTAAGTGCTTTACCGCTAACCCAATGGCATCACCAATGGAAGTGGTTTGACCGGCAAGACCTACGCTTGCATCATCAAGCCTTTGCAGCACATTATTGTGATCGTAGGTTAAGGGGGTTTGTAAATACGCGCGCGTTCCAAACAGAATCAACCCAATATGATCACCTGTTCGCGCACGGACAAATTCCCTTGCCGTATGCTTTACCACCGTAAGCCGATTGACCGGACGGCCATTTAGCAGCATGTCCGGTATATCCATACTCCCTGATAAATCAAGAGCTAACATGATATTGCGACCGTCTCGATGCAGTGGCAAAGGCTCACCAACCCAACGCGGTCCGGCCAGAGCCAGAAGGACTAAACTCCATATCAAAAAGAACAACCGAATCGAAGTGTGCCCTGGCCCGCTTAATTTTTTCTGCTCCATTAGGGCAAACATAGCCTGATAATGAGGGACTCGGATTGCAGCAGGTAATTGCGTGGAAGCACGCTGCATAAAAAACCAGAGTAGCAAAGGAAGGGGGAGTGCGCACAAAACCCAGGGGGATGCAAATTCATACATGATGCACCACCTGTTTTATCCAGGCCGATGCCTTCTGAAAAAGTGGAGTTAGATCAATTTGTTGCGGCGGTTGGTAGGGGGCTTGCAACAGCAAGGGCTGAATGCTGGTAAAATCAACGCCTTTCGCGTTTCGGGTTAAAAAATCAATCCATGCGTCGCCCTGTAACCCGGCCACTTCCGTCCTTGGAAAATACACAAGAGCCACCCTTCTCAGCAATTCAGAAACTTGCATGCTACTCAACTGACTGTTTTTTTCGGTTTCATACGCTTGTTTATACCGGTCAAGCAAGGTGAGGGCATCGCGCTTTGCCGCTTGTTGGCGATGGCGCTTGCAAAGGAAATACCCGAGCCAGGCTAGCAACAAAATACTCATTACCAGCAAAACAATCCATCCCACGGCCAATGGCCAAATACCTATCGGTGGCGGCATATAAATGTCATGCAATTTGGCTAACAGGGCTTCGTCAGACACAAGCTCTCCGGGTAAAGGTTTCTCGAACTAACAGAGGCAGATTGGCCTCTGCGGTTACCTGCACACAAGGCGTTTGTACGCGTTTCAACTGATCGCGCAGAGTCTGTGTGCGGTTATCACACCAGGCTTGATATTCTCTCCTCACCTGCACATTGCGCGTATCCAGCAGGAACGATTCCTTACCATTACTCATACCATAACAGGCAGGCTTTGGAGGCGAAAGCTCCAGCGGATCGCAAACCTGATAAGCCAATACATCGTTGTGCGCACGCAACCTGCCAAGCTGCTTTTCGCCTTCTGCATTCAGCGTATAAAAGTCACTAATAATAACCAGCAGGCTTCCAGGCCTTGTAACGTGCCGTAAACGCATCAATACCTCTTCCAGAGGCTTGGGCGACAAACCGTTGCCTGTTGATTGCGTATAGTTGCTTAATGCAGCAAGCAAAGGCAGCACGGCTGTTTCACGGCTTCGCGGAGTAAACTCTTCCTGCCTCTCGGGTGAAAAGAGCACGCCCCCCACCCTGTCGCCCTGTTTAATGGCAGACCAGGCGATAACGGCTGCAAGTTTTGCAGCAACAACCGATTTAAATGCCACCCGGGTACCAAAGTACATGGAGGGATTAAAATCGGTCAGGATAATGACCGGCCGCTCTCTTTCTTCCTGGTATAATTTGACATGAGGACGTCCCGTGCGTGCCGTGACGCGCCACTCCATGTGCCGAATTTCATCGCCCGCCTGGTAATTGCGCACCTCGGAAAAATCCATTCCACGCCCTCGCAGTCGCGAAATATGATTACCTGAAAAAAGCGCACTGCGTTTTGGTTTGCCCAACCCATTTTGAGCATACCGACGCAACGCGATTAATTCCTGTAGCCCAACACTAACCCCTTCAATCATATTACGTCCTATGGCACCGCGATGACGCGCAGTAAACCGTCGATGAAGTCATCACTGCTCACCCCTTCTGCTTCCGCTTCGTAACTGAGTAACACCCGATGGCGCAGTACATCGTGCGCAATAACATGAATATCTTCCGGCGTGACATAATCACGTCCCGCCAAAAAGGCATGCGCCTTGGCGCAGCGATCCAGTGCAATGGTTGCACGGGGGCTTGCACCAAACCGAAGCCAGCGTGCTAATTCCTCACTGTATACTAAAGGGTTACGCGTGGCGACCACCAATTGAACAAGGTAATCTTCCAGTGCTTTACTGGTATGCACTGCCAAAACCTGTTGCCTTGCTTCAAAAAGCGTCACCTGACTCAAGGGCTTCATGGGTTTTGGCGCCTCTTGCGACTGATTCATGGCCTCACGGCGTGCAAGCGTTAAAATATCATGTTCTACCGCTGCATCCGGGTAGCCAATTTTTACAAACAGGAGAAAACGATCGAGTTGCGCCTCGGGCAAAGGATAGGTTCCTTCCTGCTCAATCGGGTTTTGTGTCGCCATGACAAGAAATAATTCGGGCAAAGGATAGGTTGTACCGCCAATCGTAACCTGACGCTCAGCCATCGCCTCCAATAAGGCAGACTGCACTTTAGCCGGCGCGCGGTTGATTTCATCCGCAAGGATTAAATGATGAAAAATAGGCCCTGGTTGAAAAACAAAGGAACCGTTTTGTGGATGGTATACATCGGTTCCGGTTAAATCGCCCGGCAACAAATCAGGAGTAAACTGAATACGGTGAAAATCCCCCTCAATGAGCGCTGATAACTCTTTGACTGCACGCGTTTTAGCTAAACCAGGCGCCCCCTCCACCAGCAAATGCCCGTCAGCAAGTAAGGCTATCAACAAACGTGACACCAAATCCTTTTGACCAAGAATTCGGGTATTTAAGTGCTCACTTAATTGAAAAAGCTGTTGTTGCACCGTACCGCTTGCACTACGTTCTGCCTGCTCCATTTTTTTATCCTGTAAAAAAATAGTATCCTAGCGTGAAATCCCCATCCTGCCAAGTAGAGGAAGAATGGAATCTATTGATAATCTTTTTGCAACTCCAAGGGCATAACCTCCTGAATCCGTTCATAAAGCACCACTATTTCAGAGCAAAAAACATGAAGGTGCTGCCTGTCTTCCCACATTTCATGATCCGTACCTTTCCTGAAACTGCATTGGCGCGATAATTTTTTAATAAGCTGAACATCTTTTGCCGGCAAATCGAGTTCTGCGCATTGCTCCAGTAATTCAACCAGGTTTTTATGATGGCTATTGTTGTTGTACTGATTCAACAGGTACGCCTTGAAGGTTAACTCAAAAGCAAGGTACATCAGCGAGACAAATGACGTTAAGGTATCAACAACATCCTTCCCGTTCAGGCTTATTTCTGCATTATCCTGCAATAAATAGTGCGCACAAGCGGCATGTTGGGAAGCGATTTGACTCATTTCAAACGGAGTAAGGTATCTTTTGTCCATTATTTCCACGTAAAAACAGGTATAATGCCTCACTTTACCTGTTTTTACGTTACGATTGAATGGGTCACCGGGACAAAACATGCTCGATTTTATCAAAACCCCCTTCCGCATTGGGACATTGCCTTTAGCGCACCGTCTTATTCAAGGCCCTCTGGCGGGGTTCAGTTGTGCGCCGTTTCGTACCCTATTTTATGATTTCCTGCCACCGGCTTATTGTGTCACCGAAATGATCTCAGCCTTTGATGTCGTGAATAAACATGCCTCACTTTCGCGCTACCTGTATCGAGACCCCAGGGAAAAAACGCTGTGCTATCAGATTTC
The DNA here is from genome assembly GCA_041659885.1 of Tatlockia sp. GTDB lineage: Bacteria > Pseudomonadota > Gammaproteobacteria > Legionellales > Legionellaceae > Tatlockia. The sequence goes on from JBAZXN010000001.1 coordinate 138,996, forward strand.
AGGCACAGACGCGCAGGTTATGTCACAAGCAGCTCAACGCCTGCAAGATTCAGGCGCTGATTTAATCGATATTAACTGCGGTTGTCCCAAAACGAAAATTCGAAAGAAAGGGGCTGGAAGCGCGTTAATGGATAGCCCACAAACCCTGCTTCGACTGGTTGAAACCCTGCGCCGAACCCTCACTATTCCATTGACGGTAAAACTGCGAATCAAAGGCGACAGCAGCGATTTTTCTTTGGCTAAAGCCCTTGAAAGTGCAGGAGCCGATGCCTTGATTGTTCACGGCAGAAAGTGGACAGACGACTACGAGGTGCCTTGCAATTTAGCCCATCTTGCTCCCATCAAACAGGCCGTTTCAATTCCTGTTATTGCCAATGGCGATATCCACGACAGGCAAAGCCTTGAAAGAACTATTGCACAAACCGGTTGCGATGCCTTCATGATAGGGCGTGCAGGAACCGGTAAACCCTGGCTGTATCAGAGCTTGCTCAATCCGGTTTCAGCACCGCCTGTTAGCCAGCAAATCGCCCTTTTTTGCTCGCATTTGCGAGGCTTGCAAGCCCTCGAAGGGGAATACAAAGCGCTGTTACAAAGCAAGTCGCTGGTGCGCTATTATTTTGGCTCCAAACTGTCCAGGCAAGCCTTGCAAATCGCTTATCAATTCCAAACAGTAGCAGAATTTGAACACCAACTGCCCACGCTTTTAACTTAAAATACTGCGCCCGCCGTCAACACGCAAAATCTGGCCGGTAATAAAGGAGTTTTGGGCAAGTGCTAATACCGCCTGGGCAATAAACGCAGGATCCCCATGGCGTTGCAGGGGGGTTTTCGCAATTATTTTTTGTTTGGCGGCATCGCTTAATGCATTTTCCTGTTCAGGCCATACAATCGCCCCGGGAGCTATTGCATTAACCCGCACCCTGGGTGCAAATTCAACCGCCAGGGCCTTCGTTTGCATCACTAACGCCGCTTTACTTTGGCAATACACCGCATACCCTTTTAATGGACGCTCAGCGTGGATATCGGTGAGGTTAATAATAGCCCCCTCCTGGCGTTCCAGTGCCGCCCTGCTAGCCAAGCTAAGCAACAAAGGTGCCTTTACATTGGTATTAAATAACGCATCCCATTCGTCTGCATCGAAGGCGGACAAATCAGTACGGGAAAAAATAGACGCATTATTGACTAAAACATCCAGACGGCCTGTGAAGGCCAGCGTTTGACGCACCAGTTCTTCAGACGCGTTGGGGCTACTGAGGTCTTTTTGAATAACCAGAGCGCTGTTTTTTCGCTGCTGGTTTAACTCAGCAGCCAGGGCTTGCGCCTGGTTCAGGGAGTAATTGCAATGAATAATCACATTAAAGCCAACGCAGTGAAAACGGGTTATAATGGCTGCACCAATTCGCTTGGCACCACCTGTGACCAGAACGGTTTTAGCCGCTTGTGTGTTCGCTTGATTCAAGGTATGTTCCCCATTTTAAATTTGGTGTTATCAGGGCTTTTCCTGGCAAAAACACCTTAAAATTTTGAGCAATTATGCACTTATTAGACGCAATTCGCACGCTTTTAGTAGAGAAAGGAGAAATCCCTTTTGCAGAATTCATGCACTTGGCCCTGTATTCGCAACCCTTTGGCTATTACAGCGGGGGGTTACAAAAATTTGGCAAGGAAGGGGATTTTATCACAGCACCCGAACTTACCCCGCTTTTTGGACAAACGCTGGCAAACCAATGCCAACAACTGTTATGCGCTCTGGAGCATCCCATTCTTTTTGAATTTGGGGCAGGCTCTGGCCGCTTGGCCGTGGATCTTTTACAAGCGCTTGAAACAAAGGACTGCCTGCCCGCGGCTTACCATATTCTTGAGGTGAGTGGGAGCCTGCGCGCGCGGCAGGAAGCCTTGATTGAGGCGGAAATTCCGCATCTTAAACACCGCATTCACTGGCTTTCGCGCTGGCCAGAACAGCCTTTTAACGGGGTAATGATTGCCAATGAAGTGCTGGATGCCATGCCGGTGCACCGTTTTTTACAAACAACGACCGGCATTGACGAAAGTTTTATCACCCTGAATGCCAACGGTGAGCTAATTGAAATGTATAAGCCGTCTACCAACGAGCGGTTAATCCAGCAAGTTGAAAGAGTACTTCCCAAAACACGGGCGCCCTATCAATCCGAAGTGAATCTGTTTATTGATGATTGGCTCAAACAGTGTTCGGAAAAACTGCAACAAGGCGCTATGATCCTGATTGATTATGGTTTCCCGAGGCATGAATATTACCATCCTGACCGCAATACAGGTACGTTAATGGCGCATTACCAGCATAAGGCGCATACGCAGGTGTTAGCGCACCCAGGCGAGCAAGACATCACCGCCCATGTGGACTTCACCCATGTGGCAGAGGCCGCCGATGCCGCAGGGTTTCATATTGCCGGTTTCTGCAATCAGGCGTCTTTTTTGCTGGCCAACGGTTTGCTAAACTTGCTGGAAGATCTCACTGACACAAAACAACAGGTTAGAGCACAGCAAGCGGTTAAACAATTGATTCAACCGAGTGAGATGGGGGAATTATTTAAAGTTATCGCCTTAACAAAAGGAATTGATTTTGATTTGGCGGGCTTTCAACTGCACGATAAACGAGCGAGTTTATGAATACAACACGATATTTATCCACCGTCGAATTGCAAAAAGAATCGATGAAATTTTCCGCAGGCCACACGACCATTTTTTCAGCGACTGAGCGGGAGCCTTTGCATGGGCATATGTACCATGTTTACTTAGGCTTAACGACCTGGGTAGAAGAAAACGGCATGACCTTTGACTATCGCTATTATAAAGAACGTATCCATACTCTTTGTCGCCAGGTAAACCAGACTTTTCTGATGCCTCAATTTTCGCCTTTTTTAACTTTTGCAGAGGATGACACCTATTATTATTTTACCTTCAATCACAAAAAAATCCCTTTTCTGAAAGAAGATGTCACCTTGATGCCATTGACTAATATCACAGTGGAAGAATTATCCCGTTGGTTTGTGATGGAGTTAATCAAAGACGAGCGGGAACTCGTTCGCCATCGCATCGAAAAAATAGTGGTTAAAGTGTTTTCAGCCCCGGGACAATCCGCAAGCCATGAATGGCAGCGCAAGTGAAAACCATTTTTCAGGTTTGCATACCGCATACCGCCCGCGATCATTTTGATTACTGCGATTACGACTTGCATCCGTCCATTGGAGCCCGTGTTTGGGTTCCTTTTGGTAAAAAAACACGCCTTGGAGTGGTTGTAGGCAAGATAAACACTAGCTCTGTTGCGGATTCTGTGATTAAATCCATTACCGCATTGATTGATGAAAAAGCCTTGCTCAGTGAGGAGTTACTCACACTGTGCCGCTTTGTGAGCAGCTACTATCAAGCACCGCTTTCCGAAGTACTGGCTTTGGCCTTGCCTAAAAAATACCGTTTGGGTGAAAAAACCAGCCTACCGCGCTGCGATTTTTTTACGCTGACTCTGGAAAAGGACAAAGCATTACAACGCATTCCTGCCCAAGCCAAAAAGCAGCAGGCGCTGGTTCAATTTTTAAGCCAGCACACTACGCCGGTGAGCAAGCCGGCATTGCAAAAAGAAGGTTTTAACCCGTTGCAATGGAATGCCCTCTTAACAGCAGGGGTGATTGCCAAATCACAAGAAGTTATCCTTTGGCACACCCCCCATGCTGAAAACGATCGCCCCCTGCCATTGAATGATGAACAACAAAGCGCGCTGAACACAATGAGCCAGTCGCAAGATAGCTATGCCTGTTTCTTGTTGCAAGGCGTCACAGGCAGTGGCAAAACAGAAGTGTATTTGCAACTCATTGAGAAAGTACTGGCCAAAGGCCGTCAAGTACTGGTTTTAGTCCCCGAAATTGGTTTAACACCGCAATTACTAGCCCGTTTTACCGCACGATTTAACGAGCCCATGGTGGTTATGCATTCAAACCTCAATGAAAGCGAGCGCCAGATTGCCTGGCAATTGGCTTGTGATAATTTAGTCAAATTAGTCATCGGCACGCGTTCCGCCGTTTTTTCTCCCCTGCCTCATTTGGGTTTAATTGTAATAGATGAGGAACATGATGCCTCGTTAAAGCAAATGGAAGGTGTGCGCTATTTTGCACGCGATACGGCTTTAATGCGTGCCTTTCTTGCCAACATTCCCATTGTTTTGGGCTCCGCGACCCCAAGCCTTGAAAGCCTTTATAATTGCACGCAACAGAAATACCAACTGCTACGTTTAACGCAAAAAGCACTGTCGCAAACGCCGCTTTTTTATCAACTGGTTGATATTCGCAGTGTGCCTTTGCAAGAGGGTCTTGCTCCCGCCACTTTGCAAGCCATAGCAACCCACCTTGAAGCGGGCAATCAGGTGCTGGTTTTTATCAATCGACGCGGATTTGCGCCGGTATTACTCTGTCATCAATGCGGGTTTATTGTCGATTGCCAGGCCTGCGACAGCCACTTGACCATGCATCGCAAGTCAGGACGTATGATCTGTCATCACTGCGGCGTGACAAAACCCATTCCGCAACGTTGTGCGCATTGCCAAAGTACCGAGTTGCTGGCATTGGGTTCAGGAACGCAACGGATTGAGGAGTATTTACAAAGCCAGTTTCAGGATACGGCAATCCTTCGTATCGACCGGGACGAAGTGAGAAGAAAAAATGCGCTGGATGCAAAGCTTGAGCGCATTAACAAAGGCGATGCGCAACTGATTGTTGGCACTCAAATGCTGGCTAAAGGACACCATTTCCCCCGTTTAACCCTCGTTGTGGTACTGGATGCAGATGCGGGGTTTTATAACCCTGATTTTCGCGCCCTGGAGCGTCTGGGTCAGCTTTTAACTCAGGTGGCAGGGCGTGCGGGAAGGGCGCAATTTGAAGGGCAGGTACTCATTCAAACGCATTTACCAGAGCATCCACTGCTAAATTTATTGATTCAACAAGGCTATGATGCCTTTTCAAAAGCCTTGCTTGCCATGCGCGAAGAAGCCAAACTGCCACCTTATCATTATTTGGCGGTGATTCGTGCGCAGGATAAAATTCCAGGCAAGGTATTGCAATTTTTGCATCAAACCAAAACCTACCTCACAGCACGTAACTTGCAGGTATTAGGCCCAGCTCCCGCCCCTTTAGCACGAAAGGCCGAGCAGCACCGTATGCAATTATTGATTAAATCACCCTCTCGAAAAGTACTACAGGACGCATTAACCCATTACAGGCTCTGGTTAGTCACCTCCAAATTAACCAATCACCTGCGCTGGAGCCTGGACGTCGACCCGATGGATTTATCGTAACGGCTTAACCAAAGGATTGCTCATGAAAGATAAAAAAATAGCTATTCACCAAAAAACCTTTTCGATTGAATGGGGGGATATGGATGCCTTGGGGCATGTCAATAATGGCCGGTATTTTGATTATTTTCAGCAAGCCCGGATTGAATGGCTGGAAACCATCAACCTGGATCTCAAGCAACAGCAAGGCCCCGTGGTCGTGCATATTGCCTGTACTTTTATTAAACCGCTAATTTACCCGGCGACCATCACGTTAAAAAGCACGCTGTATCATCCAGGTCGGTCCAGTATTTTCATGGATCATGACATTTATCAGGGTGAAGAATTAATGACACAAGGCATGAGCAAAATTGTCTGGGTTGATTACGGAAAAAACCAGTCGACTCCATTGCCTGAAGCGATCACTGCGTTATTTTTAGATGGGTTGAGCTAAAATAAATTTAAAACGCGTATTTTCTTTCTCAATACAGTCCAGAGGGGTGTCGCCATCCTCGTTCGTAAGCGCTGTATCCGTTCCATGTTCATCATTTGCTAGCAGCTATGATCCTTTTATCAATCGTTACTAAAAGCACTGGCCCGTGATAAAATCAAGTAGGTAAATATTATTTTTTATTCTTTTTAATAACCCGTAACCGTGGAATTTAACATGAGCAACATTTTAAAGCTTATACTCAAAAGCGAAGATAAAAAAGTGATTAGAAATAAACTTAAGAAAGGGCATTCACAAATCCCTTTATTCAAGTCCATAAAAGAATTAAAAAATAGAAGTCTATTTGAGCACCTCAAAAAATATAGGAAACTTAAAAAATGGACTTTGAAAGATTTTGTGAAGGCAGGCGCAGTAGATCTTGAAGAGACTAATGATAAGGGACAAACTCTTCTCCAGATTTTTATTATCAAAAATGACCTTGCTAATTTAATTATGTTATTACAGCATGAGGTGTTTCTATCGAAAAAGGATTATAGGTTAGCGAAAAAAAATGACGCAAATGAGATCACAGAATTTTTGGATTATCGTCCCGGCGACAATGAAATTAGTATTTTTGAATTTTGCTCTACTATATCTCGTGATGAAACTTATAAAAAAGACCTCAATGCGCTTATTTTTGATCAAGCTGATACTACGGAAGATGAGAGTAGTGAAGCAGAGGATATAGATACGCTTAATCTATCTTATTCAACACAAAAAAAAATAAATGCATTGCGTAAAAGCGAATTAAAAAAATACAATCAAAAGCAGGAAGATAACGGCACCCTTTGTCTGGTAGCAGCAAGAGGAATACACTTTTCTCCAACGTATTTTAAGACCGAGGCCATTGAACAAATTAAACAAACTAAAGAGCAGATGCATCCTGCATACAGTCAGTCGATGCTTTTCGATACGGGATATCTAGCAGGCGATGAGGTCGATGAAACAGATAAACAAATTAGGAAGCGCCATAATCATATTTTAAAGTTTATCGAAAAATTAAAAAACACTCCCGATCATAAAGAAAAAAAAATTGGCACGTTAGCACCAGCAGCCTCTAGAAATAAAATAGAGTTTGATAGTCTTTATTACCGTTATATGCAGGTTTACATTAATAGTTATAACCGTTTATTCAATAAAGGCGCTATTAAAGTAGATTTTGGGTTTGATACAAAAAATAATCCTGAAGTTTCAGCTAGCTGGAGTTTTATAAAAGGTGCAATGTATGCAAGCGGTGCCCGCATCAATTGGAATAAATCAAAATTGCGCAAAGATCCCCACTATCGAAGATTTACCGGCAAGCCAAAGCATCCCAATATTGGGTACTTAGATGTATATGTATTTGATATAGACTATGTTCGAACCAATGGTTTTGACAGACAAATTATGTGTCAGGAGGGTTTTATTAAATTAAATGCGTTTTATCGACACGAAGCTGAAATTATTTTTCACTCTGCAATTCCAGTAGAATTTCATGAAAGACGCTATATTATTAGCTTGCCTGCTCTAAATATGGCATATTCAACAGAGCTTTCAAAATATGGCATAGCTTCTCGTCGTGCTTATAATATGACTAAAGAAAAAATTCGCTCCTTACCTGCAAATAAGCATTCTGATGAATATAAAAGAGAAATTAACTCAATCACCGAAAAGACTGCTACTGCACAAGCTTCTCTTATAGAACAAACAACCCATTACCGTTTATTCAAAGCTAAAAAACCAAAAGTAGCAGTGTATGATCATGGTGAAAAATTAAGCTCAGAAATACTAACCCTGTAAGGGGGAAAGGGTGAGTAGAACGGCCAACCGACTTAAGAACTAGAACATTCTATTCGCTCTTTTAAGGCTTTTTGCTCTGTTACTCCACTTCGGATTTGAATAATATAATCTATTGATTATAATGCGCGCATCATGAATTTAGTGGATAAATTAATGCCTATACAGCGCTTAGAAAAATGGATAAAAGAAGAAAAAGATAATGGTGCCCCTAACCCGCAACAGGCAATATTATCTACTGCGACTAAAGAAGGAATACCTCACTCTCGAGTGGTCGCCATTAGGGAAATTACTCCTCAAGGCATTTTATTTTTTACACAAAAAGGAACAAGAAAAGTAACTGAAATCGCAGAAAATCCTCGTGTTAGCCTTGCATTCTGGTTTGAATTAATGCAAAGAGAAGTCATATTAGAAGCTCTCATTGAAGCTCTTAGTGAAGGAGAAAATAAGGCATATTGGTCTACTTATCCAAGAATAGCTCAACTTAGGTTTCTTGCCTATGCACCTACCTCAAGCCAACCAATCGACTCCAAACAGATGCTGGAAGACAAAAAATCAGTTATTGAACAAGAATATAGCGATCAAGAATTACCTTATACCCCACTGTATTGTGGTTATCGCATCATTCCCACGAAATTTACTTTTTACCAATATCGTACCGATGAGCTTTCTGATGTTTCTCAATATGTTTTACAAGAAAATAGTCAGTGGCAAAAGCAAGTCATATCTCCTTAAGGCCATGTAGGGGTTTGAAGTCCAGGGGGTCGAGTAACCACCCCTTCTTGGCAAGACATCACTCTTTCAATTCATGAATTTCAGTATTCAATAAATTTAATGGGTTGGAGTGAGGAAATATTATGAGGGGATCTCTCAGCCCTCACTGCCATTAAGTTAAGCCGCCAAGATTAACTCTCCACCGTCTCTTTTTCTGCTTCCGTTTTTCGGGAGAGTCCCAGTTTTTCTTTTAAGCGTGCCACGGCATCCGGATCAAAGGCGCGTGAGGCTTTATGTTTAACAATGGGCGCTGTGCGTGGAGTTTGCAGCGCGGCTGCACTTTGGGCGCTGAATGCAGGTGCCCGTTCAGGATAGTGGGGGATAAACTCTTGAGTGGATTGATACCCTGGTTGGGTCACAGGCCGTGTATAGTGATGGCTTGGTGCTTTGCCAGCCAAATTTTTTCGGGCATTACGGGCGCTTTTTTCAACCCGCTTTTTAATTTTTCCGGAAGCCCGCTCCGCCTCTTCTTCTGTGACTTGCGCAACAGGTAAGCCTTCCAGATCCACCCGCATTTCACGTGCTTTAAGGCAGGTTAAATAATCAATTCGACGCGTAAAAATGACAACCGCTTCACGCAATTTGCTTTTTGAAATGAGCGCTTCCTCGGCCTGTTTGGCATAAACTAAAATATCGTCCATTATTCCTATTTTAAGAGGACGAATACGCAGCGTATTGTCAAACGCTTGCGGAAAAGTGGCAGCGAGCCACAGCAAAGCATCATTACGGGCTTTTTTGGATTTGTTTTTTTGGGTCTTGTTGACTACTGCCGTTCGCGGATGAAGCTCTTGTCTTCTCATGCTGCTATTACCCTTATTCGATAAGCTTAATTTTATAGCAAAGACAAAGCCGCCTAAATGCTTGATTTGGAACCGGTGCGGGATTGTATTTTGCTATTTTTGGAAATAAATTTCCGTTCATAAAATGCGCATACAATGTACAGGATTCAATTTTAATTTGCAAGCCCCTTTTTACCTCCCGAAGCATTGTCGAATAGACTTGGTATAACAACCGTGTATACTTTATAGAGGTCACATTGAGGGGCTAAATCCATGATAAGAAACCTGTTAACCTTTTTCGCAGCACTCTTTTTCCCCTGGCTGGTTCTTTTATTCAAAGACAACCCGGGCGGCGCCCTGCTTGCTTTGGTCATGCAAGCCTCTATTATTGGCTGGATCCCTGCCAGCATGTGGGCCTGGCGCAGCATGCGTGAAACGCAAAAAGAACGCGCTGAAAAAAAACGCAATGCGAAAATTGAAAAAGCAAACAAGAAAAAAGAATCCCTGGAGAAGTAATGGCAATTTCTGTAATCGTGAATGGGGCAAAAGGCAAGATGGGCGCACTGGCCTGCGAGACAATTGAAAAACATCCCGAATTTTCTCTCGTGGCAGCACTCACACCGCAAGATAACCTTGCAAAAGCCATTGATGACACCCGGGCAAAAATTGTCATTGACTTAACCCGCGCCGATTGCGTCTATGAAAACAGCCTTACCATTATTAATCACAATGCCCATCCTGTCATTGGCACCAGCGGTCTGGTGGATGCGCAAATTGCCACCCTGACAGCGCTTTGCAAGGAAAAAAAACTGGGGGGCATTATTGCGCCCAATTTTTCAATCGGGGCCGTGTTGATGATGCGTTTTGCAGCCCTTGCGGCGCGCTTTTTGCCCGAAGTGGAAATTGTGGAAATCCATCACCAGCAAAAATTGGATGCACCCTCAGGCACTGCGATGAAAACCGCAGAACTGATTGCCAGAGCAAGAACACTTGAAAAAAACACCTTGCCATTGCAAGAAATTCTGCCTGGCGCCCGGGGTGGCTCACACCACGAGGTGCCCATTCATTCCTTGCGTTTGCCAGGGGTAGTTGCCCGTCAGGACGTGATTTTTGGCGCACCCGGTGAAACACTCACCCTCACCCATAACAGCATTGATCGCGTGTCGTTTATGCCCGGCATCGTTTTTGCCTGCCAGCGCGTACAAACACTGCAAACACTCTATTATGGACTGGAACAGTTACTGATTGATTGATCCCATTCCGGTAAAAGCAGGCTTTATGCTACACTACCCTTTCTCGATTTCTATGGAAGGTAGCAGAATGACAACAACCGTCACTAAAAAAGAATATACCGGATTTTCTGATTTAGGCATTACCGAGGCATTGAAAAATGCATTGCAGGAAGTAGGTGAACACACCCGTTTTGAGGTCATCGAAACGCAAGGCTCTCAAATCGGCGAAGACAAAACCCAATACCAGGTCACCATCGCCGCTTTTTTTGATTAGACTTTAAGAAAAATCTTTTACAGGAGTTTTGGATATGGTTTATCAAGTTCCCCATTACATTAATGGGAAAGCACTTGAAACAAACGGTTCACAGTCCCACACCCTTTTTAATCCTGCATCCGGCCAAGCGATTGGGGAAGTGCATTTTGCCAACGAGACGCTTTGTAACGAAGCCGTTGCTGCAGCACGTGCCGCCTTTCCTGCCTGGGCAGAAACGCCCCCAATAAAACGGGCAAGGATTTTATTCAAATTCCGGCACCTTTTAGAAAAATACCAACTTGATTTAGCGCGCATCGTTACCCGCGAACATGGCAAAACGCTTGAGGATGCGAAAGGCTCTATCGCAAGAGCAATCGAAGTCGTTGAATTTCATTGTGGATTGATTAGTCAATTGCAAGGCGGTTTTTCTTCTGAAGTCACTACTCACATGGATTGCTATACTATCCGCCAGCCTTTAGGGGTTTGCGCGGGCGTTTCCCCGTTTAATTTTCCTGTGATGGTGCCGGTCTGGATGATGATTCCTGCTATTGCCTGCGGGAACACCTTTATTTTAAAACCTTCCGAGCAAGACCCCTCAGCCCCTGTTCGTTTGCTGGAGTTACTCAGTGAAGCAGGGCTTCCGCCAGGCGTTGCCAATTGCCTGCAAGGCAATAAAGAAACCGTCGACCATTTATTGGCGCACCCTGATATTGCAGCGTTTACGGCCGTTGCATCCACTCCAGTGGCCAAGGCCATTTATACGAGTGCCACACAGAATGGAAAGCGTGCACATACCTTTGGCGGGGCAAAAAATCACGCGGTTATTCTGCCGGATGCGGACATGGAGCAAACAGCCCAAGCACTGGTGGGAGCAGCCTTTGGCTCGGCCGGAGAGCGTTGCATGGCTATTTCTGTCGTGGTTGCCGTGGGCGAACAAACGGCAGAGGCCTTGTTAGAACGCATAATCCCGCTCATTCAAAAAATGGCCGTCGATGCAGGGGATGTGGCCGGCTGCGACATGGGGCCTTTAATAAGTAAAGCCCATCGGGCGCGTGTTTTGGCAGCGATTGATAAGGGAGTCACTGAAGGTGCGCAATTGGTGGTGGATGGTCGCGCATTTAAGCACCCCCAACACCCTGAGGGCTTTTTTATTGGCCCCTCACTTTTTGATAACGTGACGGAATCGATGTCTATCTATCAAAATGAAATTTTTGGCCCGGTGCTTGTAGTGGTGCGAGCCGCAAACTTCGAGGAGGCGCTGGCTTTGGTAAATCGCAATCCCTTCGGAAACGGCACGGCAATTTTCACGCGGGACGGGCATAGCGCAAGGGAATACAGCAACCGGGTACAGGTGGGGATGATTGGAGTCAATGTCCCTATTCCGGTGCCTATTGTAAGCCATCCTTTTGGGGGGTGGAAAAACTCTTCCTTTGGCGACACCAACATGCATGGCCAGGAAAGCATTGCCTTTTATACCCGGAGAAAAACAATCACCAGCAAATGGCCCAGCACCAAGGTTTCAGGCAGCAGCTTTGTCATGCCCATTAACTAGTCAGGAGAGTCAACATGGCAAACATAGGATTTGTTGGTCTTGGGCACATGGGTTTTGCTATGGCGCTCAATTTAATCAAAGCGAATCATCAGGTGACCGGGTTTGACCTGAACAAGGATGCACTTGCGGCGTTCTCCAAAGCCGGAGGAATCAGTGCGCAGAGCCTTTCCTCCATTGCCGCTTCGGATTTTTTCATTACTGTGTTGCAAACAGGCCAACAGGTTTCTGAAGTGTATTTGGGCGAAGAGGGGCTATTCGCTAAGGCTTCCAAAACCAGTTTATTCATTGATTGCTCCTCCATTGACGTAGAAACGACCAAAATGCTCCACGAGCAGGCCAAAAAGCGTGGTCTGTGCACTATCGATGCCCCTGTTTCAGGCGGAATGGCCGGTGCCAGAGACGCAACCCTTACTTTTTTGGCAGGAGGGGAGGAAAAAGAGGTGCAACGCGCAATCCCTATCCTTAACGCCATGGGCAAAAAAATCATTCCCACCGGCGCTTCAGGAAGTGGTCAGGCGGCCAAAATTTGCAATAACCTGATTTTGGGCATTTCCATGATTGCCGTTTCGGAAGCTTTTGTTTTGGCCAGGCATTTAGGCTTGTCTTCGCATCGTTTATTTGAAGTGGTGAATAACGCCTCCGGACAGTGTTGGACGATGAGCCATTATTGCCCTGCTCCCGATATCTTGCCCGGGGTTCCTGCCAGTCACCATTACGAGCCGGGTTTTGCAGCGGCTATGATGCTTAAAGATTTAAAAACCAGTCAACAGGCTGCGAAAGAGGCAGGCATTACCACACCGCTTGGTGCGGCGGCCACTGAACTGTATCAACAATTTAATGCGCAGGGTTTTGGCCAGCTCGATTTTTCAGCCATTATCAAAGCCATTGAAAAACAAGCAATCGCACTATGAATTACGAACAATTTTGGGCCAAAAAAGCCTTGCAATACGTCCAGTGGGATAAGCCTTGGCAAACGGTTTTTGAGGGCGATTTTGCCAAGGGGGATATTCAATGGTTTAAGGGCGGCCAATTGAATGTCAGCACCAATTGCATTGACAGGCATCTACCTGCCAAAGCCAATCATCCCGCCATTATTTGGGAAGGCGATGAGGAAAGCGCGCATCAAACACTCACTTTTCAGGACTTGCATCAGCAAGTTTGCCGCATGGCAAATGCCTTAATCGCATTGAGGGTCAAAAAAGGCGATACGGTTGCCATTTACCTTCCCATGATTCCGGAAGCCTTAATTGCCATGCTTGCCTGTGCGCGTATTGGCGCGGTGCATACGGTAATCTTCGCAGGCTTTTCTGCCAACGCCCTGCGCCAACGCCTGTTGGCCTCGGAAGCGAAACTCCTGATTACAGCCGACAGCAATTCGCGCGGCGGCAAATTGCTGCCTTTAAAAAGCCAGGCCGATGAAGCGCTTGAAGGATTAACGTTGCCTGTGTTAGTGGTTAAACACAGCGGTGAATCCACTCCTTTTGATAAAAAAACGAATTATTGGTGGCATGAATTAAGTAAAGAAATGAGCCTCGAGTGCCCAGCTGTGCCCATGGATGCAGAAGATCCGCTTTTTATTCTCTACACTTCCGGAAGCACAGGCGTTCCCAAAGGGGTGGTTCATACGACAGGCGGGTATTTAGTGCAGGTAGCCTTCAGTCACGATACCCTTTTTCAATGCAAAGAAAAGGAAGTCTTTTGGTGTACTGCCGATGTAGGCTGGATAACAGGACACAGCTATCTGACTTACGGCCCTTTATGCAATGGCATCACTACCTTGGTCTTTGCTGGCATTCCTACCTGGCCGACTGCGGCACGGTATTGGCAAATTATTGATAAACACCAGGTCAATGTGTTTTATACCGCCCCCACGGCAATCCGCGCGTTAAAACGGGAAGGAGAGGAGTTTTTAGCCTCGACATCCCGCCAGTCGCTGCGTTTGCTAGGAACGGTCGGCGAGCCGATTAATCCTGAGGTGTGGCATTGGTATCAACAAAAAGTGGGCTTAAACCGCTGTCCTGTTATCGACACCTGGTGGCAAACTGAAACCGGCGCCATTATGATTTGCCCGCAAGGCGATTTGACCGCTGCAAAACCTGGCGCTGCCAGCAAACCCTTGCCGGGCATTTTACCTGTACTGCTGGATGAGGACGGAAAAGAAATCAGCGGAGCAGGTGTTGGCGCATTGGCAATAAAAGCGCCCTGGCCCTCAATGGCAAGAACCATTGCAGGAGATCATGCACGCTTTTGTAAGACCTATTTTTCCAAGGGATATTACATCACAGGAGACGGGGCAAGGCGCGATGAAGACGGTGATTATTGGATAACCGGTCGGTTAGACGATGTATTAAATGTGTCAGGGCACCGTTTAGGGACCGCAGAAATTGAGAGCGCGCTGGTAGCGCATCCGCTGGTTGCGGAAGCAGCCGTAGTCGGAATTCCCCATGCGCTGAAAGGCCAGGGTATTCATGCTTACGTTATTTTGAAAAAAGACATCATGCCGAGTGATGCCTTGCGCGAGGCACTTATTAACCAAATAAAACACACAATAGGTGCTATTGCCAAGCCAGATGTTATACAATGGGTCAATGATTTACCCAAAACACGCTCAAGCAAGATAATGCGTCGCATTTTAAGGCAGATTGCAGAGAATAAATCCATTGCAATTTCTGATCTTGGCGATTTATCCACGCTTGCGAACCCCCAGGCAGTCTATGACTTGATTGGTCAAGGCGTGGTTTATGAGGACAACGACGGTGGAAAGCCCTAAAAAAGCGCGGATTATTATTGGCATTAGTGGTGCCTCAGGCATCATTTATGGTATTCGCCTGCTTGAATATTTAAAAAACACCCGTCTGGAAACGCACTTAATTGTGTCCAAAGCCGCACAACACACCCGTGCTATTGAGAGCCAACTTTCCGCCACGGAATTGTTTGCTTTAGCCGATAAGCAATACCACGTGAACGACATTGCAGCCTCCCTTTCAAGTGGCTCTTACAAAACAATAGGGATGATCATTGCCCCCTGCTCCATGCGAACTTTATCCAATATCGCAACCGGCAACTCCAGCTCCTTACTTACACGTGCTGCGGATGTCGTGTTAAAAGAGCGGCGCAAATTAATTTTAATGGTGCGTGAATCGCCCTTTCAACTAAACCACATCCGAAACATGGCAACCGTTACCGAAATGGGGGCAATTATTGCACCTCCAGTACCTGCCTTTTACAATAATCCTCAAACCATTGATGATCTGGTCAACCATACAGTGGGCAGGGTTTTGGACTTACTGGACATTGAGAATACCCTGGCTACGCGATGGGGAGAGTAAGCCCCTAATAACATCGTTTTTTTTCATCACCCTGTGCTATTTCATCCCAATTTTCCATTTGATGGGCCGTGCGTTTTTTCCTTTTTTCAAAAAAATCCGTAATTTTTCTTTGCGCAGGGATTTCTTTCCTTTGCGTTTCAGAAAGGTATTGCACCTTGATTGGAGTGTCTATTGCCCGGCTAAAATCAAACAGGTTTGTGGTAATTGCCCTTTGTATTTTGGTTAAGCCATAAAATAACAGGATAAGGCTTTGCACTGCGGCTGGATTTAACCCCACCGTGGGTTCTTTCCCATCCTGATACCTTTTGTCATGGCATTTCGTCAGCAATTTCTTCGCTTTAAGGGTATATTTTTCCTGATAAAGCGGCGCGTTCTCCTCGTACTGGTTGACAATGCATTCAAGGCAACGCGTTAATTCTTTTAACAAAAGAGAGGATTTATTATCAATTACAATCCGTCCTTTATATTGAGAGGGATGGTGAATGATATGGTTAATGAGGGCAAGCGACTCGGAATCCATCAGGACTTTATCCATTTCTATTTCCAAATCGGTTTTAAATTGTTGAGCCAGTTCCTTACACCTTTTGGTTTCACCAAGAACAGTCAAATTACGCTCATCTGCAATAGTCCGGCTGGCACCATGGGCAATGAGTACTTGTATCATTGCCGCAATGTGGTTTTTACCCTTTTGATTTTTCTCCCGGGTAAATCGATTCACTGCGTAGTGAAGCGCCGTTTTTCCTTTAATATCTTGCCTGTTTATCAAGTCCTGGGACTCTTTTACAGCCGAGGAAAAGGCCTCTATCGTGGGGTTGGAAAGCACTAAACGATGAATCTCTGTTGCGTTCAGGTAGGTTACCCAGAGAAACCGCAGGGTTTTGCCTGGCGCAATTTTAGGACTGACAGTAAAATCAGTCTCTTCAGGATATTCTGCTATGATTTCCTCAAGTAACTCGGATTCTTTTTTTTCTGCCAAAAGCCAGGCAAAGGTCGTGCCCTTACTTGACGACTCCGCTTCAATCATCAAGTTGGGGTTAATTGGTTCTGGATTTTGTTTTTTTAACTGGATATATAAATCCCGCTGATTATTAATAAACAAGAGATAGGGCAGTGTAAGTCCGCGGTATCTTCCAGGCTGCAACACACGGTAATTCAAGTTTACTGGATAGAGATTGTCGGTTGTTAACGCGCTTAATAAATCCCATTTTAATTTAATACCGAGGTAGAGAGCCAGTGGCATTGTGTTTTTTGCTAAACAACGCACATTGAGGTTCACATTAACCGGTTTTTTTTTGCTGCATTCCGTTAATTGATCATAATATTCGTGGATAACCATGGCATAAGCTACTGTCAGCCCCAAATCACCATGCTTGTCAGACAAGGGGCCTGCATTGAAATTCACCTGAGAAGCATTTTTGTTTAACAACTCCGGCTGTTTATTCAGCGCCATGAGGTAAGCCAGAGTTAGTCCTTTGTTTGGATCAGAATCATTTAAGGGGCATGTATTCAGTTCCAGGGGATAGGCGGCCTGGTTTGCGAGTTTACTTAACAGTTCCCAGCGATGGTGCAAACCAAGATACCAGGCAATTGTTTTATTGTCTTCCACAATTGAATTGAGATTAAACACCTCGTTTTCTATTAAGAAAGGTAACATTTTCTCTGTGTCAAACCGTAATGCAACCGCCATTAATCGGCTGAGTTCCATTGGACGCATATGGTGTGCCTTCTGTTGTAGAAACAGCGCGGTATCTCCGATACAGATTGCCCATACACGCGCCGTAAAATGGTAAGCGCTCATCAGATCTTTGTGGGATTGATACAGGTATTCAATAATCTTTACGTTCCCCCCCCATACTGCGCATTTCACAAGGTTTTCTGTCTTCACAGCGCGTTCTTTTTTAGAAAAAAAATAATGCAACACGTCAAGCCCGCCGCCTTGTGCCGCCCAATCAATAGGGAATGTATTGTGGATGGTATGCGGTTGATTGCAATCGGCTCCTTTTTCCAGCAATTGGATTACCTTAGACAAATCGTTCACCCATGCTGCTTCATGAAGGGCATTGGGGTTTGGAATTTCAATTAACTCATCATCAGGCATAATCCGCTCACTGTGGTTTTTTAGATGCATTATAAAAATAATTTCCTTATACAGTCCAACGCTAATTCCTGCAATCCTGTTGGTAAAAAACAATCGACATGCCTTTGATTTTGACAAAATGTCTTGTATTTTCTATACTCAATTTATTTTAAGCGAGGCATTATCATGTTATATATCAAAGTTCCCGAGCATTTGGTTTTTATCCAAAAAGACGGTAGAGATTGTTTGGAAAATAGCAAAACGAAAGAGATTATTGATCTGCAATCCATTATTCATGACATGCTTAAAGAAAGAGGTGGTAAGAAAACCACTCAGGAAGTTTGTGGAGAGATAACGTTTCATTTTAAAAACAACCCTGCACTACTGGCACCCTACCTCAAATACCAAATCAATAATTATGGGAAGTCGCCCTCACCCAAAGTGGTATTAGTTATCACAAAACCGGCCGGTCATTTAACTTCCGGATACGGTCAAAATCCTTTTACCCATTTGTTCGGCGAGAAAAGAAAGCAGGTTGATGAAAAGCGCAAAGAGAAAAAGAACGATTGGAGAACCAAAGGGCCGAGCAGTAATTAGTCCCTTGTTTTGAAGAGAGGGTAAGTGCCACTGCCATTAAGTTAAGCCCGTCATCCAGAGCGCAGCGAAGGATGACGGAAGTTCAAAATCCTTAACTTAATGGCAGTGAGGGTAAGCGCCTTCTCTTCAGGTTTAATTTATAACCATTCACCACGCTCACCCAAAAGCCCTGTTTGGGGCATCCTGATGGGGGGTTACCAGGCTATTATTCAAAAGCATACCATTCATTTAATTTAAGAATTAAATCGTCCACGCCTTCTTTTTTTAAAGAAGAGAAGTGTTGTACGGTGATTAAACCTTCCAGTAAGGAATAAAATTTTCGCACCTTGATGACAGCATTTTTAACTTCACCGCGGCTTAATTTATCGGATTTGGTCAATAAAATATGCACTGGCAATTCGCGCTGCAAGCACCAGTCAACCATCATTTGATCCAATTCTTTCAAGGGGTGCCGACAGTCCATCAATAAGATAAGCCCGCGTAAACAATGGCGCACTTCTAAATAATGCGCTAAATTTTTCTGCCACTCCTGTTTTACTTGTTGCGCGACTTTGGCATAGCCATAGCCTGGCAAATCGACCAACCGGCGGCTGTCATCCAGCGTAAATAAATTAATAAGCTGGGTTCGTCCCGGTGTTTTACTGGTGCGAGCAAGCTGTTTGATTCCTGTTAAACAGTTTAAGGCGCTGGATTTTCCAGCATTAGAACGCCCTGCAAAGGCTACTTCAAAGCCAGTGTCTTCAGGAAGTTGGTCGACACGGGCAGCACTTTTTAAAAAAACTGCCTGGGTATAGGGATTTTTTAACATTTTTTAATTATCATGTTGGTATCAAACGAAACAGTGTACCATTAAACCCGACAAATCCCTGGAAAAAGAATGAAAAAAATTCTGCTTGCCCTGCTGTTACTTGGTCAAAGCATCCTGTCCTATTCCAATGTCCTGAAAACAAAGGCACTATGCGCTGCATGCCATGGCGAGCAAGGGCTAAGTAAAAACCCGTTGGTTCCTCACCTTGCCGGCCAACAGCTAGCCTATCTGCTAAAACAGTTGCAGGATTTTAAACGGGGCACAACAAGAACAACGGCACTTAAAACCGCGGTGCTAAGCCCATTAAGCGCCCAGGATTTAAGCGAGCTGGCTGACTTTTATTCCCAAAAACCGTTACCCCAGGCAAGTGTTACAGAAAAATTTTCAAAAAGAGGCGAATTATTGTATCGTGGGGGGGATTATAAGAAACGCATCATGGCCTGCATTGTTTGCCACGGGCCAAAGGGCTACGGAAATGCAGAGGCAGGGTTCCCCGTGCTTACCGGGCAGCGGGCAGCCTATACCCTGTCGCAATTGCAGGCGTTCAAAGAAAAAAAGCGTCGCAATGATTTAAACGCAATTATGCAAACTATCAGTGCCGGAATGAGTCAGGACGACATGGAGGCGGTCGCCCTTTATATTCAAAGCCTGCATTAATTTTAGAGAGAGAAAACAGATGAAACGATGGATAATCCTGCTATTGCTTGTACCTTGTATGTCCTTTGCAGAACCCTTTGTCGCCGGGAAAGATTACGAGCAACTCAGCGCACAACCCACTGAACAAAAACAGGACAAAAAAGTACCTGTCATGGAGTTTTTCAGCTACGGCTGCCCCTGGTGTTATCGCATTGACGCAACATTAACAAACTGGGTAAAACAACAAGGCAATGCCATTGAATTTTCACGCGTGCCGGTCGTGTTTAACAAGGATTGGCAATTCTATGCCAAAGCGTTTTATACCGCCGAATTACTTGGCTTAAGCCCAAACGTTAATACACTGCTCTTTAAGGAAGTGCAGGAGAAAAAAAATCCACTGACCTCCAATGAGGCGATGATTAGCTTCTTTACAGCACAGGGTGTTGAGGAAGCAACGGCTAAAAGCGCCTTTGAACACTCCACAACCGTAGACATGCACATTAAAAAAGGGACGGAATTGATGGCCCAATACCAGATTAGCGGTGTTCCGGCGGTTATTGTAAACCAGCAATATAAAACCGATTTGCGCATGGCGCAAAGTGAAGAGCGCATGATAAAAATCCTTGATTTTCTGGTTTTGAAAGCAAAAGCAACGTCCTGATCCTCTTTTGCCGTGGGATTTGCATGCTGAATTGCGCTAGAGAAAACCTTGGTTACGCTGCGCTGCACCAAGGCTACGCACAAGGCATCCAACCTCAAGGTTTGCAACGCACTAGGCATCCAACCCCGAGTAGCCTTGGTGCAGCGCAGCGTAACCAAGGTTTTCCTTTAATATAGAAAGCAAAGACCTACCAGGTGACGCGTTCCCACCGGTTTTTTTGCATTGCTTTATCAAGTAAGGGATCAACATTGGAGGGCTTCAGTTTTAAGCGGTAGGGGCTATTGGCGTCCGAATCGATGGGTTGGGCTTTTAGGTTGAGGAATGCGTTGGGTGCGATTTTTTGACCATTAATGGCAATTACCGCCTCTTTTTTTGCTTTTACCTGGTAGTTCCCTGCGATTTTGATGCCTACTCTCTGCTTGCCTGCTGCAATGCGGGGCGCATAAAGAAAGATACTTCCCCAAAAATGCGTAAATTCACTGGCTAAATAACGCTGTATTACGGCAGGTAACAGGTGAAAACGGCCGTTGTCCACGTACAATTTGACCGGCGTTTGTTGAATAGAATGAATAATTTCATCTGTCGTTGCAGGATTAAAGTATAAGGCGTCCTGTTTCATAATGGTGTAGAGTGTTTTGGAGGGGTGGTTTAAATAATCAATGGAAGGCCCCACGAGGTGCACTAAACCAGGAATTGGTTGTTTGATATGGTGAAGCAGCGGCACCCCGGCAATATAACTGTCCTCAGACGCTAACAAGTGATTCATAAGCGAGAGCGTTGCTTTTTGATACTGTCCATTCATCTGTGGCAGAAAAGCGATAAAACGCATCACCGGAAAGACAAGGCCAATCAACAGCAACACAAACAGCACCGCGCGGTTAAAATAGCGTTTAAGGCTTGCATTCGAGGGCAAGGTGAAGCTTGCGCACAAGAGCATCGGTATCAGGGCTGCAACAAAGTATAGGGGTAAAAGCCCAAACCCGTAAGAAAGTCCTAATAAATAAAAAAGGTAGAGCAAGGAAAAAAAGCGAATCCATTGTTTATCCTTGGCGGTTAAATGCAAAGGACTCAAAAGCCCTGAAAAAAAGGCACAATAGGTGATGACCAAAGCAGGCAATGCACCGAGCAAAAAATACACAAAGGGCTGCTTGCAAGTCATTATAAAAAAAACAATGACCAGCGCGTAGCCAATCATAAACGCCCGTTTTTTAACAGGCACAATAAATAGACCAAAAAAAGCAAAAGGCCACAATAAACTAATCGCAGGATTGTTATTAATAATACTATTCCAATACAACGCCCTGACCTGCCAATACCAATCTATGGAAGCAAGAAAATAGGCCTCGTAAAATACACTGTGCAGAACCGTTTTCAAGCTGCTAAAGTAAGCCCAAAAGAAAATATACAGCAACAAAATGCATGCCGCCGTTGCATTAAACCTGACTATTTCCTTTATATTTTTACCTTGGTGCCCACTAAACAAAACCATTCCCAGCAAACCCGCATTGGTCGCCAAAAAATAATAAAACACTTTTTGACAAATCAAAAACCCCACGCCAAGGCATAATCCAGCCCCAACATACCGGTTTTCCAAAATGCACAGTACACTAAGTAAACAGAGCCACCAGGCTAATAAATCGACACGAATTTCGCAGGAATAACAAAGAAAGGCTTGTGTTGGAATAAGTAAAAAAAGAGTAAGAAATACCGCTTTGGCATGGAATAGTCTTTTAAGCCAAAGTGAAGTACCTGCTAAAAAAAACGTATTGAGTAGTGCTATCCAACACTTGGCATACACCAGGGGGCTTAAATACCCTTTAAAGAGCACAAAAGGCAGCAGAAAAATATAATAGCCTAATACGGTTTTATAGGGTGAAAAATCCCGATAAGGAAGCCGCTCTTTGTATTCGTAATTGTGGTAGGCAAGCCAAAAATCATCCACTGAAAGCATGGCATACGCGTTGTAAACAAACTCCAGCGCAAAATAAGCGAGGCAGATTGCCAGGAGTAACAACAGGTGGCGCCGCGTCAGTGCGGCTTTGGTAAATTCCATTTATCCTTCTCTTTTTTACACTGCAATCGGTGCCTTTATCGCAGGATGCGACTGGTAATTGTGAAAGGCAAAATCCTCAAACCGGTAATCAAAAAGCGAGGCGGCTTTTTGTTTGATTTCAAGGGTTGGCAAAGAAAACAGTGTGCGGGCTAATTGCTCTTTGGCCTGTAACAGGTGATTAGAATACAAATGGCAATCCCCTCCGGTCCAAATAAAATCACCCACGCCTAAATTACATTGTTCAGCAACCAAATGGGTCAACAAGGCATAGGAGGCAATATTAAAAGGAACACCTAAAAAGACATCGGCCGAACGCTGATACAATTGGCAAGACAGTTTATTGTTAGCCACATAAAATTGGAAAAGCGCGTGACAAGGCATTAACGCCATTTGATCCAGCTCTCCCACATTCCAGGCACTGACCAGTAAACGGCGCGAATCAGGATTGGTTTTGATTTGCTGAACAATGTCTGTGAGCTGATCGATGGATTGGCCATCATAGGCAGGCCAGGAGCGCCACTGGCGGCCATACACCGGCCCTAAATCGCCTTTTTCATCAGCCCATTCATCCCAAATGGAAACGCCCTCTGCGTTCAAATAGGCAATATTGGTATCGCCACGTAAAAACCACAGCAACTCATGGATAATACTGCGGGTATGCAGTTTTTTGGTGGTAACAAGCGGAAACCCTTCTTCTAAATGAAAGCGCATTTGATAACCAAAAACGGAAAGCGTGCCGGTTCCGGTTCGATCGGTTTTTTCAACCCCTTCGTTTAAAATATGTTCTAAAAGCGCCAAATACGTTTTCATCGCTGCTTACACCTCATATACCACCACAATCCAATAACCAACATCGGGAGAGACAGCAATTGTCCCATAGTGAGCCAATTAAATGCAATAAAACCCAGTTGCGCATCCGGCTCCCGGAAACACTCCGCAATTAAACGACACAGGGCATAGCCGATAAGAAAAACGGCCGATATGCGACCAGGCGACCTTGGTTTTGATGCATACCACCAGATAAAAAGAAATAAACTGATGCCTTCCAAACCCAGTTCGTACAGTTGCGAAGGATGGCGCGGTTGACCGTCCGAATAAGGAAAAACCATAGCCCATGGCGCATCCGTGACCCGCCCCCACAACTCCCCATTGATGAAATTACCGAGGCGCCCTGCAGCAAGCCCTAAAGGCACCAGAGGACTTAGAAAATCAGCAATGCTTACAAAAGGCTTGTGAAATCGTCGGGCTAAAATCCAAACGGCAAACGCGACTCCAAGCAATCCGCCGTGAAAAGACATGCCCCCTTCCCACAGTTTAAACAGGCTAAGGGGATTTGTGAACAATTCATGGGCATTGTAAAACAGCATATACCCTAATCGGCCGCCGATGATAACGCCTAGCGCACAATAAAAAATTAAATCGCTGATTTGCTCGGCACTCCAGCCTAACTGGTACCGTTTATTCCTAAAAAGTGCTAAACCCCAGGCCGAAGCAAAGCTTAATAGATACATCAGACCATACCAGTGCACTTTAAGCGGGCCTAAGGAAAAGGCAATGGGATCAATTTGCGGGTAAGTTAGCATGTCGGTACCTTTGTCTTCATTTGGAATAAATCCTCTCAGTTTTTACGATTTTCCACCACGGAAGAGCCCGCCCAAGCCTTCTTCTTCCAGTGCTTTTTGTAAGTGCAAGCGAATTTCAGCCGGATGTTCAAGCTCCAGCACTTCGGCAAGCGTTTTGCGCGCCTGGGCAAGGGAGATATTGCGAATAACCCATTTAATGCGCGGTAAACTGGTGGAGTTCATACTTAAGGTATCAAAACCCATCGCCAACAATAAGATAACGGCAAGCGGATCACTGGCCATCTCCCCGCAAATGCTCACTTCCACCCCCGCAGCATGCCCACCTTCCACGACCTTCATGAGGGTGCGCAGCATAGCAGGATGCAAGGAATCGTATAAACCGGCTACCCTGGCATTGTTTCTGTCCACCGCGAGCAAGTATTGGGTTAAATCGTTGCTGCCAACCGAAAGAAAATCCACTCTTTTGGCCAATTCGCGTGCCAGATAAACGGCGGCTGGCACTTCAATCATCACACCCAGTTTGGGCTTTTCGATAAGAAAGCCCTCTTCAAGCAATTCATCAAAGGCTTGCTCGACTAGAAAAATAGCCTCTTCCACTTCACTGATATTGGTGACCATGGGCAACATGATGCGTAAATTGCCTAACTCCTCGCTAGCCCGCATCATGGCCCTTACCTGGATTAAAAAAACATCGGGGTGATCAAGGGTTACCCGAATACCGCGCCAGCCCAAATAGGGATTTTCTTCGATGACCGGAAAATAGGGCAGGATTTTATCCCCGCCAATATCCAGGGTACGCATAGTCACAAGCCTTGGTGCAAAGGCTTTCAGGATTTGGCGATAAATAATGTGTTGCTCGTCTTCAGAAGGAAAGCGGTCTCGGCTCATAAAAGGCACTTCGGAGCGGTACAAGCCAACCCCTTCAGCACCTACGCTCATCGACAAGCCTGCATCCATCGCAAGCCCCGTGTTGACTTGCAGCGACACCCGGTAGTTATCCACCGTTTCCGCAGGTTTATCCCGTAAGCTTACCAGGCTTTGGTTTAATTCCTGCTCTTCCTGCGCCAATTTTTTAAATTCAGAAAGCACAGATCGTGAAGGCGACACATACACATGGCCAAAATACCCATCGACAATCAGCGCGCGGCGGGAAATTTGATCCATCTTTAAACCGCGTACTCCCATCACCGTGGGCACGCCCAAAGCACGGGCAAGGATAGCCACATGCGAATTGTTTGCCCCCTTTCCAGATACTACCGCGACTAACTGCCCCTCAGGCACTTCAGCAAGGGCAGACGCGGTCACTTCATCCCCCACCAAAATGGTGCGTTTGGGGTAAGCAATTTCTTCCCGTTGCGAGCGTTGCAGTTCGGCAAGCACCCTTCGACCCAGATCGCGGAAATCACTGGCGCGCTCGCGCAAATAATCGTCTTCCATGCTTTCAAATTGCTGCACGTGCTTTTTAATGACCGTAGCGAGTGCCGCTTGCGCACTGATTTGCTCATGACGAATAACAAGCTCTACTTCAGCGCCTAAGCTGTCTTTATCAAGGATACGCAAGTACACATCAAACAGGGCGTGTTCGTCTTCGGCAACGGTGTTTTTCATGCGCTTGCTTAAGCGTTGCATATCATCACGGGCCGATTGCAATGCCTCGAAAAAAGTAGCAATTTCTTCTTCGACACTGTCCACATAATGGCGGGGAACCGCATCGATATCCGCAACCGGATACACTACGACCGCCGTACCAATCCCAATGCCAGGCACCGAGCCTACACCGGTTAATGCCATGGGTGCCGGTTCGCTTTTACTGGTTCCGGCCATTTTAGGCTGGGTCAGGTCGGTTAGTTCGCCAGTGGCCTCAGCATGCGCAATGATTCCGCCCAACTGGGCTGCCAAGGTGATAAGAAACGCTTCCTCCGCATCATCAAAACAGCGCTGCTCAGCCCGCTGCACGGTGAGTACACCATACAGCTTACGGTGCTGGATAATGGGAACACCTAAAAAGGCGCGTAAATTGTCTTCGCCAAGCAGTGCGTTTTCATGAAAATCAGGGTGTGCGGGGGCATCTTCTACATTAATGGGTTCTTCACGGCGACCAACCAGGCCAATTAAGCCGCTGTCCATACTCACGCGCACCTGGGTTTCGGCAAGCTTGTTCAAGCCATCGGTGGCAATTAATACGTACTCTGCATGTTTGTTATCGATAAGAAAAACGGAAACCGCTTCGGCATCAACCGCTTTGCGCACACGCTGCACTAAAATGGTTAAGGCCTCCGTTAAATGGCTTGCTGTAGTAACGTCCTGTACTATTCGTTTCAGTATTTTTAACATTTATCGACTATGATTACCTCGCTTACGGCGGGCACCAAAAGGGGTGCGTCGTTTTTTTAACAGGTATTCTAATTCTTTCATGGCCTGCGCGTATACCTGCCTTTTAAAAAAAATGACATGCTCTTGCGGCTCCTGGTAATCAATCCACCGCCAACTATCAAATTCCGGCGAATCACTTAAATCCAGACGCACTTTTTGTTCTGAAGAAACCAACTTTAATAAATACCATTTTTGCTTTTGGCCAATGACTAAAGGTTCCGAGCCATGCCTTAAGTATTGTTTGGGCAAGCGGTATTTCAGCCAGCGTTTGGTAGCGCCCAAGACCTCCACATCCTCTTTGTCCAAACCGATTTCTTCATGCAACTCACGAAACATGGCTTCCAGTGGTGTCTCACCCGTAGCTAACCCACCCTGTGGAAATTGCCAGGCGTCGTGACCGTTGCGTCTGCCCCAAAACACGCGACCGGAAGAGTTGGTCAAAATGATACCAACATTCAACCGATAGCCGGCGCGATCAATAACCATGTTGTCACTGCTTACACTAAACCGTTAATACCTTGATTTTTCCATAAACAGCAAGACTTTGGCAAATAAATTTGTGAATAAACGCATTTACTTTATAATCTTTCCTTCTCAAGCGTATTAATCAGCAGCTAATCCATGAAAAAACGAATTCTAATCCTCAATACCGGCGGCACGATTAGTTCTTTAAAAACAGCGAAAGGGTATGAACCGGCTTTAGGTTATGTGCAAACAGCCCTTGCTAAAATTCCGGCTCTCGTGCACCCCGACATGCCCGATTACTGCATTAAAGAATACCAGCCCCTGCTCGATTCCTCAAACATGACCCTAACCGAGTGGAATCGTATTGCAAAAGACATCGCCGAAGAATACACCCATTACGATGGCTTTGTGATTTTTCACGGCACAGACACCATGGCCTACACGGCGTCTGCCTTGTCCTTTATGCTGGAAAATCTGGGCAAACCCGTTATTGTGACCGGATCACAAATTCCCTTGTCTGAAGTACGTAACGATGCCATGGACAATGTCATAACCTCCCTCTGGCTTTGTGCTCATCAGCCAATTTATGAGGTTTGCATTTATTTCAACCAGCGCCTGCTGCGCGGAAACCGCGCGCAAAAAATCAGTGCCGAGCGCTTTAAAGCCTTTGACTCACCGAATTTCTTGCCCTTGGCCTCAATTGGAATCACCATTGAATTGCATAAAGAAAGGCTGTTGCCGCGTCCCACCAAGCCCTTTCACTTACAAACGCTAAGCCCGCAGTTCATTGCCAACTTCAGGCTTTTCCCAGGCTTTGCCACCAAAGTGCTGGAATTTATCCTGCAACCGCCGTTGCGCGGTCTTGTTCTTGAAACCTACGGCGCAGGCAATGCCCAAAACAACGATCCGCATTTTTTAGCCTTACTCAAAAAGGCATCCGATGAGGGCATTGTAATTGTCAATTGCAGCCAGTGCCAGCAAGGGCGAGTTGAAATGAATCACTATGCGACGGGCTATACCTTGAAGCAAGCCGGGTTAATCAGTGGGCAAGACATGACTCCTGAAGCGGCGCATTGCAAGTTGCTGTATTTATTCAGCAAAAACTTAACCGTTCAGGAGGTCAGAGCATTACTTGAAAGAAATATTAGCGGAGAGCTGACCGTCTAACTCCAAGTCTTCTTCGCTATTTTCTGAGGGAGAGGACTCAAGCGCAAGATTAGCGGCAGGCTGACTGTTTGAATGCAAGTCTTCAACACTATTCTCTGCGGGAGGCGGCTCTATCGCAAGATTCACAACAGGCGGATTAGTTGCACTTAAGTCTTCAACGCTATGCTCTGAAAGAGGCGGTTCTATCGCAAGATTCACAACAGGCGGATTAGTTGCACTTAAGTCTTCAACGCTATGCTCTGAAAGAGGCGGCTCTATCGCAAGATTCACAACAGGCGGGTTAGTTGAATTTACGTCTTCAACACCCTTCCCTGATTGAGGGGCCTCGGGGACAGGCATTTTGGGATACAATTGCTTTCGCAACTGTTGCTGCTCCAACTTTTTAAAAAATGAAATTTTACCCTTCAAGTCTTCGTTGTTATTATTGTTGTTATTAGCTGGAAGATGGTTAACGTGTGTTGATTGTTTGAGGCTCAATTTTTCCAGCACTTCGATACTCAGCTTTGCTTTTTCCATTTCGGATTTAATCAAAGGATCGTTTGTGGCTAATAAAATATACTCAATATCATTGGCTACAATAAATCGTTTTACGCTTTCTTCGCAAAAGAAATGTTCAGGATTGGACAAGAAAGCACGCAAATTTGCCAGCTTTTTATCTAATACCGGCTCTTCTCCGTTATTAATAAGATTCCATTTTGTAAATTTACCAAGTAGATCATTCTGTCGTGCCAGAAATTTGCGAGCGTAAATAATTGCCACATGAAAGTCGAATACCTCCACCGAAGCTTTATAATTGGTAACATGATTTTTGTGTGGTTTCACAAAGGTACTCACTTGCACATTGAGCAGCCCTTTTTTATCCAGGAGATTATACAGCACAGTAAGAAAGCTTTTCGTAGCACGCAGCTCATTTTCAAAATTACTGGTCGCTTGTTGCGCCTTACTGCATTCGGTAATCGATTTTTCCAGGCACATATCCAGCAACGCATCTAACTGAGAAAACCTGCCTTTATCGTCCTGAACAGGAACGAGTTTATGCATGTCTTTTAATAACTCCTCCCCTAATGCTATTTTAACCTTGGAGTGATCAACCTTCCGCCCCGCATTCCAAATGCTATTAAGAATACCCTTATCGTCATTTGCTAACCTGGCTCGCTCTAAATCTTTTGTAATCTGTTCACTCAGAAACACTTTTGCCACATCAAGAAAGATGGTCATTGCACTACTCCTTTTGATACAATTTTTTTATCATATCGGGTAATGCAATAAATCGCAATATCAGGAACACACTGTTTAATTCAGCATCTTAATGGATGCGCTAACTTGGGAAATATTAAAACTTATGGCATTACACATTGTTATTTTAGCCGCAGGGCAAGGCAAAAGGATGTATTCTTCCAAACCGAAGGTGTTGCATCAGTTAGCTGGTAAATCGATGCTTGAGCGGGTGGTAGATACTGCAAGCGCACTCCAACCTGAGGCTATCCATGTCATCATTGGCCATGAAAGCGAGCAAATCAAGGCGGCCCTGCCTCATTTGGCGGTGAACTGGATTTTTCAGGCCGAACAATTAGGCACAGGGCATGCTGTCATGCAAGCGCTTGACTACATCCCGCTTTCCGCCAAAGTGCTGGTATTATCAGCCGATGTACCTTTAATTCAAACCCAAACCCTGTCAGCCCTCCTGGATTGCAGCGAGGCGACTGGCGACACCCCCTCCTTAGCCTTGCTGCTTGCACGCCTTGAAAATCCAACAGGGCTTGGTCGAATAGTGCGTAATGAATCGGGCCAAATTTTAGCGATCGTAGAAGAAAAAGACGCCAGTGAAGCGCAAAAGCAGATTAAAGAAATTTATAGCGGTATTTGCTGTACATCGGCAGTCAATTTAAGTGACTGGCTTCCGAAGTTAAGCAGCCAAAATGCGCAGGGCGAATATTACC
Organism: Tatlockia sp.; assembly: GCA_041659885.1. Classification (GTDB taxonomy): domain Bacteria; phylum Pseudomonadota; class Gammaproteobacteria; order Legionellales; family Legionellaceae; genus Tatlockia. The sequence continues at coordinate 168,837 of JBAZXN010000001.1, forward strand.
TTACTGAAATTATCGCGATGGCGGTGGCCGATGGAGTGCCGATTACTTCGATGCTTGCTACCGATAACATCGATATCCAGGGGGTTAATAATCGGCTGCAATTGCAGCAGCTCGAACGCCTTTGGCAAACACGCGGCGCACGCAAGCTGATGCTGGCCGGCGTGTCGCTTGCCGATGAAAACCGCATTGATATCCGCGGGGAACTTGACTGTGGCCAGGATGTTTTTATTGATGTCAACGCCGTTATTAGCGGAAAAGTTACAATAGGCGATGGCTCTCACATTGGGCCTAACTGCGTCCTAAAGGATGCGACAATAGGCCGCAACACCCAGGTTTTTGCAAATTCGGTAATCGATACCGTAACTATTGGCGATCATTGCGAGATAGGCCCTTTTGCACGCTTAAGACCGGGAACCCAGCTTGCTGCATTTTGTAAAATTGGTAATTTTGTTGAAACCAAAAACAGCGTTTTCAGTGAAGGAACCAAAGCAAACCATTTAAGTTATGTGGGTGATGCCATCGTGGGCAAGAAAGTGAACTTGGGCGCAGGCACCATTACCTGCAATTACGATGGCGCCAATAAATACCAAACCATCATCGAAGACGGCGTTTTCATAGGCTCAGCAAGCCAATTGGTTGCTCCGGTGCTTATTGGTGCCAATGCAACCATTGGCGCAGGCAGCACTATCCGCAAGAATGTTCCCGCAGGAGAACTTACCTTAACGGAAAGCAAACAAAAAACGGTTTTTGGGTGGAAAAGGCCTGTGAAAAAATAACCGTTTAAACAAAGGTTTTTTTTTCGCCATAGCAAAACTTGACGAAGCAATTGATTTGCACTCCAGGAAGGCTCGAACAATTGCTTCGCTTTTAGTTATGACCAGAGCAGGATTGGAATAATACTGGAAACCCTGCGCGCAAGGAGTGGATAATGCATCCTCAGAAGATGAATAGTAACCAAAAGAGAGTCATTATCTGCCTGATTTTATACTCAGATATCGTCTTCGGTGCTGAATTCAACACCGCTGCAAATGGCAGAATGGCTCAAAGCAAGCCACCCAGCTCTTTAAATGTGTCCACGGAAGCGTTAGCTACCAAGTTTAACGAAACCAGTCGACCAATAACCACTGCTGAAAACAGGAAATCTCAAGAGGAGGAAGAAGCTAAAAGTGAAGGTTTCCATAATTTTTTTCAGGGAGGGAGTATTGGTGGCTATTTAAGAACGTATTATTTTACCCGTGATTATGCAAATCCTGTCAGACCAGATCAAGCGGCTTTTTCAGCAGGTGGGGCATTTAATGTCTTGTCTGGAGGGTTTTTAAAATTTTTCCGCGCTGGCGCTACAGCCTACACAGCACAACCCCTTGACTTAAATAATCGAAATCCATTAAAGGTAGACAATACCTTGCCAGGGTATTCCATTACGGTGCCTGGCCAATCTTTTTTGGAATTCAATCACAAAAAATTATTCGTCAAGGGAGGGAATATTCTGGTTGACACCCCGTGGATTAACCCTTCAGATAACCGGATGATTCCTTCAATCTACAGCGGTGCTTTTTCAACTTACCAGCTAACAGATAGTATTATATTAACAGGTCTGCGCCTATTTCGTTTTAAATCACATGTAAAAAGTAATTTTAACCGCAATACCTTGTATAACCCGACAGAAATTGGTGGAATGGGGCTTCCAAAACTTGCTGGGGTTAAAAGCAATGGAGCCCTGGCCTTTGGCTTGCAGCAATCGGGTTTAAAATCGGAAGCGTCTGTCTGGTATTATCAGTTTTATGATTACGCCACGATGTTTTATGGTCATGCAAAAGCGGTTATACCACTTGAAAAGCCAGGATTACAGTGGATTTTGAGGGCTCAAGCATTAACCGAATCCGCTACAGGCGCAAATTTTATACAACAAGCAACAAAGAAGCGCGTAGGATCAACAGCCTACGGCGCACTGATTGGTTTAAATTTTTCCAGCCTTACCTTATCAATCGCAGGTAACTTTATCCCCCTGCAATCCAATCATTATCGCGGGGGGGATCTCATTACACCCTACACCGCGGGCTATGCAACCGATCCTCTCTTTACCACGTCCATGATAGGTGGGCTTGTCGAGAAAGCAGCCGGCAAAGCGGTGAAAGCAGCCTTGCTCTTTCGCGGACTCGACGAAAGATTATTGATTCAGGGAAGTTTTGCCAAATACTTTACTCAACCTGTTTTTGTTAACACACGAGAAACCGATCTTGATATTACTTATTGGACAAGGAGTGATCATATAGGCTTTGTTATACGAAATCGTTTTGGCGTTCAGCAAGGTGCAACACTGACCGGGCGGTTCATCTATAACAGAGTAATGCTAAGCTATTTGTTTTCTTAAAACACCCAGTGTTTCTCAAAAAGCCCTATAAGAAACCGGTTATTTCTAGTAAGTAATTGGTTTGTACCAAACGATTTGCCAGAGTATCAATAATATTTTTATGGAAAACCAGAGCTACATTCGGATAAGTTTGTTCCAATTTCTCCAAGGCATCACGCTTTAGTTTGTAAACCACACAGGTAGTATCGGCACAAACCGATGCACTCCGGTTGATGTGCAAATAAAACCCAAGCTCACCAACAATTGTGCCAGGCCCGCTTTTGGATAAACGAATTTTAGCATTGTATGTTTCTAAAAAAATGGACACTTCGCCTGTTTCAATAAAATAGAGGCTATTACTTTTCTCGCCTTGTTTAAATAAATATTGACCAGGCGTTACGACAAATTTTTCCAGGTTTTGAGCAAAAATCTGTTGTTGTTGTGTATCCGGCATGACTTGATTTAAAAGGCTCCCAATCGAACTGTCAACTGGTTTGCGTGCAGCAGGCAGATCCTTGAGTATTTGCTGTTCGCACCATTCCAGGCCTTGATCAACATCAGGAAAGAACCTAATAGAACGCGGCTCATCAGGCGCACTGTGTTGTTTTAATTGTTGAATTACTTTTTCAGAGCAGTGGGTAAAAATCAAATGCAAATTAGAGGGATTTATAAGCTGCTGTAAACGAATCCAGCTTAAACTGGTAGAGGAGTCAAAACCGTTTACCAATTGAAAATCAAAAACCAAAAATTGAACCCTGTTCGCTTTTTTCGTAATTAACCGACGTATATTATCCAATAACAATTTGGTACTACCAAAAAAAAGATAACCCTGCAATTTAAATAATCGTATTTTAAACCCGTTTTCAGCTAACCACTGTTGCTCATAGTGTGGTCTCAGCACATTACTGTGGCAATATTTTCCTGAGGTAGCAAATTTAATAGGGTTAATTTTTGCATAATTAACGACAAAAACGATACAAGTGATGATGATTCCTATGAAAACACCGGATAAAAAATTCCAGGCAGAAATAATTAATCCTATCGTTATAACAATCGTATAATCAATATGAGGAAGTTTATACCATCCGTAATATAACCATTCGATCATCAACTTAAAGGCAAGAAAAAATAAAAGCCCCCCAATAATAGGAACCGGCATAAACGAAACAAGATGGGGAAAAAGGAGGAAAATAATCATACAGACGCAACTTGCTGTTACCCCTGAAAAACGGTTGACTCCTCCAATACTCTTATTGAGAATGGTACCGCTCAGTGACAAATTGCAAGGAAAGGCACAAAACAACCCACCGATGATGTTTGCTACTCCAGCCACCTTGAGTTCTTGATCCAGGTTCGCATTAAACTTTTCTGTGATTTCGAGTGCAGTAACATTCAAAAGCAAAATAATAACAATAAGCCCTGCTAAACTGGCAATATAGCCAATTTGATAGACAACAGCGCTCCAACCAATCTGCTCAAGCATTGAAAAATCAATTGAATTAAATACAAAGGCAGGTTTAACCGGTGCCAATAACCAACCGGCATGAATCGCCTCAGCATGAGAAACATGATTTAAATTCAAACAAATATTAATTAAAATAGAAAAAATTAAAACAGACACAGGCAAAATCCAGGCGCGTTTATTTACAACCAAGGAGAATAAAGCAAAACCCATTGCCAAGCTTAATTGAAGGAGGGTGTTCGGTTGTAACGTATTTTGAATAGTTAAGCTATTGTTAGAGATGAAATAAAAACTTGAACGGGCTATGATCCAGCTTGAGCCAACGATAACACCTCCCAAGACTGGATAAGGCAGAAACCTCACCGCTTGTGCTAATTTAAAATAACCTAAAAAAAACATGAAAAAACCGACCAGCAAGCTGACTAGCATAAGCGCTGCCATTAAAGTCGCTAAAAGAGCGCCTTCATTTAAAGGATAGGTTGCAATATTAAGGAACATTATCGCTAAAATAGCTCCTACAGCAGGGTCAGGACGGGAGATACTAAAATGAATTGATCCAAAATATGCGGTAATAAAATTAACCACTACTGAACCTATCAATGCGCAGCCGATGCCAATAGGAAAATAAATGGCCAACGATCCTTTAAAAACAAGTGCCGTTACGGCTGTAATAATAATAACAATCAAAAAGCCTGAAAGTGTCCCCGCCATGATCTCATTAGTCATTGAGGAGTATTTATTCGATCGCATCCTTTATTTATATCCCTATTTTGATTAGGGCGTGTCATCAATTAAGTTTTTGAAACGAAAATGTGGCTTATTGAGCGCCATTTGCAGTCAAAAAACTTAATTGATGACACGCCCTGGTTATACGATGATGCAATGTAACTCCATTGTGTCAGTTCATCCATCGCAAATCAATTGAGTGAAGGAATACCAGAGGAAGGGTAATTATTCCAGACGAGAGATAACGTTAGGCCTTCTGCTTTCAAGTTGCACCTTGACACGGCGGTTTAACCACAAAAGAACGGGCAAGGAAACCAAAATCATCAGCATTTTGTACGCCCAGGAATTAAAGGCAATATTAAAAATTTGCTCATAGGGATACACCCCAACATACAGCAAAACATAATTGACCAAACACAAGAGCGACATCACCGTGATATTGGCTATCAAAATACGCGAAACCCAATTAAGGCCTAACTTGGTGTATTTTAAATTTTCAAGCAACATGGCGTTACCCACAAAAGTAACAAATAATGCGGTAACACTGGCAAGGATTCGGCGCGGCATAATGTAGGAATAAAAGGGATTAAGATTAAAAAAATCAGGCGCAGGCAATGCCATCGCGCCCATTATAAATAAGTCAAAAATCAATTCACTTAAAATCAATACCAGCGCCAGGCGAAAATTGGCTTTATAGCCAAAAAGCTCGCCGATGAGGTTGCTCGCCATAATCGTAACAGGAAATAAAATACCGCTTGCGCCAAGTACCACTCCATTTGAGAAAGCAATTAGCCGGTATTCGCAGGCAAGACAAATCAATACAATTGTAACCGATGTACACACTAAATAATGGTACAGGGGGACGCTTAAATAAGCAGGACCAATCTCCCGATTTATACTGGTATTCCCTGTTTTTTTGAACCTTAAACAAGTAAAAAATAAAGCCAAAGCGCAAAGCAAAATACCGGTGCTAACCACCAGGGAACCCCAGTAAATTTGTCCAAAACGGATCATGGCAGGATGTGAAAACAGCAGTAGAAAATCAAGGGTAAAAAAGAAAAATCCTCCCAATAAGGCCAGCAAGATGCGTTTTTCAGGATCGTTTAAAAGGGATTTTTTTCTAGCGCAACAATAGACATGCGGTAAATAAAAACTAAGGCCAAAGCTTAAGGTTCCTGCAAAAAATTTTTTAGGAATGTCTTCAAAAGCAATTTGATAGGCAGGATTATCGTGCATATACTCCGCTGCAGGCAGGTTAACCAACAGATAAATGCCCACGGAAAAAAGGTATAAGGCAAGAAAGGACTGATTTAAGGCGTGGCGTTGTTGGTCTGCATCACAGTCTTTTAAAATAAGGGTATACAGGATTGCCGTTAACGGGCAAAGCACACTCGTTGCCGAGAAAATAAAGCCTTCCACAACAATTATTTTAAAGGAGAGATTAATTAACAAAATAAGGCAAGTTATCATGCTGAGGGTCAAGCTCAGGTGGCTGCGTTTCATCAATGCCGCAGAGTCAGAAATCATTTGCGTACTCAATCCCTTTTAAAAAATCAAATTACCTGCTCGCTGGTGTTTTCTCTTTGTATTCACAAAGATCCCGTATAATGCATTCCGGACAGCGCGGTTTGCGTGCAAGGCATACATAACGGCCATGCAAGATGAGCCAGTGGTGTGCATCAAGCAAAAATTCCTTGTCTATGTTTTTTAGCAATTGAAGCTCTACCGCCAGAGGGGTTTTGCCTTTGGCAAGGCCTGTACGGTTTGCTACTCGAAAAATATGCGTGTCGACTGCCATGGTCGCTTGACCAAACGCGGTATTTAATACCACATTGGCTGTTTTTCTCCCCACTCCGGGCAAGGCTTCCAGCGCCTCGCGCGTGCAAGGGATAGCGCCCTCGTATTTTTCAACGAGTAGTTGGCAGGTTTTAAGGATGTTTTTGGCTTTGGTGTTATAAAGCCCGATAGTTTTAATGTGACTTTTAAGCGTTTCTTCCCCTAAAGCCAGCAATTCTTGAGGGGAATGTGCCACAGAGAACAGGGTCTTTGTTGCTTTATTTACACTCACATCCGTTGCTTGGGCGGATAAAATGACCGCAATAAGCAATTCAAAAGGGGAATGGTAAATTAACTCCGTGGTAGGCTTTGGATTGTTTGCGCGAAAACGCTCAAAGATAGCCCGCCGCGTTTGCTTGTTCATGTGCCAGACTTCTTTTTTGCCTGCACTCTGGCCAGCGCTTGTAAAATATAATCCTGTTTTGCAGCAATATCGGCGGCGTGTTTGGCTAATTGCCGCTTTTCCTGGTATTGCTGCTGTTTTTTTTCTTCCTCTGCGAGGAGGCGCGCTGTTTTGGCATTGAAACGCAAGCGTGCCTGCCCTTTATCGTATTCTGGATTTTCCAATTCAACCAATTCAATGCAATCGACAGGACAAGGCTCTACACAAAGACCACAGCCGGTGCACTCCGTAGCTAAAATGGCATGCATGACTTTCCCACTGCCAATAATGGCATCCACAGGGCAGGCGGTGATGCATTTGGTGCAGCCAATGCACTCTGCCTCACGAATACTTGCCAATGCCGGTTTTCGGGTGTTTTTTTGTGCAGCCGGTAAATACGGGCTTGAGTCAATGCCTAGCAATTTGCCTAGTGCGTTTACCGTGGCAACACCCCCTGGCGGACAGCGGTCTATCGGTGCCAACCCTTCTGACATGGCTTTGGCATAAGGCAAACAGCCGTTAAAACCGCACTCGCCGCATTGGGTTTGCGGCAAAAGTGCATCAATTGTTTGCACGCAAGCCATTTATTTCAACTCTTTCGTTTGGTGAAGCATTGCCTCGACTTTTTCCCGCTCCACACGCGTCATCAATGGCGTAAAGGCGTTAATGGTGTGGTTAAGCAAAGGCGTATCCATGTGTTCAAAAGTAAGCGGCTCACATTGTAAAAACCGCTCAGAAGCCTCTGCCATTTGCGGCAACACCGGTTTTAAATAGGTAATCAGCAACTTAAATAAATTGATTCCCATGGTGCAAATGGCTTGTACCTCATCAAGGCTTGCTTCGTTTTTAGCCAAAACCCAGGGCTTTTTAGAGTCGATGTATTGGTTTACCTTGTCTGCACAATCCATAATGTGGCGAATTGCCCGGGCATAGTCCCTTTGCACATAGGCTTCAATAATGGTTTCGCGCATAGCCACTAACTCTTGATACAATTGCGGCTCACTTAAGGCACCCGATAACTGATTAGCAAACCGTTTGTTAATAAAGCCTGCACAACGGCTGGCAATATTAACGACCTTCCCTACCAAATCGGCATTCACGCGGTTAATAAAATCATCCAGATTTAAATCCAGATCATCCACGCGCCCGTTTAATTTCGCTGCAAAATAATAGCGTAAATATTCCGGGTTTAAATGAGCGAGGTAAGTGCCCGCTTCGATAAAAGTGCCCCGCGACTTGGACATTTTCTGTCCATCCACGGTTAAAAACCCATGCGTAAACACCGCTGTCGGTAACCGATGGCCACTGCCTGCCAGGATTGCCGGCCAAAAAAGCGCGTGGAAATAGATAATGTCTTTACCTACGAAATGATACAGTTCAGTTGAAGAGTCTTTATCCCAGAATGTGGCAAAGGATTCCCCGGTTTCATCGCAATATTTTTGAAAGCTTGCCATGTAGCCTATGGGTGCATCGAGCCATACGTAGAAGTATTTATCCACCGTGCCTGGAATTTGAAAGCCAAAATAAGGCGCATCGCGGGAAATATCCCATTGTTTTAAACCGGCCGCGAACCATTCATCCAGCTTGTTAGCGACTTCGGTTTGCAAATGGCCATTGCGCGTCCATTCTTTGAGTAAGGTTTCATAGCGGGGCAAATCAAAAAAATAGTGCTCGGATTCTTTGTCCACAGGGGTCGCACCTGATATAGCCGACACGGGATCAATCAAATCGGTGGGGAGATAAGTCGCACCACAGGCTTCGCAGTTATCGCCGTATTGATCCGCGGCCTTGCACTTGGGGCAAGTGCCCTTGACATACCGGTCTGGCAAAAACATTTCTTTCACGGGGTCGTAAGCTTGGCGAATGGTTTTTTTAATAATGTCGCCAGACGCATTTAAGCGTTCGTAGATGGCGTTGGCAAGGGTCTGATTTTCTTTAGAGTGCGTTGTGTGGTAGCAGTCGTAATGAATGCCGAAGGCTTTAAAATCACTTTCATGGCTTTTTTTAATTGCCGTAGTTAAGGCTTCCGGACTTAAGCCCAGCTGTTCTGCCTTTAACATAATGGGTGTGCCGTGCGCATCATCCCCGCAAATGCTAATGCACTGATGCCCCAGCAGCTTGTGTGTGCGTACCCAGATATCGGTTTGCACATGCTCAACCAAATGGCCGAGGTGCAAAGGGCCGTTTGCATAAGGCAGTGCGCTTGTCACCAGCATTTGACGTGCTTTTGTCATAGATTCTGCTCATTGATAAAAATGGGGTGAGTATAACGCAAGGGGTTAAAAATTGCTTCTTTTTATAAGAAGGCGTGTCAATTTGTTGCGGATTCATTGAAAAAAAACGCGGCCGAAGCCGCGTTTAGCAAATTCATATTTTTCCGAATTTAGGGTTAGAAGGGTTTTCTTCAGTGTTATTTTCGGACTCTACTTTTCCTCTTCTGTAAGAAGCATTAGAGGCTTCGTCTCTCAAGGCAGTAATACTCTTCTCGAGATCTTTAGTTTCAAATCCTTTCGCACGCAACACTTTGGTCAAGCTTTGTCCGTAATTCTGTATATTCACCTCGTGAGAATTGATTTTCTCATTGGTTTTATGCACAGCTTTTGCAGAAACATAAGTATAGAGACTAAACAATTGCACACCTATGAATGCACCAACACCAATCACACCAGCCGCAGCGTAAAGTGGGAGCGTGCTCAGGAAGGAGAAGGCAGGAATGGCTGCAATGGCTAAAACGCCCACGGGGAAAAGGAAGGTTAAGGCAAGCGTTACTACGGCAGCAGCAGCCAACCCAAGCAAAAAGGAGGAAGGAATACCCCACCTGTTTCTAATGCCTGCACCAAACGCAGAAAAGGTTGCCTTCAACACATTTACAAACTTCGTAAAATTGCTTGCTTTCTTTAGGGTAGTCGGCTCTGCTAAATCGTTTTCGTCAAATTCAAACTGCTTAAATTTCATGCTAGTGTCTTTAGCAGGCGTCTCTACTTCAATCTCTTCAACAGGTGCCTCTACTTTTGAATTCTCGTCTAAAATCTCAACTTTTTCTTGTGCCATTTTTAGCTCCTTACAGTTAAATTACTGGCGGGATGGTAGCAAATATTTTAGTGGCCGTGAACCAAAAATGTTCAATATGTTGTAACATTATTGTAAAGAACTGTTTGATTACTTACTCTTTTTTTCCATGTAGCGCGTAGGATCTTTAAGCCCTTTGGCAAGGAAACCCTGGCGGCGAAAGGCGCAACTGTCGCAGCGGCCACAAGCCAGGCCCTCTGGAGAGGCCTGATAACAAGAGACCGTTAGCGCGTAATCCACCCCCAGACTACACCCTTTATCAATGGTTTGTGCCTTTGATAAGTAAAGCAAGGGAGCGTGCACCGTGAGGGATTCGCCCTCAACACCTGCCTTGGTCGCAAGGTTAGCCAGCGTTTGAAAGGCGCTGATAAATTCAGGGCGGCAATCGGGGTAATTGGAGTAATCCACCGCACTGACTCCAATAAAAATAGCGCTTGCCCCCACCACTTCGGCATAGCCTAACGCATACGAAAGAAACAGGGTATTGCGGGCAGGTACATAGGTTATGGGAATGGCAGTGCTGTTGTTATAATCAGGCACTTCAATCGATGCGTCTGTCAACGCCGAGCCACTAAATTGCTCTTGTTCTATAGAAATAATACGGTGAGGTATGGCGTAATGCGCAGCAATTCGCTTCGCAGCATCTAACTCTGAACGATGGCGTTGTCCATAAGAAAAGCTTAAGCCATAACAAGCAAAGCCCTCTTCTTTGGCAATGGCAAGGCAGGTGGTCGAGTCCAGGCCGCCGGATAACAAGACAATCGCTTTTTTCATTAAACTTCCACCCGCTATGTTACGCACGAAAAAGTGCCTATTTTACGGCAAATCGCCTTGGAAATCATCGAAAATGCGATTTTTATTAACAAATGTGTAAAATTCACGCCAAAATCCTTGTCCTCTGGGCGAATAATGTGATATAAAAAAGAACACATTGCATTATTTGATTATATTTTATTCAGTCACCATACTGTACTCAAGGCACTTCAAAAACTGCCATTTTTAGTGTCTTAAGTATCTACATGAACTTGAGGTGAGCGCATGGTTAACGAGATTAAAGCGAGCGAACCGTCCTTTTTGTCTGGCGTACTCCCGGCCAAGGTCAATACCTTGTTCAAAAGTTATAACAAAGATACTTTTTTTAGTGAGCGCCATCTCGACACAAAAGAAATTGCACGCACCCGCCGCTTTTTTTCCTTTTTGTTGCCGCTGTATCTTCGTCAGTTAGAGGAAATCAATTCGGAACTGTTTCCTTATTTGCTCGAGGCAAAAAAAGCACATATACGCAAATTTGTTCTTGAAACGTTTTATTTGTTGTACGCCAAATACCAACTCGATGCGATTGAAGGCAGAACGTATACGTTAAAAGACCTTGGAGAAAACATGGAGTTGTGCGCGGACCTTATTGGCGCACTCGACCAAAATAAAACGATAGCCAGTATGCATCAGGAACGCATTGATGAGTCTAAAAAGCCAGGCAAATATTTAGGTCGCTTTATTGCCGAGGAGTTGTTGGCTCTTTTCGACAAACTGGTTGCTTTGAATAAAACGGGCACTATTACGGCTGTGATGACAGCCATTAATAGTGAACGCCTCCTCTATTGGGTTTGGGGCAGCAGTTTGTTTTCTTATATCCTGGCGATTTGGCCTGACGATGCATTTAATAAACAACAAGCCCAAATGGGTCTAAATACCGTAGCGCCTTTTTTCGGCTACATGAGCTGGGTGCTTTATTACGCACGCTTCAGTATTAATTTAATGTTATTAGTGAAGCATACTTTAGGCCCCTGGGTCATGCAAAACGATGAAAACGACATCCCTATGATGGAGCGTTTCAAAACGCAATGGGAGCTGCGTAAATTTGCGTTAATAAACGATGCCGTCTGGGCAACGGCTAATCTGGCCTGTTTTTATTGGCTTGTGGGCAGCGGTCTTTTTGGTTATGCGGGAAATCTGGTTACCGTGGGCTTACTGTTTATGGATTTAGTCCTTTCCACCTGGCAATTTTGGGAAGAAAGCACAAGACACAATAAAAACAGCTGGAGTTTACAGGAACGACGACTAAAGCTATTGCTTGATAGAGGGTCAAACCCGGAAAACCGGGCACAAATTGACGAGGAACTTTTTACCCTCGAAAAAATGATTGCGAAAAGCGAAGGCGATTGGGCCTACCGCCGTGCCGAATTGCTAAGCGGTTGGTTTTATGCGCTGGGATTAATTCTTTCGTTTACCGTCATGTGCTGCCTGTTTTTGCCGCCATTCACCGCCACAGCGGCAGTTGTTGGCTTAGGAGGGGCTGCATTATGCTTTTTGTTAAGTGTTGCAGACGGGATTATTAAAGGCGGCATTGCTATAGCAAAAACAAAACACGAGCAACGCCTGGTAAAGCTCCAGTACGATGAGTTGGTGAAAAAATTCAAACAGGTTCCCGATGGGGTCAATAGTGAGAACATTAAAAAACAATTGTATCTGGACATAGAGCGTCTACGTAACACGGGGCAGCATCAGGAGCGCATCATGAATTTTCAGGCTATCCAATTACTGCGCACGGTATTAATCAATGCCCTGGTGCCAGGGATTATTTTTTGCTCACTGATGTTTATGCCGTTGGGGATTGGTTTGGCGGTAATGGCCGCAGGTCTTGCCATAGCACTTATTTCGCATATCCTCATTAAGCGCCTGGAGCCTAAAGCGAAGGACTTGCCCGTGTTTAATCAAGCGAAGTACGAGGCGTTCGCCTCCAAAGTCAAGCATGCTGAACCGAAAGGAGGGCTCGGTCTCTTCCACCCCAGGGAGAAACCGGCAAAAGACAAGGTGTCTTTCACTCCACCTTGGAAGTCTACGTAAAATAACGTAGGCTTCCTGGTTAAAAAAGTGTATAATTGCCCGCTTTGTTGCTGAATATTTTTCCTATTATGAACCTGCAAAAACAATATGATGTCATTGTGATTGGTGGCGGACATGCCGGCACGGAAGCGTCCCTTGCTGCCGCCCGTATGGGCTGTGAAACGCTGCTCTTAACCCACAACCTGGATTTACTGGGTCAAATGTCTTGTAACCCTGCCATTGGCGGGATTGGCAAAGGGCATCTTGTGAAAGAAATTGACGCGCTCGATGGTGCAATGGCTGTTGCTGCGGATAAAGCAGGTATTCAGTTTCGTATCCTCAATGCCTCCAAAGGGCCTGCGGTACGCGCCACGCGTGCACAGGCTGACCGCGTTCTTTACCGGCAAGCCATTCGTCAAATCCTACAAAGCCAGGAACACTTAACCTTATTCCAGGCGGCTGTTGATGATTTATTGGTCGAGGGCGATAAGGTAACCGGCGTTGTAACGCAAATGGGGTTAACGCTACGTGCTCGCACGGTCGTTTTAACGGTTGGCACGTTCCTTGGCGGAAAAATTCATATCGGAATGAGCCAATTTGCAGGCGGTCGCGCAGGCGACCCGCCGGCCATTGCCCTGGCACACCGTTTGCGCGAACTCAATTTACCCGTTGGCCGGTTAAAAACAGGCACACCGCCTCGCATTGACGGGCGCTCGCTGGATTATAGCCAAATGGTTGCCCAACCCGGCGATATGCCCATGCCTGTTTTTTCCTACCTGGGGACAAAAGCGGATCACCCCCCGCAAATACCGTGCTATATTACCCACACCACGGCAAGAACGCATGAAATTATTCGCGAAAATTTACATCAATCGCCCATGTATGCAGGCGTTATTGAAGGAATTGGCCCGCGCTACTGTCCCTCCATTGAAGACAAGGTAGTGCGCTTTGCTGACAAATTATCCCACCAGATTTTTGTGGAGCCTGAAGGGTTAACCACCGATGAAATCTACCCCAATGGCATTTCCACAAGCCTTCCTTTTGAGGTGCAAACGCAATTTGTCCGCACCCTGTTGGGCTTTGAAAACGCGCACATTACGCGCCCGGGTTACGCCATTGAATACGATTATTTTGACCCGCGCGGTTTAACGCCTTTTTTGCAAACCAAACCCCTTGGCAATTTATTTTTTGCCGGACAAATTAATGGCACCACAGGCTATGAAGAAGCGGCAGCGCAAGGGTTAATTGCGGGCATGAACGCTGCCCTGCAAGTCAAGGAAGAAGCACCGTGGAGTCCTTTGCGAAACGAGGCCTATACCGGTGTGTTGATAGATGATCTTATCACCTGCGGAACATTAGAACCTTACCGCATGTTTACCTCCCGCGCCGAATACCGCCTGTTGTTGCGCGAAGACAATGCCGATTTGCGTTTGACTGAAAAAGGACGGCAATTAGGACTGGTTGGGGAAGCGCGCTGGCGGCATTTTTGCGAAAAGCGCGAAGCCATTACGGGTGCGCAAACCGCGTTAAAAACCACCCCTGTTCGAGTGTCCCAAAACGACAGGTTAGGTGCTTTACTTGAAAATCCACTCCAGCAAGATTGCAAAGCGGCTGATTTAATCAAGCGGCCTGAAATCAGTTACCAGGATTTACAAGCCATTCCTGAGCTGGGTTTGCCGCCGTTACGAGAGGATGTCGCTGAACAAGTGGAAATTCAAAGTAAATACGCAGGCTACATTGAGCGGCAATTACTGGAGATTGCACGCTTGCAAAAACACGAAAACACCAAACTTCCGCCGCATTTTGATTACCAGCGTGTGACCGGATTATCGTCTGAGGCCATTCAAAAGCTGACCCAAATAAAGCCGCAAACCTTGGCGCAGGCAGGACGTATTTCAGGAATTACGCCTGCGGCTCTGTCGCTTCTTTTAGTGCATTTAAAAAAGCACAGGGAACCGGCATGAACCTATCCAATCAAGCAATCGATTTATTACAGGATGGCTTAAACAAGCTCAATTTAACGCTTGATATAGAGCCTTTCATCCAATATATCCTGTTGTTAGACAAATGGAATCAAGCCTATAACCTGACTGCTGTTCGCGACAAAGAAACCATGATTACCCGCCATATTCTTGACAGCCTGGCGATACTACCCTGGCTTAAAGGCCCAAAGATACTGGATGTGGGAAGTGGTGCGGGCTTGCCAGGCATTCCGATTGCTTTAGCAAAACCGGATTTTGAATTGGTGCTTTTAGACAGCAATGGCAAAAAAGTGCGGTTTTTGCAGGAAGTCGTTCGTCGGTTAAAATTAACGCAGGTATCGGTCATACAAAGTCGCGCAGAGAGCTACCACCCATCGTTTGTTTTTGATACAGTAACCAGTCGGGCTTTCAGTGATTTATCCCAAATGCTCCAGTGGACAAACCACCTTCTGGGCACCCATGGCGTCTGGCTTGCCATGAAAGGGCGCTATCCTGAGACGGAACTGCTTCACCTCAATAAGCCTTACCGGGTTAACCAATACACCGTCCCTGGTTTGGATAGCGAACGCTGCGCTGTCATTATCGAAAATGTAACTAAGGAATAATTATGGCGAAAGTCATTGCAATTGCCAATCAAAAAGGCGGTGTGGGTAAAACCACAACGGCTATTAATCTTGCCGCATCCATCCATGCCAACCAGCATTCTGTTTTGCTGATTGACCTGGACCCTCAGGGCAATGCCACTGTCGGTTCAGGAATTGATAAAAATGCGCTGGTTCACTCTACCAATGAGGTCTTGTTGCGAGACTGTCTGGCAAGACAAGCTGCAGTGACCACACCAAGCGGATTTGATCTCCTTCCTGCCAATGGGGATTTAACCGTTGCCGAAGTGAGCTTGATGGAGCAAGAAAACCGCGAGACGTTCCTTTTCAACGCGCTTAAGCCCATCCAGGACGAGTACGATTTTATCTTCATTGATTGCCCACCGGCTTTGAACACCCTGACCATCAACGGCCTGGTGGCTGCCGATTCGGTTTTAATTCCCATGCAGTGCGAATATTATGCGCTGGAAGGGTTGGCCGCTTTGTTGTCTACTATTGAACAGGTCAAGGCCAGCGTGAACCCGCGCATTCAACTGGAAGGGGTTTTACGCACCATGTTTGATGCACGCAATCGCTTGTGTGCTGACGTATCCAAGCAATTATTAGAGCATTTTAATACCAAACTGTATCGAACGGTAATTCCCCGCAATGTCCGCCTGGCCGAAGCGCCAAGCCATGGCATGCCCGCATTGCAATACGATAGAACTTCCTCAGGTGCCGCCGCTTACATGGTATTGGCTTCCGAGGTATTGGCAAAACAATTAGCGACTGCACATTGAGGGTAATATGACAGCAAAACGTGGCGGTTTAGGCCGTAATTTATCGGCTTTATTAGGCAATTCCACAACGACCTTATTGACAGAAAAACCCGTCGTGGACACGCTTAAAATTGGCATTGATTGTTTGCAGCCTGGCAAATACCAACCACGCGCTGAAATTGACGAAGAGCCGCTGAAAGCGCTGGCCGCATCCATCCGGCAACAAGGGTTATTGCAACCGCTTCTTGTGCGGGAAATCAGCAATGGACGCTATGAAATCATTGCAGGCGAACGCCGCTGGCGTGCGTGCCAACTCGTGGGATTAACCGAAATTCCAGTCATTTTGCGCCAGGTTGACGACGAAACCGCCATGGCAATGGCCTTAATCGAAAACCTGCAACGGGAAGATTTAAACGTAATGGACGAAGCCCGTGCCATGCACCGCTTAATCACCGAGTTTGGCCTGACGCACCAGCAAGTGGCTGAACTGCTTTGCAAATCGCGCGCCAGCGTCAGTAACTTATTGCGTTTGTTAAGCCTTTGCCCGCAAGTGATGAAATTACTGGAATACGGCGATCTCGACATGGGACATGCCAGGGCTCTGCTCATGCTAGACGCGATGCAGCAACACCAGGTTGCTCAGGTGGTGGTAGCCAAAAATTTATCGGTACGTGAGACAGAGCGGTTGGTCGCACGCGTCAAGGAAGGCAAGGAAGAACAACCGGCCAAACCGGACGTAAGCCCGCTCATTAAAGAACAGGTCAAGACACTCATCGCGCGCCTTAACACCAAAATTAAAATAAAGCCCACAACTGCCGGAAAAGGAACCCTGGTTATCCACTACGATTCGCTGAACGCCTTGCAAACGGTGATGCAGCAACTGATGGACGAGTAGAGCGCTGCGGTGAAAGAGGAAGTGCGGAGACAGCAAAGCGTACTTCCTCCATGTGATCCCCAAAAAATACACCCTGAAATAGTCTATTATACAATACATAGACCATGAATATCCTGACTGTTTGTCGACAATCTGGAGAAGCTATGAAAAAATTTTCGAATCAAAAAATTATCCAATGCATCTCCAGGCAGGAACAGGAGCTTGCGCTGAAAGTATTCCATAGTGAATCCATGGAAAAAGATATTCTTGAGAAAAAAAACACCATGGCGCCTCCTGAATACAAGCGCTTTATTATTCAACTTTTCTTTAATGGGGTTGCCCATCCCACCGGGAACCATCAAAAACTAAAAGAACTCTGGAGTCTTTTAGGGAACGATCTCACCGATTTTTTCAAAGAAGCCCTTTCTAACGCGGTACTACCCGAAGACATTAGTCAGATTAACTCGAAGTTAGATGCCACCGTTCTCTCACGCTGGATGCAAGAAGATGCGCTTTACAAGATACCCTACCCACCCCAGCTTGCCCGGCTTGTAATTGATTCAATATTAGCCCTTAGGATCAAGGCGTCTAAAGAGAGGTTGCTATCCGACAAACATCTCGAATGGTTTCTCCTTACCTCCCCTTCAAATAATGAAATCAGCGCAAGTATAGAGAAAGTATTTCATTCGCGGATTAACACCTTTATAAAGCATCTGCTGCATTTGAAGATTGAGGACAAATTGGCAGTTGACTGGTATCTCTTGCAGCCAAACGCAAACCAAACACAAGGTTGGAAAAAACAGACCGTCAAGCGCATTGATATTGTTATGGACTGTCAATGTAACGAGGCTATAAACCACCTTGGCAAGCCACTTTTTTCTGATGGGACGCTCTCCCCTCTTGCTTTCCTTGTGATGGAAAATGACACCCTTGAGGATAAAGAAGCAGAATGTGTAGCCATTCTGAAAGATAAATACCTAAACAACATGACCAAAATCGCCTTTTTTAAAGAAATTTCAGCACTATTACCTAAAGAGGTCACTGCAAGTTTAAAAAAATCTTTTCCCTTGTTATTAAGCAAAAAAAGACAGGCTCAATTAGGATTTTTTGAACAAAACGAGCCTAAAATAGTGAAACACGATGCGAGTCAAGAGGACATTGCAACCCATGAGACGAGTGAACGCGAAGTGCCTGAGGCAGAGCAAAACCGGGTTGTTATTGTCCTGTTGCAATTTATCTATGAACAGATAAAAGATATCGCGCTTATCGGCTATTTTTCTGAGAATTTGGCCGCATTTCACCTCTTAATGAACAATCCTGACATGTTATACGCGTTAGAAAATACAAGGGAAGATCAAAATATCATTGACATCATAATGAGCAACCAGCTCAAAGAAATACTCGAGTGGGTTATTCCAGTGTTTGATGTGCGTCAGCTATTTACCGAAAATTACAATGGAGAAGTGACGCCAGAAGAGTATGTTGAAGTCTGTCGCGAGCGGCTTTTACAAATAACCCAACTATTGGAAACACAAACCCAGGGGTTTCAGCCTTGACAATCGCTATAAATGCCGACGTAGGTTGGGCATCGGCCCAACATGGCGGGGCAAGGGTAAAATCACTGTTGGGCCAAGGCTCAACCTACATTATGAATTGAATTTGCGCGCTATTTCAAAACAGCGTAGACAATCTATCTAAGGGGGTTTCCATGGCAAACTCAGGTTCAAGCAAAAAAATTTACGACTGCATTTCCAAACAGGAACAGGATCTTATCTGGAAATTTATTAGTGCACCAGAAATAGAAACTCGAATTATTGAGAAGAAAGCGAATACTCCTCCAATGGAATTCCAACGCTTTGCGGTACAACTCTTTTTCGTTAGCAATTATCGCCTCACTCAGAACATCCGCAAACTCTATGCCATATGGAATGGTCTAAAAACAGAATACATCGCATTTTTCAATCGGGCGCTTGAAAACGCCATCCTACCTAATGGCATTAATGACAACACGGCCGAAAAAGTGCTTATCTCCCGCTGGATGAGTGACGATACACTGTATAAAACACCTTACCCACTCAGGCTTGCCAAATTCGTTATTGAATCGTTATTAACTCCCAGAGCACACGACATCCAAAGTGCATTACTTCCCACTGCACATATTGAATGGTTTGTTTGTCAACCGAATATAACACGCGATGAGATGATTTTAAGAATAGAAAGGGTGTTTAAATCCCAGAACAACAACGTAATAAAGGAGCTATTTAACTTTCGTATTGAGGGGCAGGTTGCAATCGATTGGTATCTTTTGCAGCCCAGTGCGGACAATATCCCGGATTGGGAAAAACAAACCGCGGAACACATCCTCAGAATAATTAACACCCCAGCAGCGTCCTCACTAAACCACCTCACCGTTCCGTTGTTTAACGATATTTCACCGCTTGTTTTCCTTGTAATGATAGAGGACACTATTGACGCTAAAATAGCGCGATGTAAACTCATACTTAACAAGCAGCATATTAACCAAGATAACAAGATCCTGTTTTTTGAGCAAATTTCAGGCACGCTACCCGAGTGCATTCCCCTTTTATTGGAAGCTTTTCCAAGCTTGCTCTTTGACCCATCCCACGTTTTAAAACGAAAAGCTCCGCTAGGCTTTTTTGATGAGCACAATCCAGCCAAATTACCGAAACGGGATGAAAACCAAGAGGACGTGGCAACGGGTGAGTTAAACGAAGCAGAGCAAAACAGGGTGGCCCTGCGCTTGCTGAAATTTGCCTATCAACAGGTAAAAAACACAACAGGGATTGGCTCACTGGATTTAACTGCCTTTCACGAATTGATGAACAACCCGGAATGGTTAACCGCTTTAGAGAATATCAGGCAAGAAGATACAGAATGGGATAGTGCCATGAATCCCCAATTATTGGAAAAATTAGAAGCCATTATCCCCTTATTTGCCACACCTCACCTGTTTATTGAAAATTACCACACACCAGAAGGCCCTGTAACTCCTATGGTTTACTGCACTGTATGCTCCGGATGGCTCCTCCATGTTTCTGAAATTTTGAAAAGCAGGCAACCCATAGAAAAGAATACGACCGAACAAAACCGCATTACCATAACCCTGATGACCTGGGCTCTTAATCAACTGGACAATTGTGTTGATGAACGTTTTTCTGCCAATATTCGTGCCTTTCGCGAATTAATGGGTGATTCAGAATTACTCAGAACGCTGGAAAACACAACGCCTGAACAAACCATCATTGACATCGAAATGAATGAGCAACTCGCGGAAAAGTTGAAGTTAATTATTCCACTCTTTAAGGAAACTCAACTTTTTCCCAAGGATTTTGTTGCAAGCGATGAGCCTATTGAGCCGGCGATGTACTGTGAACTATGCTTCCACGTTCTGACGCAAATTGCCGAGCAATTGGACACTTCCTCACCAGGGTTTAGAAATACAATTTAAAATATAACCAGAATACTATATAATAGATCAAACTGTTGCATTAACAATCTCGGAGTGGCTATGACAAAGCGCGCAATTCTCACTATTCTCAAGGCTATTGACAGGAAGGACACAAAACTAGCCCAGAACATGATAGACAGTGACTCAATAAAAAATGCCCTCCTTGAGAAAAAAAACAATACACCCGGCCCTCTTTACACGCGTTTTATTATTCAGCTCTTCTTTAAAGGTATTGCCCATATCGGGAAGAATGACAAAATAACAGCACTCTGGGATATTGTGAAGGAAGACCTCGCCCAATTTTTCCAGCAGGCTCTTTCTAATGCAGTGCTAACCAATGAAATGAGCACGTCCGTAGAGAACCTCTTCGCACCGCGGGATTTGCCCCGTTGGAAGAAAACCGATACGCTTTACAAAACCCCCTATCCACAGCCCCTTGCCCGACTCGTTATTGATTCGGTATTGGCCTTTAAGGATAACGGTATTCAGGCGCTTATATCGCTAGAGCAACTCGAATGGCTTGTTCTTACATCATCAACAACGAGTGAAATGGTTTCAACTATTGAGAAAATATTTCATTCGCAAAACCCGGGCCTAATAAACCACCTGTTAAATTTTAAGATAAAGGAAATATCAGCACTTGACTGGTACCTTTTGGAGCCTAACTTCAGCAACGCACCCAATTGGAAAGAATCCGCCTACCAGCGCATTTCAACTAGTCTAAACTATCGCACGGATTTAATTACTACCACCCTTGCCAAGCCACTTTTTTACGAGGGAACGCTCTCGCCTCTCGCTTTTTTTGTCATGTTTCACGCTACCATCAAAGCGAAAAAAGAAAAATGCGCAATCATTCTAAAAGATAAACACATAAACGAACCAACCAAAATCGCCTTTTTTAAAGAAATTTCAGCACTACTCCCTCCAGAAGTCATCTCCAGTTTAATCGATAACAAACAAAGACAAGCTAAACCCGGATTTTTTGAATCAAACAGGGAATCAAGCGTACCTGAATGTGATGAAAAAGAAGAAGATAACTCCCCCGGTGAAGTGAATGAAACGGAAGGAAGTGAAGCAAGGCAAAACAAGGCCGTTATTGACATGCTGAAATGCATTTATGAGCAAATAAAAAACAATGCGATGATTGAATATTTTTATGATAATTTGACCGAATTCCACCGCTTAATGAACAATCCAGCGTTGTTAAATGCCTTAGAAAATATAAGGCAAGATCAAAACATCGTTGATACTGGAATGCAAAGCCTGCTCAAGGAAGTTGTAGAAAAAGTAATCCCCCTGTTCGATGTCCTCCCGCTGTTTGTCCAAACATATAAAACGGCAGAGGGCGAGCTTGAGCCAAAAGAGTATTGTGAAATATGTCGGGAACGACTTTTGCAAATCGCCCAAATTGTGGATAGGCAAATCAGGGATTTTCAGCCAACTTACACGATAAGCAGTCTTCCAATCAGTGAAGTCAACGAAGCGCTATGGGACTGCATTCCTAAGCAAAAACAAGCACTTGCTTTGAGGGTTATTAACTCAACTTCCGTAAAAGCCCAAATTCTTGATAAGAAAAAAAATACCCCTCCGGAGGAATTCAAACACTTTGCCATTCAGCTCTTTTTTGCCTGTCTTGCCAGTCCAGATAAGAAAAAGGCACCATTCGATACCGTTTGGAATACTTTGCAAGAAGAACTCTCCGACTTTTTAAGGGAGGCACTCCCAAAAACACGGCTCAACAAAATCAGCTTCTCTACAGCGAATGGATCGCAAGCATTAGAGGAGAATATGCTTTATACCACGCCTTATCCGCAAAGGCTCGCTGTAATGGTCATTGAGTCAATCCTGGCGTGTAAATATGCAAAAAAAAACCAAAGTAAATTGATTAACGCTAAAAATATAGAATGGTTTGTTTGTCAGCCCAATACGGTTGAGGAAAAATTCCTGCGAATAGAAAGAGTGCTTAAATCGCAAAATAAAATAATAATACCCTACCTGTTTCTCTTTTCTATTGAGGGTAAAAAAGCTATCAATTGGTACCTTTTGCAACCTGGCATTGCCAAGACCTCTAATTGGAAAAAGGAAACGGAGGAACACATTCACGCAACGCTTAGAACCCAGATACCCTATGCGATAGCACATCTTGGCACGCCCCTGTTCGATGGCGCTTCGCCGCTTGTTTTTCTTGTGAAGATAAAGGACAAGATAGAAGATAAAATAGAGCAATGTGTATCTATATTAACCAAACATACGATTCGCAAAGATCACAAGCGCTTGTTTTTGCAACAAATTTCACAAGCGCTGCCAGAGTGTATGGCCCGTTTAATGGAAGCACACCCAGACCTGGACATTTCCCCTCCCTCCTTAAAAAGGAAAGAGCAACCGGGCTTTTTTGAGCAGAATAATCAATCTAAAAATCCTAAACGGGATGAAATGCAAGAGCACGTTGCAACAGGGGGAGTAAGTGAAGCAGAACAAAATCGCATTACCCTATCCCTGATGACTTTTGCCCTGAAGCAACTGGATGATTGTGTGGATGAAGGCTTTTCTGCTTCTGTTGAAGCATTTCGCGAATTAATGAGCTCCCCGCAATTACTCAATACCCTGGAAAACACAACGCCCAATCAAACCATTATTGATATTGAAATGAACACGCAACTTGCGGAAAAATTGAGGTTAATTATTCCTCTTTTTAAAGAGCCCCAACTTTTTCCCAAGGATTTTCTTGCAGCAGATGGGCCCGTAGAGCCTTTTATGTATTGTGAATTATGCTTCCACGTACTCACTCAAGTTGCTGAACAATTGGATATTTCATCACCAGGATTCAGGTTATAAAGACAAACCTACCCGATTGGATGGCTAAAAAAACGCAAAGCACTCTTTTTTAAAACACTTGTCTCAAAATCAATCCATGGTAAAATCCAATCTTCTCCATTCAATCTGTCTTGCCACCACGGACAAAAACCCATAATTCTTTAACCCCTTTTTGCACGGAGTTTTCTATGAATGCTAATGAACGAGCGAACATGTTATCCTTTATTCCCGAAGAGACCAATCAACTGATAGTGCGCAGTTTTCACAGCCAGACCTGGAAAGATCTTCTTTCCCACTGGCAAAAAACAGAGCCTGCCGACAATTTCCAGCGTTTATGTATCAATCTTTTTTTTGTTGCACTCTGTTTCCCTCTGGAAAAAACGAGTCTATTAACCGAATTGTGGAGTACCCTGGAAGAAAGTTTGACCGTTTTTTTTAAAAATGCGCTCATAAATGCTATTCCGGTCGCGCTCATTAAACCTGTTTTCAATCAACAGAATGCACAACCTTTTGCTTTTTTTAATGAACCAGTGAACAGAACAAGCAATTTTTATCAAACACCTTATCACCCAGCCGATGCAGCGCAATGCATCAGGCTCATCGTAGGGAGCGGGCTTAGTAAATTTATCAGCAAATTGATTTCACAGGATAATATCGATTGGTTGCTCTTATCTGATAATCGTACCATTGAGGAAGTAATGAAGAGCAAGTATTCTGATTTTAGAAATAATCTTGCGAAACCACTGTTTAATAACAAAACAAGGTCCCCTCTTTTGTCTCTTGTCATAAAAGAAACGAGGCATCGCAGGCTTAAAACAATCCAGAATATATTAAATGTAGCCAAACTTAATATTGATGCGGTCTTTTCTTTTTTAACGGACATTAAGGCTAACAAGCTCTTATCTCCACAAGAGTTCCGCAAAATAGTACCTAGCCAAAAGCAAGTAACCGTATCCGATGGTGACGTGAGAATCGTGCATTTAACACACGGGAAAGGGTATAACTCCGTCTTGAAAAAAAGACTTGCTCAACCCGGCTTTTTCTCACCAGACCCACAACAAACTAAAATAGAACAGCAAAACAATACAACAATTCTTTTCAGTGAAACGGAAATTAATTCGGTTGTCATTCGTCTAATGCAGTTTGTTTATGAGCAGGTTAAAGACTGGCCGAAAAATGAAAACTTGCAGGCATTTTGCGAGTTAATGACGGATAAAGCGCTATTAAACGCTCTAAAACACACCACACCTGAGCAAAACATTATCGATATTGACAGCAACACGGCGTTGTACGAAAAATTGCCGGCAATCATTGCACTGTTTAATTCTAACCTTTCTTTGCCAGACTATCCGGCACAAGATGAACCGACCGCACCGGCCATGTATCTTGCCTTATGTTACAAACAACTGGACAAGATTTTTAACCAACTAGAGAGTCAGCGCCCCGCTTTTGCCCCTGCTACTCTATAAGAAACGCAGTTGTTTACGATCCTTCAAGCGGCTTACGCCGCTTTTAGGATGACGTGAATGGCTCAACAAAATCAATTGACTCTTTTTTAAGTCATTTATTGCAAAGTTAATCCATGATACAATTTAGTAAATCAATTTGATCTTGCCCATAGCAATTAATCAAACACCAACCTTATTTAACACACACTTTTGCAGGAGTTTCCTATG
Source organism: Tatlockia sp. (assembly GCA_041659885.1). Classification (GTDB taxonomy): domain Bacteria; phylum Pseudomonadota; class Gammaproteobacteria; order Legionellales; family Legionellaceae; genus Tatlockia. The sequence goes on from JBAZXN010000001.1 coordinate 193,660, forward strand.
CATTTCGAGGAGCGGACTAATATGTTATCTTTTATTCCAAAAGATAGCCTTACACTTTTAAAAAATCATTTATACAACAATACATGGCGAACATTGCTTTCACAACCTGTCGAGTCCACTGAACACTTCAACCAATTGGCTATTAATCTTTTTTTGATTGCACTAGGTAACACCAATACCACAACGCCTTTATTAAACGATTTATGGGATGTCCTGAAAAATAATTTAACCTCCTTTTTTAAAGATGCCCTTGCGAATGCAGTACCCAGCGCTATCACTAGCCTCGCTCCCAATGCAATGACCGATGCGCAACCTGCGGCTTTACAACCCGAGGATAATACACGATTTTACAGGATACCTTATCAGGCAAGGGAGGCATCTCAATTCATCAGGCTGGCAATATCGAGATCAATCAAAGGGTTTGTTGAGCAAATTATTTCACAAGAAAATATTAATTGGTTAATTTCTCATAACACACAAATGATTAGGACAATACTAAACGGCAATATTTCTAAATTTAAAAACAATCTGGCACAACCTCTTTTTTATAACAATACAGTGTCTCCTCTTATGCTGCTTATCCTGCAGCAGGCGCCGGAAAGAAGAGTGCAGGCTATTCATGTGATACTGGGAAAAAAACTCACAGCACTGGCGAGCTATACTCTTTTGGTAGATGTTGAAAACAACAACCTGATTGATCCTGAGCAGTTTAAACCGCTTAAAAAAGTCCAGTTGCAATTTAAAGCATCCTGCGAATGGAAAAGGAGTGAGTTCCTCCAAACAAATATCAGTAACGCGGAAACCTCCGCTGCTAAAAAAAGACAGGCTCCAAAGGGATTTTTTACTCCAGTACCCAAACAGCCAAAAACAACAAAGCAAGACAATGCGTTCAGTGAAACCGCAATGAATGCTGTTGTAGTCAATCTGATGGAATTTGTTTATGAACAGGTTAAACATTGGCCGCGCGATGCAAGCTTGCAGGCATTCCATGACTTAATGAATGATAAGGAGCTATTAAGCGTTTTAAAAGAAACGACGCCGGAGCAAAATATCATTGATATTGACGCGAACGAGCAATTGCTCAAAAAATTGCCCACAATCATGCCGCTGTTTAATTCATCGATTTCTTTGCCCCATTATCCAACGAGCGATCAACCAACCGCACCCGCTATGTACCTTGCTTTATGTTACAACCAACTTGACAAAATTTATAAGCTCCTTGCAGGGCAAGCAATCGAATGTGAGCAGGCTGTTCCTAATTGGCGCTGAGTTTGTTGATTGCGCAAGGGCTATGCTAAGATGATTTTTGTTTTTGATGGGCTTTACAGGAGTTTCCCATGCGCAAAAATGATGAGTCAAGAGCACTGCTTTGTTCGCTTGTTGCAGAGGATGAGCTCTTTATTCTTAGAAATGCCCTGGACAATTATACCTGGCAAGCCCTTATCAATGACTGGGAGCAGGAGAAACCCGCTGAGGAACGTCACAGGCTTTTGGTTCATTTGTTCCTGGTAAGCCTTGTTGCCTATTATTCTCAGCCTAAAAGGTTAAATCGGCTATGGAGTAGCTTGAAAAATAAACTGCACCTTTTTTTCCAAAAAGGATTAGTGGATGCCGGGAAGGAACCTCACGATGCACTCACAGAAGATAATAACACCTTGCCCAGGCAATCCGAACTGCTTCAAGCGCTGAACGCGGGGTTATTTTGCAATGATGCCATTGATAGCTTGCTACACGATTTTGAAAAAAAAGAAAACCGGTTTTGCCTGGCACCCTATGAACACACTACGGCATCGCAATTTATAAAACTGGTTTTAGGTTCAATGAATCCTACGGTTATTCAGGAGTTAATTTCATCCCAAAACATTGCATGGTTTATCTTACAGCCGGGGTTAACTCCTGCGGGCAAGCAAGAAATGGTATCAAGAATGTATTGCGTACTTGACTCTAAACACCCGGCTTCGGTCGAAGCAATGATGCGCTTAACCATTGAAGAAAGAAAGGCATTGGACTGGTTGCTTCTTCAACCCAGTCTGAATGAAACAACCGATTACAGCGAAGCCGCTTATGTACACATTAGACGAATAGCCAGTACCCGGATAGCGCCCGCGTTAAATTATCTGGCCCAACCTTTTCTGAGTGAGGAGAACAAATCACCTCTCTTTTTTCTGGTCAAAAAATGCGAACAAAAGCCTGTGGTAATGAGACAGGTTCAAAAAATAGTCCATTACAATAAATTAAATAATGCGCAGTGCCAAACCTTTCTCCTGGAAATTATAAACCACAATTTACTCACACTTAGCGATCTATGCAGTTTAGATTATAATGATAGACAGATTGCTATTACATCGAGTGGAGTCACTTTGGAAACGCATCAACGGAAAAATATCCCCGTTAATGCACCCCCTGGTTTTTCTATAGAAACACCCGCTACGATGGCTGCCAAACTGCAATCGAAATCCCAATTTTTTGAGCCTTCGTCTAAAAGGCAAAAAAAAGAGGATCCCTCTGAACAACACGGTAAGCTACTTGCTCTCCTTAAGTTCATCTACCAACAACTTAACGACCTACAAGCGACTGAAAGGGTTAATATACTGGCCACCCGCATCAACGCATTTCATGCAATCATGAACCAGCCTGAGCTATACCAAACACTAGGCCGCACACCAGAAGAGCAAGAGATTATTGATGTATCAATTAACAATCTATTGATTGAAAAATTGGAAGCGATTCTACCCTTATTCAAGGAAACCAGACTGTTTAAATTGCCTTTTCGCAAGCAGTCTCACAGCATTCCAGCCAAGGAGTATTGTGCGAACTGTTCTAAGGGGGTTATTAACCTAATTAAACAATTGAAGAGCCAAGCCTTGCTCACAAGTGATGCAGAGTTAACTATTTTGTAGTCTGGTTGCTTGCAACCAGTATCCTGTATCTAAGCCCAGCATTGAAGTCCCACCCCAGCTTTTGGGGGTAATAGTCAACCCTGGTTGCGCGCAACCAGGCTACTTGCTTACAAGTGATGCAGAGTTAACTATTTTGTAGTCTG
>JBAZXN010000002.1:0-186312 GCA_041659885.1 Tatlockia sp.
ATCCATATCCACTGCATTTACCTCAAAATTCAGTAGATTAAAGCTTTTTTGTCCTGAAAAAAATCATTTTCTTAAATTAGGGGTAGCTCAATGTGAGTTAAACAAGTTAGTAAAGAAAAAACAATAGATCAAATTTGTAATGGACTTCGTATATTAGAAAAATATAACCGATTAGCAATTGTTTATGGGAAGGACTCAGCTAAATATAGGATTGAGTTGCAAGAGTTAGAATTCAACGATATTACAGAAGAAGATCGACGACAGCTTATTTCTTTAAATTGGGAAACGAACGGTCATTATCTTTGGTATATTTAATTGATGACACGTATATGGACTCATCAGCCCAAAAAACCACTTTTTTGGGCTGTAAAAACCGAACACGCAAAGTACTTGAAGCAATGGAATTGATGAATAAAAAAGGTGAAGTAACAGGGCATTTTGTAAAAAAGTAACCTGGCTAATGCCCTAAATATGAGAAGCCAACCAGGTTCTGATTTTTTCCTGCTCTTCCAATTCAAGCAAGGCAGGAGCATGTCCTGCTCCGGCTACTTCATATACTTCTACATCCGGGTGGGTTTTTCGCATTTTTTCAATGTGTTCGGGAAGTAATAAAGTGGAGTGCTCTCCACGAATGACCAATACAGGGCAGTGCACATTATGCCACAACTGCCATAAATCGATATCAAAAAATACCCCTTCTAGCGCTTTGTGCGGACTGTAAAACATCTCTTTTACCGATTGCCATTTAAAACTGTATTCATGAATGGACGGATCAAATTTGCTAATAAAAGTGCCATTTGAAAGCTTGCTTACGCTGATTTGGGTAAAGGTGTCCCACTGTTCTTCGGTTGATAAACCGAACTCAGCATAGATTTTTTTATAGTGGGCTTTGGCTTTTTCAAGGGTAGGGAAGGGCGGATCGCGCCCAATGGATTTGGCCATTTGCCATAAAGCGTGTACGGGAACTTGCGGACTTACGTCATTTAGAATAAGTGTGCGAATGGGGGAGTTTTCAAGAGAGGCCAACATAATTCCGATTAAACCGCCCATGGACGTACCTATCCAGTCAATTTCTGGCGCATCGGTGCGGCTGATTAAAATGTTCATATCCACCACATACCGTTTAAAGTTGTAGTGCTGCGGGTTGCTTAGCCAACTGCTGTCCCCGCGTCCCACTACATCAGGGCAAAAAACATGATCCCCGTGCTGGCTTAAATACTGCGCCAGTGCATCAAAATCGCGGCTATTGCGCATTAATCCATGCACACAAATAACAGCCGAAGAGGGCAACTTCGGTTCGCCCCATTCCGTATATGCCATGCGATGAAACCCTTCTTCCGAAGCGCAAAGCACAAAATTCTGCTTCATAATAGAGTTCTCAGAGTGGTTTCATCAAACTATAGTACAAAATTAAATCATATCACCCGAGTAAGCCATAAAGGATGGCTGAAATGGCAATTAAACCCATTAATGTGATAAAAAGATTGCTGACCGGATCGCGGTATTTTTGCATGGCAGGCACTGTTGCAATGGCATACATGGGCATAAGAAAAAGAATGATGGCAATCACAGGCCCGCCCAGGGTTTCAATCATGTTCAGAATGTTCGGGTTGATTATGGCGACCGCACAGCAACTCACCACCATAAACACTTCAATAAGCGAAACCAATTTTGGGCTGCAATGGGTTTTTCCACGCGTGCGCAGCGACTTCACAAGGAGCCCATGCAAACCTTCGCTTGCACCCAAATAATGGCCCAGAAACGATTTGGCGATTGCGATGAAGGCAATTAAAGGGGCAATATAGGCAATGGTTGGCGTGTTAAAATGGTTGGCAAGGTAGGAGAGAATGGAAATATTTTGTTGTTTAGCCATTGCCAAATCAGCAGGCGATAAACTCAATACGCAACTAAATACAAAAAACATCACGGTTCCAACCATCATCAGGTGGCTGTATTTTAATATCGCGGAGCTTTTTTGATCCGCATGGATGCCTTGTCCCTTTTTTTGACTGACCGCAAAAGAAGAAATGATAGGCGAATGATTAAAAGAAAAAACCATCACCGGGATAATTAACCACAAAGTTTTTAGAAAGCTGCCGCCGTTGGACTGCGCAATGTCGCTGTGATGCAAAATGGCATCGTTCCAATGGGGAACTAAATAGAGCGACAAGATGAGAAGGACACTCACAAAAGGATATACGAGCAAGCTCATGGATTTTACAATAAATTCCTGACCAAACCGCACGATGGCCATTAAACCTAAGATAAGCACCACGGCCAAAAGGGCGCGCGGAGGCGCTGCAATACCCAGTTGATTGACGATAAAACTCTCTGTGGTATTGGTAATAGCCACGCTGTACATCAATAAAATGGGATAAATAGCAAAAAAATAAAGTAAAGTAAGCAATTTTCCGGCGAGGGGGCCAAAGTGTTCTTCAACAACCTCTGTAATACCCTGATTAGTTGAAGAGCCAGAAAGCACAAAGCGGCAAAGCGCCTGATGGGAGAAAAACGTCATTGGAAAAGCAATAAGCGCCATGATTAACAGAGGCCAAATACCGTGCAAACCGGCATTAATCGGCAAAAAAAGCGTGCCTGCACCAATCGCTGTGCCGTAGAGGCTGAGCATCCAGGTAGTGTCCTGCTTTTGCCATTTTGAGTCCTGGACCTGGATTTCCTCTGCTAAAACTGAGATACCTTCATGAGGCATAGTTTTTAATCTCCATTTTAAATAAAATACTGTGTGACCTGCTGAAAGCTGAATTTCCATATAATGCGCGCATCACTTGGTCAGGTTGTATGGTAACTAAAGCCTCCAGGCAAATCAAGCGCATCAGGAAAACGCTCGGCCAAAACGGAGGCAATGTACTATACTTGACTTAGCATTTGCAAAGGAGAATAGCGATGTCTCGCCCCACACGGTCTGTGCGCAGTACGAATCAATCGGATATACAACACTATTATTTAAGTATTATTAACCAATTGCCCAATCTTGTTTATTTGCTTGATAAAAATTGTACCCTGACAGGGTGCAACCAACATTTTTGCGATTTGTTGGCTATTAAAAACAGCGCAGAGGCGATAGGCACTCCACCCTATAAATTACTCGTTGCCAAAGCCCTTTGGTCAAGTGAACGGGTTGAGCTATTTAAAAAAGACGATATTAATGCCTTATTGAGTGATGAACCACTGAAAGACAGAGAAGAAGCACCCATTATTCAGCCCAACGGGGACATCGTGTATTACCTTTCCTCGCGAATTCCCTTGCTCAATGAAGCGCAGGAAGTGGTAGGGCTTCTTGGAATTTTAACCGATGTGAGTCAGCAAAAAAAAATGGAAGAGCAATTGAGTAAAATTAAAGAGCAATTGCAGTATTATAATGCCCAAAAAGAGCCTGAATCAGCAAAAAAATCGACGCAGTTTAGCGATAAACATCCCCCTAAGGTGTTAATGGTAGAAGACAATTCCATCGCACAAAAAGCCGCCCAATCCCTGTTAATGCAGCTCGACTGCCATGTGGATGTAGCCGCATGCGGGGATAAGGCCATGGCCTTGTTTACTCCGGGCAAATACGATTTGGTATTTATGGATATTGGATTGGAAGATACTTCGGGGTATATTGTATCAAAGCGTATTCGCCAGCTTGAAAAAGGGACACCGTTTCATGTTCCTATTATTGCCTTGACCGGATTTGAGGCGGATGTGGTAAAATACGATTGCGATGAATACACGATGGAAGGCGCCTTAACCAAGCCCTTAACCTCCGAGCAAGCAAAGCAAATTATTCAGCATTTTATTTACCATATTGATATTCCGGTGCAAGGATTAAAAACAACCAAAGGATCTATGAGCTAAATGGCATGGAATCCAAATTACTGCCAGAAGGGAATACAGAGATTTTATGAAGTCAACTCGATTATTATCCCTTGACGTATTTCGTGGAATCACCATTGCTGGAATGATTTTAGTCAACAGCCCAGGCAATCAGACCGCCTGGTTTTGGCTTCAGCATTCCGCCTGGAATGGATGTACTTTTGCAGATCTGGTTTTTCCTTTTTTTCTCTTTATGGTTGGTTTAACTACCGTGTTTAGCCTGGCAAAAACCCGTTTGCCAACCAATCAGTTGATTCTTAAGATTGCAAAAAGAAGCCTCATTATTTTTTCACTCGGTATATTTCTTAATGCATTCCCTGCGCATTTTGATTTTGCGAGTTTGCGCTACTATGGCGTATTGCAGCGGATTGCAATCTGTTATTTTTTTAGTGCGATACTTACCCTGACAACGGGTGTCAAAACCCAAGGGGTTCTTTTGGGTATTTTGCTGCTTGGCTATTGGGTTGTTATGACGATTATTCCTGGGCAAACCGGTTATTCGTTAACGCCAGACAATAATCTGGCCGCATCCTGGGACAGAGCTCTTTTTAATCCCCCTCATCTCTACGGAAAAACCTATGATCCAGAAGGCTTTTTAAGCACCTTTCCAGCCCTTGCAACAACCCTTCTGGGTAATTTAACAGGTGCTTTTTTATTGACCAAAAAATCGAACCGGCAAAAATTAAAAGGCCTTGTTATTGCAGGAAGTATTGCGCTTTTCACAGGATATGTTGCAAGTTTCTGGTTTCCGTTGAATAAAACCCTTTGGACCAGTTCTTACGTGTTATGGACAGGTGGTTTGGCCCTTTATGTGTTTGCGTTTTGCTATTATGCGATTGAAATAAAAGAATGGAAAAAATGGTCGCTGTGTTTTGAAATTTTAGGGGTTAATGCCTTGGCGGTGTATGTTTTGCATGTTTTTTTTCTAAAAGTGCAAATGCATATTACTGTGGGTGAACCGGGGGCCGCGCAAGATCTCAAGTCGTATATCACCAATGCATTATTTGGTTGGACCTCACTTGAAAATGCTTCATTCCTTTACGCTTTACTCTACCTTCTTTTTTGGCTAATCGTACTGGCAATTTTATATAAAAAGAAAATTTTTATTAAAATTTAAACCGCACAAATGTGCACTATAATTAGGGTGTAATGAGAACAGTCTGGAGGCTGATTATGGGACTTCGAAGAGAGTATGACGGTCACCGCTCTTTCACAGAATATCCTTATGAAGAAGAGGAAGATGCTATCCAATTGAGCCATAAAAAGCAGGTCAAAAAAATGCTTGAAGAAAAGCTTGAACGCAAACGATTAAAAGAAGAATTGGACGATGAGTTATATGGCGAATTCGATTGGGATGATTTGGATCGTTAAGAAAGCCTATTTCAGGCCGTGTGCCCTGGCGAAGTAAACCAGTCTCGTGCGTCAATCAGGTTTCGAGACTGGATTGCATCCCTCGCTCGCAACGACGTGGTCTTTGCGTTGCGGTTTAAGCCTCACCTGCCTCCAGGTGCTCCCTGTTTTCCGCAGCGCCAAGCGTGTTTTGCAACAAAGTGGCAATCGTCATGGGGCCAACCCCACCGGGAACCGGCGTTAGGAAAGCGACTTTTTCTTTGGCGCGTGCAAAATCCACATCGCCTCGTAATTTCCCGTCGGACAAGCGGTGCATGCCTACGTCAATGACGATTTGCTTTTCATGCAACCAATCGGTCGAAATAACCTCTTTCACGCCGGCAGCGACAACCAGTATATCGGCTGCGCGAACATGCTTTTCCAACTGCTTGGTAAATCGATGGCAAATGGTGACAGTTGCTTTAGCTAATAAAAACTCAAGGGCCATAGGTCGACCGACAATATTGGATGCGCCAATAACTACTGCATGCAAGCCTTCCAGGGGGATACGGTAATAGTCAAGCAGATGAATAATGCCTAGAGGAGTACAAGGTCTTAACAAAGGATTTTGTAGTGCAAGCCGTCCAACATTATAAGGGTGAAACCCATCCACATCTTTTTGAGGATGAATGGCCTCAATGATTTTGTTGTCATCAATCGCCGCAGGCATTGGGAGTTGAACTAAGATGCCGTCCACCGTTTTGTCCTGATTCAATGTTTCAATTAGTTGCAACAGTTCCGTTTCAGAGGTGTTAGCCGGTAAATCGTAAGCGTAGGAATTAAACCCTGCTTCATAGCAAGCCTTCCGTTTATTGGACACATAGATTTGTGAGGCCGGATCGTTACCGACTAAAACAACCGCAAGGCCTGGGGGGCGTAACCCCTTGTTAAGCCTTTCAACTACTGCTAATTTAATCTGTTGTTTAAGTTCGGCAGAAGCCAGTTTGCCGTCCAGGAGGGTTGCAGTCATAGGATCAATCATAATGAGAATGCGCGGATTATGAAATACTAGATTTAAAGAGTCAAGAATGGCTCTCGTTTAAGGGATAAGTCGCTCTAAATTAGCTTGATTTGACCGTGAAACCAAAAGTAAACAGACCCTAGACAAATTAGTCCCAGTGTTATACATTGACCCTTTTTAGCAGGAAATGCAATGCGTATTGCCTTAGGCGTTGAATACGATGGCAGCCAATATCATGGTTGGCAAGCGCAAACGGGCCTGCGTACCGTTCAGCAAGTACTTGAGCACGCTTTAAGCAGGGTTGCTGATTGTGATGTCAGTGTGGTTTGTGCTGGTAGAACCGACACTGGCGTGCATGCCACAAATCAATTTGTCCATTTCGATTGCGATAACGAGCGCACAGTCCGTGCCTGGATTCATGGGGCTAACTCCTTTTTGCCTAAAGACGTCTGTGTCAAATGGGGTCGGGAAATGCCCGATACGTTTCACGCCCGTTATTCGGCCACATCAAGACGGTATCGTTACATTATTTATAACTCGCCCATTCGTCCTGCATTGTTACGCAGCTCCGTGGCCTGGCAATACCGCCAGTTAAACCACAAAGTAATGTTTGAAGGCAGCCAGCTTTTATTAGGTGAAAACGATTTTACTTCGTTTCGCTCCATGGAGTGCCAATCTAAAACGCCCATGCGCAATATTCATCGGCTTGAAGTCAAACGCACAGGCAATGTGATTGTAATTGACCTCACAGCAAACGCCTTTTTACACCACATGGTAAGAAACATTGCCGGGGTATTAATTGCCGTAGGTGCGGGGAAAAAGCCGGCTTCCTGGGTAAAAGAAGTCTTAGATGCAAAGGACAGGCGCTTAGGCGCTGAAACCGCGCCTCCCTATGGTTTATATCTTGTGGGAGTGACTTATCCGCAGGAATTTGCTGTGCTGCAGTCAAGTCCTGGACCTTTGTTTTTATGGGAGGATTAATTGAGTCAGGCAAGGGTAAGAGTAAAAATGTGCGGCATGATGCAAAAAGAAGACATTGCGCAGGCTGCATTTTTAGGAGCTGATGCCATTGGGTTGATTTTTGCGCCCCAAAGTCCGCGTGCACTAACGATTGAAAAAGCAAAAACCTTGCTTAATCAATTCCCGCTTTTTCTCGATGCCGTAGCAGTGCTTGTAGATCCTTGTGCGGCGTTTGTTGAGCAGATTATCCAGGAATTACCGGTCAACCTCCTGCAATTCCATGGCGAGGAGACACCTGAATTTTGTAATCAATTTAAAATACCTTACATTAAAGCAATACCAGTTACTTCAAAAGAAGCTATCCTTAATGCACAGGCAAATTATGAACAGGCTAAAGCCTTGTTGCTCGATACTTATTCTCCTAAAGCAAAAGGGGGAACCGGTAAACCCTTTGATTGGAATCTTATTCCTGACAACCTGGAAAAACCCTTTCTTTTAGCAGGGGGGTTAACCTCTGAAAATGTTTCAGAGGCAGTAAAGCGCCTAAACCCGTATGGCGTCGATGTGTGCAGTGGTATTGAACAATCACCGGGTATTAAAAATCATCAACAAATGCGCCAGTTTGTAGAGGCCTTGTGGGGTAAAAAATGAATAAAAATACGCTTCCTGATGAACACGGTCACTTTGGTCCTTACGGCGGCCGATTTGTAGCAGATACCTTGATGCATGCGTTGGAAGAATTGCAGAAAGCGTATTACCATTATCGCAAGGATAAAACCTTTATTGCTGAGTTAAACGAGGAGCTTAGCGATTACGTGGGGCGAGAAACACCGCTTTACCTCGCCAAACACTTATCCAATAAAGTGGGCGGTGCGCAAATCTATTTAAAACGCGAAGATTTAAACCACACCGGTGCACACAAAATCAATAACACGGTAGGGCAAGCGCTTCTTGCCAAACGGATGGGGAAAACCCGCATTATCGCAGAAACTGGTGCAGGACAGCATGGTGTTGCTACCGCAACGGTGGCGGCCAAATTGGGCATGGAGTGCGTAGTTTACATGGGTTCGGAAGACATTAAACGCCAGGCTTCCAATGTGTACCGCATGAAAATTTTAGGTGCTACCGTAGTTCCAGTGACTGCCGGCTCCAAAACCTTGAAAGATGCATTGAATGAGGCGATGCGCGATTGGGTAAGCCATATTGATAATACCTTTTACATTATTGGAACGGCAGCAGGCCCACACCCTTATCCTGAAATGGTGCGCGATTTTCAGTCTGTTATTGGCAAAGAAGCCCGTGCGCAAATTTTAGAAAAAACAGGCCGCCTACCTGATGCACTCGTGGCTTGTGTAGGTGGCGGCTCGAATGCGATTGGTTTATTTTATCCCTTTTTAGAGGACCAATCGGTCGCTATGTATGGGGTTGAGGCGGCGGGGAAAGGCATTGAAACCGGTGCCCATTCGGCCTCTTTAATTGCGGGCAAGCCGGGTGTTTTGCACGGAAACCGAACGTATTTATTGTGTGATGAGAATGGGCAAATAACCGATACGCATTCGGTTTCTGCCGGTCTTGACTACCCAGGCGTGGGGCCTGAACATGCTTACCTGAAGGACAGTGGCCGTGTGAAATATGTACCCATTAATGACGAAGAAGCCCTGGATGCCTTTCGCACCTTAACCCGTGTGGAGGGAATAATTCCCGCCCTTGAATCAAGCCATGCAGTCGCCTATGCAATGCAGCTTGCCAAAACGCTTAAGCCTTCCCAAACGATTATTGTTAATTTATCAGGGCGAGGGGATAAAGACATGCACACGGTAGCAAGTATCGATAACCTCTCATTGTGAGTAAAAATTTATGAACCGAATCGATAAAACCTTAGCGCAATTAAAGGCAAATCACAAAAAAATGCTAAGTCCCTATCTTACTGCAGGCGATCCCAGGCCTGAAAGTACGCTTCCTTTAATGCATGCATTGGTCAAGGCGGGGGCTGATCTACTGGAAATAGGGATCCCTTTTTCCGATCCCATGGCAGAGGGACCTGTTATTCAAGCCGCCATGGAGCGCGCGCTAATCAACAAGATAGATTGCAAAGCGGTTTTTTCAATAGTGCAGCAATTTCGAAAACAAGACAGCACAACACCAATTATTTTGATGGGTTACCTCAATCCGATTGAACAATACGGGTATGAACAATTTGCACAAGATGCCAAAGCGGCTGGAGTGGATGGGACGATTTTAGTGGATTTGCCTCCCGAGGAAAGTAAGGAAATCGCAGTTATCTGGCAACAAAATGGGTTATATCCTATCTATCTTTGCTCGCCAACCACCTCGGCTTCGCGCATGAAAAAAATCAATCATTTTGGAAAAGGATACCTTTACTACGTCTCTTTAAAAGGGGTAACCGGTTCAAATGAATTTGATTTACACGAGGTCAAATCCAGTTATCAACAAAGAAAAGCGCAAACAGAGTTGCCTCTTATGGTAGGGTTTGGTATAAAAACGCCGGAAATGGCAGCGCAGGTTTCCAGGTTTGCGGATGGAGTTATTGTAGGAGCCGCCCTGGTAAACCAGGTTATTGAAGCCTATGAATCCTCTGAGGATATTTGCCATGCCGGTGCCTCCCTTATAGCCTCTATGCGAAATGCAATGAACAGCAGTGGAACGAATCATGATTGAAAGCAATGAAAAAAGAACCCATTTTATCCGCCAATTGGTAACTGATGAGTTAGCAAGCGGTAAACACAAGGCAGTAATTACCCGATTTCCTCCCGAACCAAACGGGTATTTGCACGTCGGTCATGCGAAGTCCATTTGTTTAAATTTTGGATTAGCGGAAGAATTCAAGGGAAAGTGTTTCTTACGTTTTGATGACACCAACCCGATTAAAGAAGAAGAAGAGTACGTTAATGCGATTATTGACGATGTTAAATGGTTAGGCTTTAACTGGTGCGATATGACGCACTCCTCTGACTATTATCAGGCGCTTTACGACTTTGCCCTTGCACTAATCAAGCAGGGTAAAGCCTACGTGGATAGCTTGGGCATGGAAGAAATCCGTGCCTACCGTGGCACTTTACAGGAGCCTGGCCGGGAAAGCCCCTACCGCAACCGTTCAGTCGAGGAAAACCTCGATTTATTTACCCGCATGAAAAACGGCGAGTTTAAAGACGGTACGCATGTATTGCGCGCCCGCATTGACATGCAATCGGGTAACCTGAATATGCGTGATCCGGTGATGTATCGCATACGCCATGCTCACCACCAGCGCACCGGAGATACCTGGTGTATTTATCCGATGTATGATTACGCGCATCCCATTTCGGATGCCATGGAGAAAATAACCCATTCACTTTGTACTTTGGAATTTCAGGATCACAGACCCTTGTATGACTGGTTTATTGATAATCTGGAACTCCCCGCCAAACCGGTGCAGACTGAATTCGCGCGGCTTAATTTATCACACACTATCACGTCCAAACGCAAACTAAGAGAACTGGTTGAACAAAAATGGGTGGATGGCTGGGATGATCCCCGCTTGCCGACCTTGCGCGGCATGCGTAAACGCGGTTACCCCCCCGCAGCTATTCGGCAATTTTGCGAAATGATTGGTATTTCACGAAGCGATTCAATAATTGACATGTCGTTGCTGGAAGAATGCGTGCGTACCGAATTAAATAATACGGCAAAACGTGCTATGTGCGTGCTTGATCCTGTTAAAGTCGTGATTGAAAATTACGACGAAGGGAAAGTGGAGCAATTGAGTGCGGCCTTTCATCCGCAACAGCCAGAAATGGGTGCGCGAACGATTCCCTTTAGTCGGGAGATTTATATTGAGCGGAGTGATTTTATGGAAGATCCGCCCAAAAAATATTTTCGCTTGTCGGTGGGCGCTGAAGTGCGGTTGCGGCACAGTTATGTGATTCGTTGTACCGGCATAGTGCGCGATGAAACCGGTGCTATTTCCGAATTACGTTGCACTTACGATAAAGACACGCTGGGAAAAAACCCGGTAGATAGAAAAGTAAAAGGGGTAATTCATTGGGTTTCTTGCCCGCATGCAATCCCTGTTACCATTTATCAATACGACCGTTTGTTTCATGAGGCGAATCCTTTACGCGAAGACGATTTTTTACAGTTTATAAATCATGATTCTTTAAAGGTTCAACAAGGTTTTTGCGAGCCATCCCTGAGTGAGCAGCCCTTAAACGAAGTCTTTCAGTTTGAGCGTCTGGGGTATTATGCAGTGAATACGCGGGATGAAAAGACAGTCAGCGCGTTTCATCGCATTGTTGATTTAAAAGACACTTGGGGCAAAATGGTTTAGGAGCGGCTATGTTACATTTATATAATTCATTAACCCGTAAGAAAGAGCCGTTTACGCCGATGCATCCTGGCAAAGTGGGGATGTATGTGTGCGGTATTACCGTTTACGATCACTGCCATGTAGGCCATGCTCGCTCAATGGTTTGTTTTGATGTGATTGTCCGTTACCTTCGTTCATCGGGCTATGAAGTGACCTATGTACGCAATATTACTGATATTGACGATAAAATTATTGCCAGGGCCAATGAGCAAGGCATAGCGATAGACGCGTTAACGCACCGTTTTATTGATGCCATGCACGAGGATGCCAGTGCATTGAACATCTTGCCCCCTGACATTGAGCCGAAGGCGACAGGACATATTGACTCCATTACTCACTTAATCCAGCGATTAATTGATAAGGAATATGCCTATGTGAGTGACAATGGCGATGTGTGCTATCAAATAGAGTGTTTTAAAGACTATGGCAAGCTCTCGCATAAAGCGTTGGAAGATTTAGTGGCGGGTGCGCGCATTGAAATAGTGAAAGAAAAGCGCTCTCCGCTTGATTTCGTACTCTGGAAAAAAGCAAAACCAGGTGAACCAAGTTGGGCTTCCCCCTGGGGTGAAGGGCGGCCTGGCTGGCATATCGAATGTTCTGCAATGGCTATGCACGAATTAGGCGAGCAATTTGATATCCACGGAGGCGGGCTGGACTTGCAATTTCCGCATCATGAAAATGAAATTGCTCAAAGTGAAGCCGCAAGTGGCAAACCCTTTGCCAATTATTGGATGCATGTTGGTTTGTTGCAAATAAACAATGAAAAGATGGCAAAATCATTAGGTAATTTTTTTACCATCGAAGCCGTGCTGAAAACGCATCATCCCGAGGTGGTACGGTATTTCTTATTGAGTAGCCATTACCGCAGCGCCTTAAATTATTCAGAAGACAACTTGCAAAATGCAAGCAAGGCACTCATGCGCTTATACCAATCCATTAAAGACGTGAAGGCCACCGAAGGCACGCTTGTCAGCGAGTGGGTTGACCAATTCAATGCCGCGATGGACGATGATTTTAATACACCTATTGCTTTATCCGTGTTATTTCAACTAAGCCATGAAGTGAATAAAACCAACTCCGTGGATTTGGCTTATACTCTAAAGCATTTGGCCTCCATCCTGGGTTTACTTAATGCATCTCCTCAGGCTTTTCTTCAGGCAGGGTTAGGCAATGAAAAAGAAAACATCGAAAAATTGATCGATGCCCGTCTTACAGCCCGAAAAGAGCGCAACTGGGCCAAAGCCGATGAAATAAGAGTGCTGTTGGCAGAGCAGGGGGTAGAACTGTTGGATAATGCAGAAGGAACGACCTGGAGAAAAAAGACAGACTAAGGAAAGTGAGGCAACCTTCTTACATTGTTTTCAAATTAATTACTTCGCGTTAAAGAAAACCTTGATTACGCTTCCGCTGCATCAAGGCTACTCACCTATTGGTAGCCTTGATGCAGCAACGCGTAATCAAGGTTTCTCTTTATGGATGCTAATATTTTGTTAATCTTTATCTTATATAATACATCGAACCGATGTCATGAGGTAATACTATGTACGTAATTCAACAATGCAATGGAACACCAACCACCACAAAAAGAAAGAAACTGGACAATGGACAGAGCGCTATATCGGCAGGAAGCACCTATCTTAAGTTTGAGAATGGTTCAAACATTGCCAAGCCCAAGCCCTCGGACGATAAAATGGTACTGGGTTACACTTATGATGGTTTGCCTTTTCAGATTGTTGTGGATGGAATGTTTGGAACGGATGATAAACAGAGGAATACGATATTTCAGTTCATTGATGAGAACGTAACTTCGCTAATGGATCAGTATGCAAGAGACCTTTCCGATGTCACTAAAAATCAAGATGAAATTACTAAAGCACTTATTCAAACCGTGAGGGTTAATAGACCTGACGCCGCCGAATTTACCATGTCAATAGCGGTGACTTATGAGCGTGATGGCCAATTATACTGTTCTGGTTTTGGTGTCGGGGATACTGCTATCGCACTCTTGCGACATGGCACAAAAGAAGTTGAACAATTGGTAACCCACAATAAGGTCAATAACTTTAAAGATGCGTTTGACCGATTTACTGCCCCTTTGAGAATAGAGGAACTTGTAGAAAGAAACACACTATTTACCACTTCTATCACAGCGAATGATGAACTCGTAGGGTACACCTGGCTACAAGAAGATCTGCAAGAAATGAAAGGCTTTTATACTGTCATTCATAACAAATCACAAGAAATTCCTGTTCAAAAAATCAAGCTAAAAATTGCAACGATTCAAGAAGGAACGTTATATGATTACTTATTGGCGGAAGACAAAACAATTCAGGCAAGAAGAATAAAAAACAAGCAAAGCGGTGGAGATGACATGACCTTGGGTCAAATTATTGTTCCTACACCCCAATTCAGATCTGTTCTTAAAACTCTGTTTGAATTAGAAGCCAATATAGGTTCTATTCATAATCCTGATTTAAAAATAAAAGCCAGGGCTGTGTATACCGCAGCAGCCAAATTGATTTGCGCAGGAAAAAAACCGGAATCGTTCATGCAAGACATTGCCTTAACAAACCAATTATTACTGAGCGCTCCCGGTGCATCGCGCGATGAGTTAGTAGCAAAGTATAACAAGGCCGCAAAGAAAGCCCATGGCTCCGCTTCAACTCTCGGGAAAGCCTTAGGACTAGCTATGATGGCCTTAGGAGCAGCGGTCGCTGTATGTGGAATTCTAATCTGCACAGGGACTTTAGGTGTGGGGTTACAGACAGGAGCCGCTGTAACCGTTATAGGCGCTGCAGCATTAGCTATAGGTTTGGGTATTTTTTGTAAAAGCAGGAAGAAAGGGTTGAGTAAAGCGATGGATGACTTTGCAGCCGCTAAAAAGTCAGAGAAAGAGCCGGTAGCTGAAAAACAACCAGATGTTGCACAAGCGTTAATAGATGCTGTAAAAAAAGCAGGTATTTCAATGGTAACAAACCTTAAAGAGGAAAATGTGGTCTTTTATCTAAAGGATAACTACATGAAACAGCTTCCAGATGATCTAAGAGAAGTGTTAGTCCCTTATGTAACGAGAGTAGGTAATGATGATAATAAAGTGCAAATACCTGTAGCTAAGCGTGAGATATGCATTCTGTTCACCAAGTTTTGCAATACAGCTAGTACACCAGATAGGATAGCAACATCAAGGTATTCTTCCTGCACCTCAAATTGATCTGGACAAATGGGAAGAAAGAAAGGGGCCTTTGTTAACGAATCAAAACCTGGGATAGCAAATGGCACTCTATTTTATATAAACTCTGGCGCTCTGCCTCTTTTCTAACAGGCAGAGCGTACCCAAGTTATTTTTGTTTCAGCGAGTGGTAAAAGTCAAAAAATGGTCTAACTTTAAAGTAATGAACCAGAAGTTTCAAAGGATGCCGAGATGAACGATCCATTAGGCGAATTAAAAGACTCTCTGGCCTATTTCTTTGTGTTGCAACAAACCAAAGTGAGTGGTCGATTTACTAACCCCCTGGTGCAAAACCTGAAAAGCGCTTTGGAGAGCTATCAAAATGGCAATGCTAACGCCATAAACAAATTAGCAGGTGCACTGAGCAAGGCACTGCCTGTTATCGAAAAATACGTGGACACCTTTCCCATCAAACAAAAAATGGAAGTGCTTGCAGGTAAAAAAGGCGAAACAATTAACTGGTATAGCGCAAGCCGGCCAGGCTATTCGCCAAAATTTCAATACAGTGCTGATAATTTGCGAACCGAAGGGGACTTTATTCCCTGGCTTTCTCTACGTGCTGGAAAAGATTTTACTGTGCTTGCAAGTGACACAAAAGTTCACATTCTTACTAATCAATCGGAAAGCAGCTTTTCCACTAAATTAGGGGTCTATTTGCGCTCCAATCCTGATTTTCTTGGAGAGTTGGCCCTTGCCTCACCCAGGAATTTCATGCAATTAATCGAAAGTCCTGTCGGAATTTTTTTGGAAAAACACCAAATAGCCAAAGCAATTCAACACCATGGGTTTGCGCTATTAGATAACAAAGAAGGCAAGAACTCGCAAAAACTCTTCTTTTTTCTCAATGAAAAATTAGCCACTCTTGGGCACACCATGGAGAAATTGGTAACTGATCCAAAAGCCAAAGCGGAATTAGCGAAATTATGGCACTTCGAAGAAGAGCGTATACCAAAAAATTGGGCTTGATTTAATGGCCGTGTAGGTTGGGCCAAGGCTCAAAAAAAAACAATCAATATTGGCTCGTCACGCGCAAAATTTCTCCCAGCGAGGTGTCGCCCGCTAAAACCCGCTTAAAGCCGTCTTCCCGGATAGTGGGGGTATTAGGACGCAGGTAATTATCAATGACTTGTGAATGCTCGTTTCGATGAATCATGCCACGTAAGGTTTCATCAATGGTAATTAACTCATAAATCCCCGTGCGACCTCGGTAGCCCAGGTGATTGCACTGCTCGCAACCTTTGGGATCGGCAATGTTGGTGATGGGTGTATCCACCGGTTGGTTCATCAGCGCTAGCTCATCCGGGCGAATGGGGCGAAAAACCTTGCAATGCGGACAGAGTTTTCTCACCAGGCGTTGTGCAATTAATCCTATGATACTGGAAGACAATAAAAAGGATTCAATGCCCATGTCATGCAAGCGGCTCAATGCGCCTAATGCGCTGTTAGTATGGAGGGTGGATAAAACGAGATGCCCCGTCAAACTTGCCTGGACTGCAATTTCAGCCGTTTCCAAATCCCGGATTTCTCCAATCATCACAACATCGGGATCCTGGCGCAAAATAGCTCGCAAGCCTTTTGCAAAGGTCATTTGTACCTTTGAATTCACCTGCGTTTGGCCAATACCCGGCAAATCGTATTCAATGGGATCTTCAATCGTTAAAATATTTCGGCTGACTTCATTTAACTCAGTTAACATGGCATAAAGTGAGGTGGTTTTACCTGAGCCTGTGGGGCCGGTGACTAAAATAATCCCGTGGGGTTCGGCAATCATTTTGCGCATAATTTCCATCGTATGGGCAGGCATACCAAGTAAGTTTAAATTAAGTGCGGCAGCTTGTTTATCAAGAATACGAAGTACAATGCGCTCACCGTGGTTAGAAGGAAGGGTTGATACGCGCACATCAATATTATGTCCGCCAATGCGAAGGGCAATCCGGCCGTCCTGGGGAAGGCGTTTTTCAGAAATATCGAGTTTGGCCATGACTTTTACGCGAGAAATCACCAGCGGGGCAATGGAGCGTTGAATTTCCAGGACTTCTTGCAACACGCCATCCACGCGATTGCGTACCAGTACGCGGTTTTCATAGGTTTCAATATGGATATCAGACGCCTGTTGTTTAATTGCCTGAGTAAATAACGCGTTTAAAAGGCGAATAATTGGCGCATCGTCCTGATTGTCCAACAAGTCTTCACTGGCTGGTAATTGGCCTGCTAACAGGGCGAGATCAATGGTTTCTTCCATTCCTTCTGCGGCGTCTAAAATAGACGATTTGGATTGATAGAGTTGGGCTAAATGCTGTTGAAACTCCTGCTCATCCACTTCTTTCAATACCAATTCCGCTTCAAAAAAACGCTTCACTTCCGCTAATACCGGTAAGGAAGGTTCTGCTAAATGGTACACTAAAAATTGCTCACCCTGCGGGACAACAATCACTCCCTGATTTTTAGCAAAGGTATAGGGAAGCCGTTTTTTTACGCTTTCTTCGGTAGGGGATGCAAGGGAGTTATTTTTTTCCATGGTTTATTTTACCATGAACGAAGGTTTTTTTTTAGTCCGACAAAAAGGCTTTGGTAAATTGGCCTGACTCAGTGGCGGTAATATCATCGCCTCATTTTCACGATTATAGGGGTGTTGGCGCAAGGATTCTACTTCGTAACGGCGAATGTCATTGTATTTTTCACCGGTTATTTCTACCGCGTCCCGTTCACTACGCAAAATGACCGGGCGCAGGAAAACCATCAATACCCGCTTCTCATGGCTATCGCTGTTGTTTTGGAAAAGGCGACCTAAACCTGGGATATCCCCTATTATAGGCAGTTTGGTGTTGTCATTGCCTAAGCTATTTTGAATTAGCCCGCCTAAAACGACAATATCCCCGCTTTCAATATGAACTGACGTCACAATACTGCTAATGTCAAAGGTGGGGTTGGTGGTGTTTGCCGCACTGGCCGGATCAAGCGTGTCATTGCCTTGATCAATTTGTAATTGAATTCCACGCCCACGAGTAATTTGCGGCCTGACATACAGGTGAAGGGCAACGTTGACCCGGTCGTAGGTTACATAAGGGCTAGCCGTAGTGGTGCCTCCGGCATTATTAGGGTAAGTCGTGGTTGCAACAGAGACCTGTTTTCCTATTAATATTTTAGCTTGTCGATTATCCAATACAACCACAGAAGGGGTGGATAAAATATTGGCTTTGCGCTGTCTTGCCAATGCAAAAATTTCTGCTTGAAAATCATCAATACCGGTTTTGCCGTTAACAATGGCAAAGCCTGGGCGAAATTGACTTACTGATCGGGATTGTTGATTGGAACCAAATTCGATGCCCAAACTTTTTACATCCGTTTCATTCACCTCAGCAACCAATGCTTCAATAAGTAACTGTGCGGGACGAATATCTAATTGACTAATCACGGATTTTAAAATGCGAATAATGCTAGCAGGCGCATTGATGATGATGGAATTCGTATTGGGCTCGCCAATGATTTGCACACTCGGTTTAGTACTCCCTTCATTTTGCGTGCTGGCAGTCGTGGTGTTTGCGGTAGCTGCTGTGTTTGTCGTGGTTGTGTTGGTGCTTGTACTTGTCGTGTTATTGGAGCTATTGCCAACAAGACTGGACGCCGGGTTGGTGCTGTCCAATTCAGGTCTTGTAATCGTACCAATGGTTGTTCCCACATTGCCGCTAAAGTTAGCCTGTGCAATCCCCGCTAAAATAGGAACCAGGTCTTCCGCGCGCAAGTAATTTAAGTAGACCACCTTGGTATTGCTTTCGTACCCATTCTCATTTTGTTTGTCTAATTGCGAAATTAACAAACGAAGCCTAATCCTGTCTGTTTTATTTCCACTTAACAAAATGGCATTGCTGCGATCATCCACTGCAAGCATGGGTTGATTATGGGCATTACTACCGGGTTGCGATTTAATGAGATCTTTAAGCGTATTGGCAATATCCATTGCTAATGCGTGCTTTAAATGAACCATATCAATCCCGTTAGCCGAAGAATTATCCACCTGTTTTATGATGGTTCCTAACTGCCGAATATTGTTGGCTCTTCCCGATAAAATCAGCATGTTAGAGGGCGCATAGGAGGAAATACTGCTCCACTGCGGCATTAAAGGACGCAGAACCGGCACTAATTGATCGGCAGGGACGTAGTTAACCGGGATTACGGCCACCATCATATCATCGCCGTGGGGAGGGTTTTTTATAAGGTTTAAGCTGTCTGGCGAGAGGGTTTTTGCTTCGATGTTAGGAACAATTTTGATTACGTCACCGTTGGGAACCGCAGCAAAGCCTGAAACCTGTAAAACAGAAAGAAAAACCTGATAAAGTGCTTTATCGGTCAGCGGTGTGCTGGACACAATGGAGATTTTCCCTTGCACACGGGGGTCAATGATAAAATTTTTGCCCGTAATGCGTGAAACCTCGTCAATCACGGCCCGAATATCGGCATTGCGTAAATTCCATAATTTCTTCGGAAGGGATTCTGTAACGTCCGTTTCATCACCGGGTTCGGTTTGATGCGTTACCGGTTTTCCAGGCGTTTCTGGAGTATCTCCAGAGCCCTCATTGGTCGCGGGAAGAATGGATTCCAACGGTTTGGTCTGACTGAGTGTTGCAGGGTAGCCTTGCGTCCCCAGTTTTTGCTGCAAGGCTTCGGCTGCTTGCAGAGTGTCCAGCGGACCAATACTCACAAGAAAGGTATCTTGAGTAGGGGATTTTTCAATTTGTATGGTTTCTTTAACGGTGGAAGATAATTTAAATTTTAATTGCAAGGCATTGTTTTCATGGGCAAAACCACCGATTTGCAGCAAATAGGCCGGTTTGCCTTCCATGGTAATCTTTTTGATAGATATGTCATTTGCCTGCGCATAAATTAGAAATAACAAAGCTAATAGGTAAAACGCAAATTTTCGCATTAAAAAACCATTATTTTTGTAATTGGACGAGTCATTTTTACCGCTTGTAAAAAAAAGTAACTCCAATACACCATCATAACCAAAAATACCACGATGCAATAGGGTTTTTCAGCAGTTACCACAAAAATTATGGGGCCTTTAAGCGCTTTATCGGGATTTTAGTTCTACCAAAGAAAAAGATAGCGTTGAAGTGCAGTTTATTTGATTAAACCGGGCGTTTTCTATTCCTGGTATTCGCCTTAAAAAGGATAAGCCAAGTGGTGGTATGGGTCTATACCAACCGATTTTTTACTCCATCAAATTAATAATGTCTCTGCACCCAACTCCGGTGAGTAAGTTTATTCAATTGATGAATGTGAACTCTGAAAGGGTGTAATCCTGGGAGTCAAAGGAAATTCAAGTCTGCAAGTGGCTTGTTTTTGTACAGCATCCTGGTAAAATCGTAAGCCAGATGCAACAGATTCACTATACTATAATTATGCTCAAACCATTAAGAAATTAAACAACCTTATTAGGAGCGTTTGTCATGCCATCCCATACAGAAATGATCAACCTCATGGAAGGGTTGGGGTATCGCCAAATGGAAGGGATTTGCCAAGGGTTGACTAAAGAACTATTTAAACAATAATGATAAAGCAGAAATTAAGGATATCCTTTTTATTCAGGCCATAAATCAACAAAAACTACCGATGGTAAAAATGCTCCTGGACGCTGGTGCAAATCCTGACGCAAGGAATGAGAATGGCAATACCGCACTGCAGTGTGCCGTAATGAAGAAAGACATAAATATAATTATTGAACTGCTGGAAAAAGGGGCAGATGCTCAACTACAAAATAAATCCGGGAAAGATACCTTGTTTTTTAATAAGAGATTTCCAGATAGACAAATAGAGCTGCTTTTAAAAGAATCAATAACACCAGCCAAAATAGATCATAATCTGGTGGGGTTTGATCAAAAAGTGGATGTAACCCGGAAGTTACATCAAGCCAATAATCCTGAAAAAATTATCGACCTTATTAAAACGGAGCAAGAAGGTTTTAAAAATAAACTGGCTGATCTCGAAAAAATAAGAACAAAAGTACGTTTTACCCAGCCAATTGATAGAAATAAACTATCTGAGTTATATCAAAAACGATGTGAGATAGAGAATTTCGCACACAACACCAGAAAAGAACGTATAACCTATATACTGGATGCGGCATTAAAAGGAGATAGCCACGATACCATTAGTAAGTTAACCAATGAAAAAAATAAATTAATAGAAACACCTCGGTTAGCCAAGGGTATGAGCGCAGATCAGTTAAAACAGGAGCTAAACGAGTTAAGGAAAAGTAGTGGGGATGACAACAATCCAGAACAGCAGTATCGCGGCAACAGTTCAAAGTGCTAGCAAATTTGAGGGGGACAATAGGATCTCAGGTGATGGAGCGTTTGCGGTGTTGCTTTGCTTTGAAGGGGCAAAGAAGCAATAACTGCTCAAACTACCAGCCAATCCTAATACAGTCAGCCCTGCACCGATGCCAATTAATAGAGGATTAGCAAGAATAACTCCAGCGAGGAGAGTTCCGATTCCTCCTAAGGCTGTTAAGGCGCCCATGCATTCAAAGTAAAAGCTATAATTGCTTGTTTTGTTATTTGAGGGGGGCACAGATGCATGCGTTAACTGATTTTGTGGATGTTTTTCACGATTATCAATAACCTCAATGGGCTTTTCCTTACTTTTTAAATCTGGAACAAGATCACGTTGTGGAGTAAGAGTACTTACATATTCATGTGGATTCTCGCTAAGAGCATTAATACTCGCTTTTTTCTCAATAACTACAATGACTTCTTCCTCACTTTTTGAATCTGGAGGCAGATCACGTTGTGGAGCCTGCGTAGTTACCTCTTCTTGTGGATTCTCGCCAAGATCAACAGTACTCCCTGTTCTCTCCATACTGGGCTCTTTATTTGAATCCTCCATGCTATTCAGACTAACAGGGCTATTCTTATTAATGGTATTGTAAATAGCATCTCTTTCTTGCAACAAATCGTTCGAAAGGGAAGCCATTATTTCAGGATACGTTTCTTTCAGCATTTCAAGCACATCTATACGCTCCATCAGTGAGGCGGAGTAAATAGTTGTTGCTAATGCTTTTTGAAAATGCGCTTGTTCGTTTTTTTCAGTTAACGTAGCGAGTAAATGCTTAATGAGGGTGGCTTCTTTTCCTATTAACGCTTGAAAAAATTCTTCTTTATTTTTCCCAGACAAAGAATAGCGTGCTTTCGTAATACTAGGGATTTTTATACTTCTGAAAAAAGAGTTATTGTGTACGCTAAATGCAGCATAGTCATTCGCTATGATCAAAGCAATGTCCGCTCTGCTTAGCTTCAGCAAATAATTAATCACTTCGTAATGGCAGTTATTTCGTGCCTGATAAAACGCATTGTAAGGGTTATTCGATAGCACTGAACCACATGCATTCGATTTGAGCATTTTATCAATCTTACCTGGCAGTAAATGCTCGATGATTTGGAGTTGTCCTTTTTCGGCTGCACCAACAAAAGCCCTTAACTTCTCTTGCTCGTCTACGGTAACTAATTTCTCTACATCAAACATCATTCCCAAATGGCCATATTCAGCTGCTACAACATAGCCTGAATTTTTTTGGAGCCATACTTTGGTAGTATCTTCGGATAACTGACAACATTTTTTAAAAAACGTCTTATTGCCTCTACTAATTGCCAACTTCATCAGAGAATCAAAGACTTTTGACTCTTTAAGTTTTTCAGGATAGGTATTTTTGATGAGGGTATGTAAGATCCACGAACACGTACTATATTTATTCTCTATTTCTTTTTTAATGAGACTATACAGCGCTTCCTGAGTAAGGCTATTAATCATCTCGACGACTTTATCTGCACTACACTCTTTCTCTAATTTTTTGACGAGCCAATCTGCTTCACAGGAACAGGCTTTTGCAAATAAGGAATAATTACTATACTCAATCAGGGATTGCTTATTTTTTTCCTCATAAGAATACAAATAAGAAAATAATTTTCCCTTTTGATGTTCTAATGCTTGAATCATCGCCTCATGAAAAACAGGAAGAGAAAATGAGCTCGCATTCAATAAATTTGTTACAAGATCGTTTTTTCCGCAGAGTGCAAAACCAATTAATGCGTGATCCAATAAGCGTTGTTTAAGCGATTGGGGATTTTCCAACAACAGGGGCTTTGGCTTCTCAATTACCTCAATTGGGTCACTCTCTAAATGATCAGCGAGATGACGGTGTTTACTGATAAATTGCTCCACAAACATAGGAGTAATAAATGGTTCAATTAGCGAATAACTATTGTGTTTAATAGCCTCAACAAATAGAGTAAATCCTCTTCCTTGTAATATTGCATCCACTTCTTTAAGAGTGAGTAGTGATAAATATTCCGCTACATAAGCAAACTTATTTTCTTTAGCTGCATTGTAAATAATAGAATACTGGTTTAATGACAAAATAGAGTGCTTTTCTTCTGGAAGGTGTTGTAAAAAGGCATGTGCCGTGTCGCTTGATTTATAGTTCATAGAAGCTGTGGCATTCAACACCTGGTTGTAATTATTTTCTTGGAGTATGCTTTTGCAATATTCAGGGAAATTAGCAAAGTACCACGCGATTGATTTAGGAGGAAAACCTCTACATCTACGCTTAAACAAATCAATAAGGCAAGTGTCCATTTCTGCCGGATAAATTTCTTTGAGTTCAATAAGACAATCCAAACGCTCACCCACAATAGCGCACCAAACGCTAGTTTCTAATGCCTTTTGAAAATGTTCATGTTCATCTTTTTTTTCACCCAAAATGGAAAGTAAATGCTTAATTACAGTGAGTTTGCTTTTTTGGTTTTTGTCAAAAATACTGAACGCATGATAATTATTCGCTATGATCATATCCGTATCTTGGTTACTGACTTCAACTAAATGGAGTACCACTTGCTGATGAAGATTAGACACTGCCCAATAAAATGCATTGTATGGTTTTTTAAAGCCCACATACTCTTTATTGGACTGAAGCATTTTATTGAGCTCATCCGGTTTTTTTGCAATCAGTAGTTTAGTAATAACAGCGAGTTGCCCATTCGCTGCTGCATAAATGAAAGCACTTAGTTTGACTTCGTTGCTGACTGGGGCTAAATTCTCTATTTTGTCCATCATGTTACAGTGGCCAAGGTCAGCTGCACTAACATAAGATCTATTTTTGTTAAGAATTTTTTTAGTTTGTTCAGGGTTTAATTGGTTACATTTATCAAAAATTTCCTCGTCTTCTTTACTAATCGCCAGATACAATAACTCTTCAAGCAAACCTTCAAAGCTTGCCCCTTCTTCAAACTCTTGAGGATTAGTATGACTGACGATGAGGCGCACAATCTTTAGATACTCATCATCTTTTGCTGCTTTCTTAATGTAGGTATAAAGATCGTTAAAAGAAATTTTATCCCCCATCACAATGCTTTTATCAAGGAGCTCTTTTTTCTCTAACGCGGAGATATACAAAGCCTGCCATAAAGCTTCTGGTATGTATGGACCTTTAGTGTAATCAACTTTAAGTTTTTTCATACTAATTCGCACAAGGTAATTTGTCTTTGCATTGTACACGTTGTCCATAAAGATGGCAAGTTAATTGCTTTGTTCGATTTGCACCCAGCCAAGGATTAGCTATTGAAACTTTTGTGTTCTTGATTAAGTGCCCCCGGAAATGGGGAAAAGTCGGTTTTTTCTATTCTTGAAGTTAGCATCAAAAAAAAGAGGCTAATTGGTGGCTACGGGTGCTATCACATTTACCTTTTAACCTATTGGTTTATATGAATAATTAATTTTTAAAGTTTAAATATACCAACAAAAGTACCAACAAATATTTTTGTATTCATTATAGTTGCAGATTTACTTCTGGTGGTAATTCATTATTGTTACGGATAGATAAATCATCATAATAAAAACGTTTAAATCGTTTTAAAGTCGCAACAGAGATTTCATCTTCTCGTGAAACAGCAGATACAACATCCATTTTGGCTGCTCTCATGACCTCTGCAATATTATTGACTAATTGTTTAATATGCTCAAGACCTCCTTCGTATTCTGCTGATACCAAGCCTAATAGGTTTACGGAATAATTTTGATCATCATTAATTTCAGCGTCTGGAATTATTTCAATATAGATTCCTGTTAGAAACGCTTCTAATGATTTAGCTGTTTTGCGACGTTTTTGTTTTCGATCAGCTTTACCAATTCTTTCATTAAAAGCGGTAGGCAAGGCTGGTCGAGAAGACCTTGCCGCAAGCCAAGCTACAAAGCTTCTTAAATCTTGATCGGTTAAAAATAATGATTTCGATGGGGTTAATTCAAGAAAAATTTCTTTTGATATTGTAATTTCTTGAAAAGCTTTAAACTGAACGAATACATTCTCGAAAATATTCTCATCACCAGTTTTTCTCTTTAAAGTAGCTTGTAAGATCCTGGGATGTTTATTGAAAGCAAACTCTTCAATTAAGGCATCAATAGTCTGTCCTATCATTATAAGCATAAAAGGATCGTCTTGTATTTTGTTAAGGGCAATGTTGCATGAGTGAGCACTAATAACAGCAATATCTCCCTTTATTGGAAGAGGAAAATGAGCGTGTTGCTTAATCAACTCAAAATCTTCTTCTTTAAGAACGGATCCTTGAAGCCAGCCTAGTTTTTCCAAACGAGTGCCTAAGTTACTATCTAGATTACTGGTCATGCAAACGGATCCTTTAATGGGGTTCTGTTAGAGCGAGTAAGCATAATGCGTGATCCAGCAAATAAAATTTTTTCTTTATCTAAAGAGCTGCTTTTCAACATATCAAAAATACTAACTCCCTTAAAAATAGGATAATGCAAGGATTCATAATCACTAGGTAAATTAGCTTGTTTCCATGCCTTAGCAATCATAAAAAGATCAAAAAGTCTCTCTATCGTGAGTGTTCTCGGTTTACTAGTTCCATCAGCCCAATTATATAGTGTTTTACGACTTTGAATTTTACTTATTGCTGCAAGTTCGTCCTTTGTTAGAGTAAAACAAGAGGTTATGTAATTTATGATGTGTTGGAGCTGACTACCAGAATCCTCAATTTTAGGAAGGAGATTACTTCCACCACTTATTGAGGTACTAAAAAAAGATGATAACTCTCCACCAGTAGCGACATAAAGATTGACACAATTCTCATTTGCTTTATCTTCTGGTACAGCAAAGAATATGAAGGATCCACAAGTGGATGCAGGATTTAACATTCTAGCAGTTAAGCCCATTTATTATTCCTCGCATAATCAGTAGTTATTTGCCAGAATGCTTTTCTGGAAATGATATGTAGGCTACTCAATGTTTGGATGACATTTTTGATATCAAAACTTAAAGAGTCATCTCCTGTCTCCCAGAAATGATCAAAATCAAGGATGATCCTTTCACTAGGCTTATTTTCCATTTGCACAGAAATTGGAAGGCGGTTGTGTAAGTCAGGGAGATAAGATAATCCATGGCATCCATATAATGTTCGAATAGCAAGTTGTCCTTGTTCAGTTTTTATTAATACTTCAGTTTTTTGCTGTTGAATTGTTCCTAAGTCAGATATTTCTGTGGGATAGGTAAAATGAGTATTGATAAGAGATTTCATTTTTTCATCAGAATTAAGCAATACTAAATCGCTATATCGAAGACCTATTCGTTCTATTAGTGAAGGTTTTATTATTTCTGAAATTATTTTTAAAGCTTCTTCGCAAGAAGAGAGAAAACCATCAAAGCGATCATATACTGATGTAAAATAAATCATTCTACCTTGATTAAGTTCAACAGCATGTTTTTTATCACTAGAGATAAATGACCAGCGATCTATATTTTCTATCTTAAATCCATTGCTAGAAATTTGTGCTAGATGCTCTGTGCTTTTATCAAGAAGAGGATATTTTTTACGGAAAGCCTCTTGTACATTAGGTATAAATTTGTTTATTTGAAGAACAGGAGAGAACTTAAATTCAGCTATGACAAATTTTAATGGCTGATTGGAAAGTTTCTTATAATTCACTTTGCACTCCATATTCTCTTTAAGAGTTATTACACATTATATTACACAGTATAGTTCATCATAAAAAAAATTAGAAGTATACTTTAGGTGTACACAGAGTCTCCGTATGAAAAATTTTCTTGACAGTCTCTGCACCATTTCCACTTACGAATGACAGATGCATTTTTAACACTCGGCTCAAATGCTGCTTGATCACCTCAAAACCATATAACAAATAAGCAAACTTGTTATTTATTCCATTTTGAGTGGTGTTATTATTCTGGGTATGAAATAACTTAATTGATATCTAGTGTATTAATAGAGGGAAATAGTTCTCCTACCTCAATATTTAAGCATTTTGCAATCCGAATGAGGTTTATTGCAGCAATATTTCTTTCCCCTCGTTCAATTCCACCCATATAAGTTCTATCAAGATTCACCTCATGGGCAAAGCTCTCTTGAGAGAAGCCTCTTTCTAGTCGGAGTTCTCGTATTCGTTGGCCTAATTTGATAAGTGCTGGATATTTTTTGCTCATTCTTATATGATATGAGCTTGATACTTATCGTGCCACGGACTATAAGTATCAAATCTAACCCTGTTTAATAGAGTATTTAGTAATCAAAATTAGGTAAAAAAATATGATAAAGACAAGTTTTATGACTAGACGACAAGAAAAAAAGAGTAAATCTCCCTTTTTCCTAACCGAGGTTTACAGTATAGGGATTTACTATGCTATCAAGCATTTTAGGTTTTTATTTACTGTGTTAATAGGGTTTCAATCTTGTGTTCTCATGGCAGCGAATCCTATAGCAAGTTGTCTTGATCTGCAAAGCATGCAATATGATTTGGCTGGAGAATATGAGCTAGTTACGGACATTGATTGTACAGGAATAAATTTTTCTCCTATAGGTTCAACAGCAGTTCCATTTATGGGTAAATTAGATGGAAAAGGACATAAGATATCTAATCTATTTATTGATAAAAGAAATGATAATTCTGTAGGCTTATTTAGCGCAACTTATAAGCAAGCTAAAATCCAAAATTTAATCTTAGAAAATATTGAAATTTTAGGTGCAGGTCGTGTTGGTGGATTGATTGGAGTGGCTCTTAATACCACTATATCGAATATTAAAATACAAGGAAAAATAACAGGCACAGGAGAGTATGTTGGAGGTATTGTTGCATCAACTCAATTAACCACTATTAATAATAGTAATGTAGATGGCATTGTTAAAGGATTATCTTTTGTAGGGGGATTAGCGGGTTCTCTTTGGGGGACTGTCAATAATTCCTATACCAACACAAGGGTAACTGGACGGATTGTTGTAGGTGGTCTGATCGGTAGAGTTACGGGAGAGATTAATAACTCATATGCTACAGGGGATGTTGATGGCAATTCTTACCCTGATTATTATACAAGTAACAGTATTGGAGGGTTGGTTGGCGATACAATATCAGGAGCAATTAATAATTCTTATGCGACGGGAAAAGTTGATGGTGAAGCAAAAGTTGGAGGATTGGCTGGCCAAGCTAGCATACAAATAGCCAATTCTTACGCAACGGGCAATGTAAATGGAAAATCATACGTGGGTGGATTAATTGGTACTTACTACGCAAGTAAAGCCAGTATCAATAATTCTTATGCAAATGGAGTAGTTATTGGAGAAACTTACATTGGTGGATTGGTTGGTAAAACCTCGGGTGTGATTACTAACTCTTACGCAACTGGGAATGTTAGGGGTAAGTCTTCAGTCGGAGGGTTAATTGGTTTTAGTCAAACAACGATAAATAATTGTTATGCCGTAGGTAAGGTTGAGGCTGAAAAAATATTTGGTGGGTTAATCGGTGATGGCTCTTTCCCGACAACCATTAATAGTTATTGGGATATTCAGACCTCAGAACAATCAATATCAGTGGGAGGTGAAGGGAAATCTACATCAGAAATGTTCCAAAGTAATAATTATCAAGGATGGGATTTTATAAAAATCTGGAATATAAAGGAGGGAGAAGTCTATCCAACCCTGTATAAGATTCCTTAATAAGACTGTTGATGCAAGTAATAGAAATAAATAATTAGAGGCTATTTCCCCCTCATAATTTGCTGATAAATTCTTGCTGCCTCTATAGGACAGGTCGTATTAATACTTAGAGGGGTAGCACTACCAGTTTGCTCATTAATTAAACGGCCTAACTTTTCAGCGTCCTCTATGCTTATACGACCGTCAAGAGCTGCTTGCAATATGTCATCTTTTAATTTAGGTATGTTTTTTTGGAATTGAATACCTGTAGATTCACGATTTGGGGCTTTAGGTATTAAACGTTCAATACACAATCGTAGGGCGGTTACGTCCCCTTGCAGTGCAAGCTCAATCATTTTTTCTATTAATACTTCTGCATGAGGGTCTAGCATTTTTGCTAATTCAGTGCGTTTATTAAGTGTGCCTTTACGTCGACCATTGGGATTTCCTGATTGTCCGGCTTTGAAGGTCATGGCTTGCTCCTAACTTGTTCTTTACAAGCATTATACTCCATGCTCATAGATTTCATAAATCTCTAGCTTGTTTTATCATTTGCGTAAAGTGTGTAAGTCTGCGTAAAGGCGCATCTACGCACTTTACGCAATTACCCTTTGAGTGTGCGTAAAGTACACTCTAGGGGTATGGGGGTAACGCAACGCAACTTTAGATCATTAGAATATTAATTTTAATTCTCAACTAAAGGCGCCATTTACGTTAACTCTGTTGAAATAAGTGTAAGAGCTTTTTCGGTAAGTTGATATTTTTTCCTCTCATTTCGGTGCTCGTCCTTATAACCCTCGATTACCAATAGCTTTTCATTCTCTGCATGCAGAAGAAGTGCAAGCATTTTTTTATCATCATAAATGGATTCGGGGAAATCAGGATCAAGCCGCAATTTTTTGAAGGCTCTAGCAGGTGAATTAGTTTTAGGAGAGATATAGTCTGTTCGTTTATCGAATTTATCGATCAGTGACAACACTGCTATAAGTATGGTTTTATCATTGACCGGCTTAACATCTAGAGGTATTAGAACATAGGTGGGTGAGAATCTCATTCGAATCGACTCAGAACATTTACTATAATTTGATTTTTGATGGGTTAATTCTAAATTTCCGTTATCATTGACAAGGAATAGGCGTGATCTAGCGCTATTATGCCAAGCCGTAGAACCGCTGTACCCTTCTGAGTTGCTCTCTCCTTTAGCTTTGCTCTTGTCGATATGAGCAAGCAATAGTACTGTGCCCAATTGTTTAAGAGCACGTAGAAAGCCCCGCACCTGAGAGCGATTGTTCTCATTACCATCAAAAGTATCACTGGCATTATCAATAATAATTACATCTGCTTTAAAGGTTTGCACACGTGCCTTTAATTCATAATACGCAAGAGTAGCTCCCGTTTCTTGATACAGACAAGGATTTTCTGTGGCATCAAGCAATTGAATCTGTTCTGTAAGCTCTTTTAGGTCAAATTTCATTTGTAGGCAGACCTGTTTGAATCTATACCGAATAATTCTGATCTATCCTCTCCTGAGTAGAATAATACGCGACACTTTTTTGCAATTTTTCCCATAAATGAACTACCAGTAGCTAAGCAAACGGCAGCCTGTAGGGCTAGCATCGATTTTCCAGTACCCCCATGAGCGGAGAGCAGTGTTAATTCACTAGTTGGGAGTAGTTCTTCAATCAGGAATTCTGGTGGTTTCGGCGGGTTGGTGAATACATCTGCAACATTGATTTCAAGCCATCCAAGAGTTGTTTTTAGCAAGGGAGGTATTTGAGGATGTATGGGTGGTGGAATGAATTGAGGCTGATTTCCAAATATTTCTTTTGCGGTTTGTTGTTTTCTACTGGGATTATCCCAACCATTTTTTTTCGCTAATGCAAATACTGCTGGATATCCTGTGCGCTCTGCCTTAAATCCATCCCAACGCGCAAGGTCTTTATCACCTTGATGTTTAGAACTGGTTGCACTCCATTCAGCCCACAAGTTGAAACCATCATCTCCAAGCTCTCTTAAAGCGTATCCCATAGCAATCCACGTTCTTTCTTCATCAGCAGGTATAAATTGCAAAGCAGATTTAAGATCTACAAGCAACTCAGGAGTAATAATTAATTGAACCTTATGTATGTCTTTGATTGGCTTAATTACAGTTCCTCCAAGCATTGGAGATAATATTTGTTTTACAAAATTAGCAATATCTTTGGGTTGTGCT
The DNA here is from genome assembly GCA_041659885.1 of Tatlockia sp. Lineage (GTDB taxonomy): Bacteria > Pseudomonadota > Gammaproteobacteria > Legionellales > Legionellaceae > Tatlockia. Next base: position 30,982 of record JBAZXN010000002.1, read on the forward strand.
GGTACAGGAAATCCAAATAATTCATTGCATGCATTACCTGTTACTGTAAAATACCTACCTTTACAATAGGCTTCAATACCACTGTCCTTATCTTTCAACGTATCAAACTTTTCACCAAAACCTATAGCATGTAGACCCGTCCCACTTGGACTAAGCTCTACATATCCTGGTAGTTGAAGATGAATTAACAAAGAATTATTCCAAACATTATCAAGATCAATTCCTTGCCAATATCCTTCTTCACCATCTGCTCCCAACGCAAACCCTAGGCCAGTATAACCACCTGTTGCAAGCACATTGTATGCCTCATTAAAACTTACTAATTGTTGTTGATCTTGTGGCGTATCGGTTTTCCCTCGCTTTTTGCCGTTGGTATAATGAGGAACTTTGTCAATGTGTAGTAACCATCTCCGACAAGTAGGGGTTGTCATATACTCAGGAAGTGCTTTTAGAAGCTCCTCACGAGTCTTAATTGCAATTGGTACTTTATTAGGCGTTATAGTTTGGGTATCCATATCCCAAGCCTCCCAATCGCAAAAACTCAACCAATTGGGTTAAATCACAATTTTTTGAAAAAATTATAGACGTTCCTTCTCTATTAAAATCTGCCCATAATCCGGCACATCTACAATCCATATCAGCATAGGTGAATGGAGAAAAATAAGAGCCTGCACCGATTAATGCGTGAAAATTAGGAGGTGCAGGCATAGGATATGCAACTACGTTGAAACGATAACGATGTTTTTGTAGGTAACGATACGCTTCGCCTCTACAAGTTATTATTTGAAGATATTGACCATTTTTAATCCTTTTCATTGAAGCGTCCTTTTAATCGAAAGAACTCTACTATCGGCTTTAAATCACCAACTTCATGATTAGGTTTTTGTGTATCGGGTATATCATCCCATAATCCAAGACAGCGACAATCTATCTCTTTTTCTACCAGAGGAGGGAAATATGCGCCAACACCAAGGATTTCAGTATCCGACTCTATAGGGGCATGTATTTTAAGATTGGGATCATAGGTTCTGATATATTGACAAGCATTGCCTCGAACAACTACAGATTGAAGGTGTTTTCGGTTAGGATTATACTCCGCAGCGTTATCTTGGCCTGCTTTCTTTTTAGTGAAGGTGGGCTTTTTCATTTAAGCACCTCCGCTGATTTACGAAACTCTGCAATACGGGCAGCAACCCATTCTTGTACTTCTGATTCTATCCACGCTACCGACATTGTTCCCAGCGATATTGGTTTTGGGAATATTCCTTGTTGCATTAGCGCGTAAATTCTAGAGCGTGATAATGTTGTAAGTCTTTCCACCTCTTTACGGCGGATTAGAACTTGGGGGATATTTTGTGTCATGTGTATTCCTCAAAAATCATTAAAAGTCATATGGAATACTATTTAATCGTAGTTGATTTGGTATTGCTGATGGGTTTACCAAGTTTATTTTTGATTATTTCTTATTTTTTGAGGAAGGATATTTTTTCGGATAGTCTGTTCTGCTTTCTTGGGTAGTGCCAGACGTTTAGCTATCTTGTCAGCAATATCACTATTGGAACGTTTCCCTTTTGGGTCGATGTCATTAACTAATTCATCCCATTGAATCCGTCTATTACTCATTTCCTTTACAGTATTTTCTTGGTTTTTTCGAAGCGTTTTTGTTCTGATAAATTCAATATCTGCCATGCCAAAGGCTCTGTTAGCTGAGCTAAAATAAAACAAAAAAAGCTCTTGATCAGTCGATATATTTTTGTGCTGAGGTAATATATACAACTCCCCATTGTTAGCCTCTTTTGCTCTAATCAGACAATGCCATGCAACGCCTAATATAGCTTCGCCATTCGCATTTTTTTTTCGTGATTCATATTGAGCTAAACAATTTTCAATTGTCGTATTCTGAGATCCAGCAAGATTTTTAATCTTCCATTCAAGTATAAATATTGCTGTTTTATTCACGTCGCTCATTGCGCTGCCTTTAAGCTATCCAGATAATCCGCCCATTTCTGCATCATGGCTCGGCGTTCGGATAGGTGTGATGTTCGGTTATATGCACGCCCATTCGGATCACGTACAGCATGGGCTAACTGATGTTCGATAATGTCAGGACGCTCACCTAATACTTCATCAAGCAGTGTGCGTGCCATTGCACGAAAGCCGTGACCACAAATTTCAGTTTGGCTAAATCCCATACGGCGAAGAGCAACGTTTACGGTGTTTTCAGACATAGGTCGTGTGCTTGTATGCTCGCTTGGAAATACATATTGTCCATTGCCGGTGAGAGTTTGGATTTCGCGTAAAATAATCATAGCCTGATGTGACAGCGGTACTAAGTGATGTATGCGCATTTTCATACGTTCGGCTTTAATATTCCATTCTGCGGTATCAAGGTTTATTTCGCACCATTCAGCCGCCCTTAATTCGCCGGGACGAACGAATAGTAGGGGAGCAAGCTGTAAGGCGCATTTGGTGATGAAAGCTCCATGATAACTATCTATCGCTCTTAATAATTCACCTATGGCTTTGGGATCAGTCATGGTTGCAAAATGAGCTGCTTTAGTTGGTTGTAGTGCTCCACGTAAATCGGGAACGGGATCGCGCCCAGCTCTTCCTGTGGCAACAGCATAACGAAATACTTGGCTGCAATTTAATAATGCTCTACGTGCTGTTTCATTAGCACCTCGTTCTTCTATTCGGCGAACGACAGTTAATAATTCTTGAGCAGTGATAGTCATAATAGCGCGTGCACCTAGCCAAGGAAAAATATCCCGTTCTAGTCGGCTGATAACTTTATCACTATGAGACGGTGCCCATGTGGAGGATTGGTTGGTAAACCATTCTCTAGCCACAATCTCGAAGCTATTAGCGTTTTGACCAGCCTTGGAGGATTTAGTGGCTTTACGGTTTTCGCAGGGATCAATTCCCTCTGCGAGCATTTTTCGTGCTTCGTCACGTCGCTCTCGTGCTTTTTCTAATTTCACATCTGGATATACGCCAAGCGCCAGTGTCTTTTGCTTTCCCGCAAAACGATAAGAAAAACGCCAATATTTTTTATTGTTCGGGTTGATCAGTAGAAATAAGCCATGGCCATCTGAAAGCTTTAAAGGGGTATCAGTACTCTTGGCATGTTTTACTTGTGCGCTTTTAAGCTTCATTTGTTGGTATCTGTTTGTTGAAGTCGCTAGATACCAGCAATTGTACCAACAAAAATAACAGGATTTCAACGGAATGTTTAGGACGGTTGGAGCACTAAATCTTATCGTAAGTCAGTCTGCGTAAGGGCTTAAGGGACTTTTGAGGAACATTGAGATCTACTTGATGGTGGCTACGGGTGGACTCGAACCACCGACCTCAGCATTATGAGTGCCGCGCTCTAACCAGCTGAGCTACGTAGCCAAGAGGTCGTGATTTTGTCTTTTATTGACTATAAAGTCAATACTAAAAAGGGATATTTTTCATGCGATTGCCCTGGAGTTCAGGCTATTTATACAGGGGATAACCGTTTTTCGCTACAGCAAGGAAACAGTAAGCCAAAAAAAGCCCTCATAAAGAGGGCCTTGATTTGTAACTGTTTAAACAATTAACAGATACAGTGCACCTGCTCCCCGCAGCACTTGAACTAGCAATTGTTCCTTTTTATTGATGGCAATGTTTTGCAGGGCTTTCAAATTGTCTGTTTGCTGTTTGTTGGCGGAAATAATGATATCCCCCGGTCGTAAGCCTGCTCTGAAGCCTGCACTGTTTTCAGTGGCACCGACAACCTGAACCCCAATGATGTGTCCGTGCATTGGGGAATCCTGTTCAAAGTTCTTTAAGGCAAGTCCATACAGGAACGGGTTGCTTGCCTGGAGCTTTTGTTCGTGCTTTTTAAGATCCGTCACCACGGCATTCAGTGTAATTTCCTTGCCTTCGCGTTTAACGGTAATCTTGGCTTCACTTCCGACACGCAATAATCCGATGGTGGTCTTAACCTGGGTTGCCTGGGTTATTTTGGTGTCGTTAATTTGGGTGATAATATCACCCGGTTTTAAGCCTGCTTTTTCGGCAGGGGAGTCCTGATTTACTTGCGATACAATGGCGCCTTGAAACTCTTCTGCATATCCCATGGCTTGAGCCAGCTCAGGTGTTAAATGCTGTACGAAAATACCCATTAATCCACGGTGAATCGAACCGTATTTGATCAGTTGCTGGGCTACGTCTTTCGCCATGTTAATAGGAATTGCAAAACCAATGCCGACATTTCCACCGTAAGGGGAGATAATGGCGGTATTAATACCAATTAATTCGCCCGCTGCATTCACCAGGGCTCCGCCGGAGTTGCCAGGATTAATCGCAGCATCGGTTTGGATGAAGTTCTCGACCCCTTCAATATTTAAGTCACTGCGTTTGGTCGCACTAATAATACCAAAGGTAGCGGTTTGACTGTTGCCGAAACTGTTTAAACCAAAGGGGTTGCCAATGGCAACAACAAAATCACCCACTTCGGCTTTGTCGGAATCACCAATAGGCAGGCTTTTCAGGTTTTTCGCATCGATTTTTAATACCGCAATATCGGTTTGGCTGTCGCCGCCAATCATTTTAGCCTGCAAGCGTCTTCCATCGTTTAAAGTAACGGTAATTAAAGACGCATTTCGGATTACATGATCATTGGTAATAATAATTCCATGCTTGGGATCCATAATCACACCCGAACCAATGCTTTGGAATTTTCTGGCTTTTTCAGGAGATAACTCAGGCTGTTGCGCGCGATTATTATTGTCGTTTTCCTCTTCAGCACCAGGTAAAGAGGCTGGCATAAATCCCTGGACTGCGACATTCACAATTGCCGGCATGGCATTTTTAAGAACCGGTGCCAGGGAGGGGGCTGGTGCTGTGTTTTCCATTGGAACTGCAAAGGAGAGGGAAGTAAGCACAGAAAGCAGTGAAATGACCAGAACTTTCACAGGAGTTTTGATGCCATATGCCATGTTATTATCCTAATTATTCATTAAACCAAATGAGTGAAACTATTCTACCTGTTTGTGGTTCACGGCGATAGGAATAGAAGTCATTTTTATTTTCAAAGGTACATTGATTCGATTGATAAATGGCAGAAACACCCGTCGCTTGAAGCACTAAGGCTGCAAGCTGTGGCAAATTGGCGCGCCATTTTTCACCTTGCGGGTAAAAAGCCGTTTTGGCAAAACCGTAACGGTTTTGAAACGCCTCAAGGACTTCTTGTCCTACCTCAAAGCAAGTCTGGCAGATTGCAGGCCCCACCCAGGCTAACAATTGCTCTGGTTTACTGTGCATTTTCTCTACGGTATTTTCAATTACGCCATTAACCAGCCCTCGCCAGCCCGCATGGATTGCGGCTACTTCCATTCCTGCCTTGTTACAAAGCAAAATCGGCAGGCAATCGGCTGTCATAATGGCTAAAACAGAATTCGGTACGCGCGTAATTGCAGCATCTGCTGCACGGTTTGCGGTTTCTTCAACGAGAACACAATCGGTTGAATGGGTTTGATCAAGCCATTCCGGTTCGTTGGGGAGTGAACAACTATTACGCAAGGCGGCTCTGTTTGCAATCACGGCATCGCGGTTATCGCCTACATGCAATGCAAGGTTATTTTTAGCATAATGTGCTTCGCTAAATCCAGTAGTGCGCTTGGTAGTAAATGCAAAGACATTGGTCGGGGCGGGCCAGTTTGCATTGAGTTTAGTCAAGATTTCCATCCAAAGCGGTCAGTAAAGTATGAAAATCATCCGGCAAAGGAGCCTCACATGTCAAGACCTCTTCCGTTTCCGGATGCGTAAAGGATAACTTGTAGGCATGCAAGGCTTGCCGTTGAAAGTGCGAAATACATTCCCTCAAGGTATCATTTGCTTTAGGAGGAAAGCGCATGCGTCCACCGTAAAGCGGATCGCCAACCACCGGATGGTTGATAGATTGCATATGCACACGAATTTGGTGGGTGCGCCCGGTCAGAAGTTCGACATCCAGTAAGGTAAAATCCTGATACTGTTTTTCGATGGTGTAAAAGGTGATTGCTTGCCTGCCTTCAGCCCGCACTGCCATTTTGAGGCGATTTTTAGGGTGTCTGCCGTAGCAAGTGTTAATTTCGCCACCTGAAATTAAATGCCCCTGAACCAGCGTCAGGTAATTTCGGTGTATTTCGCGGGCTTGCATTTGGCGCGTTAAGTTGGTATGGGCAGTAAGGGTTTTTGCAACAAGCAATAACCCGGTCGTGTCTTTATCCAGTCGATGAATAATTCCGGCGCGAGGTAATTGCTCCAGTGAGGGGGCATGGTGCAAAAGCCCATTCACCAGAGTATGCAGGGGGTTGCCAGCTCCAGGATGCACCACAAGCCCTGCCGGTTTATTCAAAACGAGTAGGGTGTTGTCTTCGTAAACAATGGTTAATGGAATATCTTCCGCTTCACAGGATAAAAGTGCCTTATGGGTTGAACTATCAATAGTTAAATCAATGCGTTCCCCGCCCAAAACTTTATCTTTTGGCTTGGCAGGCTTATGGTTTAAGGTAATAGCCCCTTCTTTTAACCAGACAGCCAACTGCGAACGGGAGTACTCCGGAAACAGGCGGGCAAGCACGACATCAAGGCGCAGCCCGAAGTATTCGCGCGAAATAATAGCATGGGTTACCTGAGCGTCTGCCATCGTCAGGCGCTAACCAGCTCATCCGCTGCAATTCTTCCTCGCAGTGAATTGGGCAGAGCTTCTGCGATAAACACAGAGGTAAATTGGCCAATTAATTCTTTCGGTCCATCAAAATTAACAACCCGATTGCATTCCGTGCGTCCAGACAATTGCTGTTCACTTTTTTTAGAGGTTCCGGTAACCAAAATGCGTTGGGTGCTGCCAATCATGGATTGGCTGTGGCGTGTTGCTTGTAGCAGCAATCGTTGCTGCAAAATTTGGAGTCGCTGCTTTTTAACTTCCATAGGCGTTTCATCCGGCAAATTTGCCGCAGGAGTGCCAGGACGTGGGCTGTAAATAAAGCTGAATGAGGTATCAAAATCCATTTCGTGCACTAAATCCATCGTATCCTGAAAGTCTTTATCCGTTTCACCAGGGAAACCGACAATAATGTCGGTTGACAAACGGATATCGGGACGAATTTTGCGCAATTTACGCATTTTTGATTTAAATTCCAATGCGGTATAACCACGCTTCATCATGGCCAGCACTTTATCTGATCCGCTTTGAACAGGCAGGTGCAAGTGATTGGCTAGTTCGGGCACTTCGGCGTAAGCATTAATTAAATTATCCGAGAAAGCCAGGGGATGCGAAGTGGTAAAGCGTATCCTGCCAATATTATCGATTGCTGCAAGATAGTGGATTAAAAGGGCTAAATCAGCGATATCGCCATTATTCATCGGGCCGCGGTAATCATTCACATTTTGACCTAAAAGGTTGACTTCGCGAACGCCTTGCGAAGCCAAATGATAACATTCGGCAAGCACATCATCGAAAGGACGGCTAATTTCTTCCCCACGTGTATAAGGCACTATGCAGTAACTGCAATACTTGCTGCAGCCTTCCATGATGGATACAAAGGCACTTGGTCCTTCGGCACGCGGAGCAGGTAAGTGGTCAAATTTTTCAATTTCAGGAAAACTGATATCGACAACCGATTTTTTAGTTCGCAAATGCTCATTAATTAATGCGGGCAAGCGGTGCAGTGTTTGCGGTCCAAAGACTACGTCAACATAAGGCGCGCGTTTGGTAATATCAGCCCCTTCCTGGCTTGCAACACAGCCGCCTACCCCAATAATTACATGGGGATTTTTTGCTTTGAAATCACGCCAGGAGCCGAGTTGCGAAAACACTTTTTCCTGTGCTTTTTCTCGAATGGAGCAGGTATTTAGCAGAATTACATCGGCTTCTTCAACCTGGTTTGTTTTTACCAAACCGTGCGACTCAAACAAGACTTCCGCCATTTTAGAGGAGTCGTATTCGTTCATCTGGCAACCATTCGTTTTAATGAATAATTTTTTATACATAATATGATCTACTTATTAAAAAAGTCATTTTGTTCATTAATGGACACTTTGACAATAGGTTTCTTTGATACGGGGTAAAATCAGCAAGGATATTAAAATACAGGCTGGTAATAAAGCGAGTGCAATATGGTAAGCGCTCAAGGGATAAACCCGGATTCCATTCGCAACATCGCCTTGCCACATACTATCCAGAAGAAATCCAATGACAGGTTGAGCCAATGCGATGCCAATCATGTTCATCATATTCATAAAGCTCAATCCCGTTGCGACATAGCGCTGGCTGCACAGTTCTTTCGCCACGGCAAAGGCCGGAAGAAACCCTGCGGAAAAAAGGCCAAAAAGCAGTAAAAGGATCTGGATTACCCACCCTTCGCTAATGGGGGCGTAGATAAAAAGCAGTGAGGTAGTCAGTGCACCAATGCTCGCAATGTACATCGGCGGTTTGCGTCTGCCAATCCGGTTTGAAAAAACACCCCATAATGGGCTTGCGATAGCCCAGCCAATAAAAACTAATGAGATGTAATTGGCGGCAGTGGCCTTTGCAATTCCCATCTTGAACATCAAATAGGGAACTCCCCACAAACCACAAAAAACGGGGGTAGCCATATACATTAACCCGCCGTAGGTAGCAATTAACCACAGTTGTTTGTTTTTGATAAGGGTGTGTAAACTGCTAAGCAGCGGTTCTTCTTCCACGTGAGGATGGGGTGAGGTGAGCTGTTTGGGAGCATCTTTTGCGAGCAATAAAATCAGAACTGCAAGGACGAGTCCTACCATTCCCATGATTATCATGCTGTGACGCCAGCCGCTTGCATCAATAAGTAGGGCCAAAGGCGCTTCACCACCAATTGCACCCAGCATACCGATGGTTACCATCAGCCCGGTTAAAAAAGCAAAACGTTGCGCTGGAAACCAATTAGCCGCAAGCTTCATTGAACCGACAGCGGCAAAAGCGGAACCAAAACCAATCATGAGTCGTGCAATGCAGGCCATTAAAAAGCTGTCGGTAAGACCAAAAGCTATCGTGCTTACCGCGCAAATTGCGGTGGCCAGAGTAAGTAATTTATGGGGGCCGAACCGATCCATCAGTACACCGCAGGGGAGTTGCATGGCCGCATAAGAGTAAAAATAAATTCCGGATAAAACACCGAGTGTTTGGCTTGTTACTCCAAAATCGCGCATGAGCTCGTTACTCATAACCGAAGGAGAAACCTGCAGTAAACATTCGTAAAAATAAAAAAGACAACTTAAACCCCATACTATCCAGGGATAAATCAAAGAAAATTTGGAATGGGCTCCCTTTGAACTGCTATACGACATTGACTTGGATGCTCCCTACTGATAATTACCCTGGAAAATGGACGGTGTGGTATTACGTGCATTTACTTCACAGACAAAAATAAAATCTTAGCAGCTTGTTTACTAATTGTCTATGCTGACAGGGCCAAAATTAAAAAGTGTTTAGTCGTTTTAACGAAGGAATGTGCGTTTATTTATAACGTAACAAGGTGCAATTTGAAAAGGGTTCTTTTATAATCTTTCCATCAGGTTAGAAAAAAAGTACCAGTGAAATAAGGACCAGCCTCTATTTAATGCGCTCATTTTATGGTATATAGCTTGTCTAGTTGTATGATTCGATATTTATTGTGGGATGCCAAATTATATGCCAGTTTTTTATACCATATTTTTAATTTTTGCAGGGGCTGCGTTATTCTCCACCCTCGTATTGTATACACGGCAATCCTTGCTTGTTGCCTATATTTTATTAGGTGCAGTGCTGGGTCCATGGGGGTTGAAACTGGTATATGACATTAGCGTAGTTCAGCAAATCGGTGAAATCGGCATCTTATTTCTTCTCTTTCTTCTGGGTTTGCATCTGCAGCCGCAAAACTTAGTCCACATGTTGAAAAAAATCACCTGGATTGCTGTTGTCAGTTCCTTGTGTTTTGCAGGAATAGCCTATCTCATCGGACGCTGGTTTGGTCTTGATGTCACTGAATCCATGATTCTTGGCGCGGCCATGATGTTCTCCAGTACTATCATAGGGTTAAAATTATTACCTACTACTATATTACACCACCAGCACACCGGTGAGGTGATGATCAGCGTGTTGTTAATGCAGGACGTGATAGCCATTATTGTGTTGATTTTAATCAATGGTGCCATGCAAGGGGATGGGTTTTCCTGGAATGACCTGATGCTGGTAGGCATTACCTTGCCTGCACTGACCTTGTTCGCTTTTGCTGTTGAACGGTATGTGCTTGTTAAACTGCTTGCCCGATTCGACCGAACACAGGAATATGTGTTTTTATTGTCCATCGGCTGGTGTTTGGGCATGTCCTTTTTAGCGGGAAAATTAGGCTTGACCGAAGATATTGGTGCTTTTGTCGCAGGCGTTGCTTTGGCCGCAAGTCCAATTTCACTCTACATTGCGGAAAGTTTAAAACCGTTACGCGATTTTTTTCTCGTCATGTTTTTCTTTTCCATTGGTGCCACGTTTAACTTTGGTTATGCCGCTCAGGTAGTAATACCCGCCTTCATTTTATCCGGTTTAATGTTAGTGGTTAAACCGTTGCTTTTCAAATTACTGCTGCTTAAATCGGGCGAGAAAAACTCGGTTGCCAAGGAAGTTGGCTTTCGTCTGGGGCAGGCGAGTGAGTTCTCCTTGCTTGTTGCAAGTGTTGCTTTAAGTGCTAAACTCATTTCAGACGTTGCCTCCAATTTAATCCAGGCAACTACGATACTCACCTTTATCGTCTCCTCTTATTTAGTCGTGTTAAAATACCCTACACCAATAGCTTTATCTGACAACATGCGTAAGGACTAACTATGAAACTGCTTGTCATTTTGCTTTGTTTACTAAGTGAACGTTATCTGGTTCACGCAATATCCCATACACGGTTTAACTGGTTTACTGTCTGGTATAACGGAATAGTTAATCGTCTGACAAAAATGGACTTATCCCTTAATCCCGTGATTGTTCTGTTTTGTGTGCTATTTCCGATTCTTTTTTTATGCGCTCTGGTTCTTTATTTAGGCTCACCCCTTGTATTTGGTATAGTCGGCTTTATTCTCAACCTGGCTATTTTTTACTATTGCCTCGGGCCTATCAATCCGTTTTATCCAGTCAGAGAAGAGCATGCGGCGGAATACAGTGAAATGGCCACCGGGAATTACCTGGCAGAAGTATGCGGTCAATTATTCTCGGTACTGTTCTGGTATATTGTTTTAGGCCCCTTAGGTGCACTTCTTTACCGTTTAATTTCATTGTCCAGAACGCAAGAGGCTACGGCTCATATTGCTACAGTGTTAACCAATTACCTTGACTGGATTCCTGCGCGTTTAACCGTTATTCTTTATTTGTTAGTAGGAAACTGCCAACGCGGATTGCATTTTTTCAGAGAGCAGGTACTCTCTGCGCCAGAAGAAAACGAGCAATTTTTAAGAGACGGCGGATTGCTTGCTGCGCGTGTGAATGAAAATGAACCGGTACAAATGCCACAGGCGGAAAGCTTAGTCGAGCACGCCATCATTGTTTTTTTAGTTTTACTCGCATTTTTTACTCTGGTTGCCTTAATGTAAACAAACATGCAGGATATTTTAATAAGCGTTAAGTACAAAACGCTTTGTGGTTTGAGAGTCTGGCGAAGCACAGGCTCCTAATGCTTAGAGGAACAACGACATGACAAACAAACAAAGTAGTGATATCGATCCAATTGAAACACGTGAATGGCTGGATGCCCTACAATCTGTGATGTCCAATGATGGAAATGATCGCGTTGCTTTTATCATTCAGGAGCTTATCAATAAGGCAAATGCAGAAGGTGTACGGTTGCAATGTGCGACCACAACCCCTTATCGCAATACGCTGAAGACTTATGAAGAAAAACAAATGCCGCCGGATGAGGGCATGAGCAAACGTATCAGTGCACTGATACGTTGGAATGCGGTTGCGATGGTTTTGCGCGCTGGAAAATATGCGCCGGAACTGGGCGGACACATTGCGTCCTATGCCTCTTCCTCTACATTGTATGAAACAGGTTTTAATCATTTTTTCAAAGGCCCCAACGATTCCAGTTGTGGTGATTTGCTTTATATCCAGGGGCATTCCTCTCCTGGCATCTATGCCCGTGCTTTTCTCGAAGGCCGCTTGTCCGAGCAGCAATTGGATAAATTCAGGCAGGAAGTCGAGGTAGATGGTTTGTCGTCCTATCCTCATCCCTGGCTGATGGAAAATTTCTGGCAGTTTCCTACCGTATCCATGGGACTTGGGCCCTTGCAAGCGATTTATCAGGCAAGGTTTTTAAAATACCTTGAAAACCGTGGCTTAATTGCCTGTCAGGGACGTAAAGTCTGGGCATTTTTGGGCGATGGGGAAATGGATGAGCCGGAATCAGTGGGCGCTTTATCTATTGCCGCGCGTGAAAAACTGGATAATTTAATTTTTGTAGTCAACTGCAATTTACAACGACTCGATGGACCTGTCCGTGGAAATGGAAAAATCATTCAAGAACTGGAAGGGGTGTTTCGTGGCGCAGGATGGAATGTCCTTAAAGTGATTTGGGGTGGGCGATGGGATCCGCTTTTTGCTCAAGATACCAACGGATTAATGCAAAAACGCATGGAAGAGTGCGTTGACGGCGATTACCAGGCTTATAAAGCGCATGACGGTGCTTATGTGCGCGAACATTTTTTTGGCCAATACCCTGAATTAAAAAAGATGGTGGAAAATTTCTCAGATGAAGAAATTTGGCGCTTAAATCGCGGCGGTCACGATGCACAAAAAGTCTATGCTGCGTATGCTGAGGCTGTAGCGCATACCGGTAGCCCAACCGTAGTGCTTGCCAAAACCATTAAAGGCTATGGAATGGGAGCGGCTGGTGAAGGGCAAAATATTACCCACCAGCAAAAGAAAATGTCTATCGAACATTTGCGCGCATTCAGGGATCGATTCAGTATCCCAATTAGCGATGACAAGATAACCGAAATTCCTTTTTACCGTCCTGCAGAAGACAGCCCTGAAATTCGCTATTTACGAAAGCAGCGTGAGCAGCTAGGTGGGTATTTGCCTGCACGCAACACCGATTTTGCCGCGTTAAAAACGCCTGATTTATCTGCTTTTTCCGCCATTACCCAAAGTTCGGGCGAACGTGAAATTTCAACCACTATGGCCTTTGTTCGTATTTTGTCTGTTCTGTTAAAAGACAAAGAACTGAAGGAGCGTATTGTTCCTATTGTACCTGATGAATGCCGTACCTTTGGAATGGAAGGTTTATTTCGTCAAATTGGCATTTATTCCCCGGTGGGACAACTTTATACGCCTGTTGATCATGAACAAGTCATGTATTACCGCGAAGCAAAAGACGGACAAATACTGGAAGAAGGGATTAATGAGGCCGGCGCGTTTTGCTCCTGGATTGCCGCAGCGACTTCCTACAGCACCAACAAACTCGCGATGGTCCCTTTTTATATTTATTATTCCATGTTTGGTTTCCAGCGTATTGGTGATTTAGCCTGGGCAGCAGGAGACATGCAAGCGCGCGGATTCTTGCTCGGCGGTACTGCAGGACGAACGACCCTTGCTGGAGAAGGATTGCAGCATCAAGATGGCCACAGCCATTTGATGGCATCAACCATTCCCAATTGCAGAGCCTATGATCCCACTTTTGCTTATGAGCTTGCGGTGATTATTCAAAATGGCTTATACCGCATGTATGAAAAGAAAGAAAATGTGTTTTATTACATTACGGTCATGAATGAAAATTACACCCATCCTGAAATGCCCAAAGGGGTTGAAGAGGGAATCATAAAAGGGATGTACCTCTTAAGTGAAAGCACTAAACCTGCCAAACACCACGTTCAGTTGTTAGGTTCGGGCACTATTTTGCGTGAAGTGCTGAAAGCAGAACAATACCTCCTGAACGATTACAGTGTAAGCGCTGATGTCTTTAGTGTAACAAGTTTCACTGAATTACGTAGAGACGGGCTTTCTGCAGAGCGTTATAACCGCATGCACCCATTGGAAAAACCGCAACAGAGCTATGTTGCGGAATGCTTGGCTCATCGCAAAGGCCCTGTGGTTGCTGCTACAGATTATATGCGTTTGTACGCTGATCAAATTCGTCCCTTTGTAACCGCACCGTATACTACACTGGGAACAGACGGCTATGGCCGCAGTGACACGCGCGAGCGTTTGCGCCATTTCTTCGAAGTGGATGCAAAATTTATTGTCTTAGCCGCATTAGAGGCATTGGTTTTACAAGGGGCAATGCCCAAAGCCACCTTGGCCGATGCAATTAAGCGTTATGGTATTAATAGTGAAAAACAGGATCCGGTGAGCCACTAGTTCTTGTCACAATACTGCAATTCACTGAGGATAAATATGGCAGATGAGATAAACATTACCGTTCCCGACATTGGTGGCGCAACACAGGTTGACGTGATTGAAGTGATGGTAAAGCCTGGGGACGAAGTGGAAAAAGAAACTCCCTTAGTTACTCTGGAATCGGATAAAGCGAGCATGGAGATTCCTTCGCCTGAAGCAGGCAAAGTTAAAGCCGTTGCGCTTAAAGTAGGGGATAAAGTCTCTGAGGGTTCTCTTATAGTAACTCTGGAGGCTAAAACAACAAGCCCAGATCGAGAAACGCCCAAATTGGAAGAGGCCGCCTTGGCCTCCGCTAGCAAGGTAGCTGCTGCACCCGTTAATGAGGCAGAAGACAAGCCAAAGCAGGAGGTTGCCGCGCAATCTCTTCCCGTGTGTATTCCAGACATTGGTGGTGCAAGCGATGTGGAAGTCATTGAGCTGCTGGTGGCACCTGGAGACAGCATTAAAAAAGACCAATCACTCATTACGCTGGAAGGCGATAAGGCCACCATGGATATTCCTTCTCCTGCGGATGGCGTGGTGGAATCCCTTGCTGTTAAAGTGGGTGACAAGGTATCACAAGGCTATCCTGTTTTAATTTTGAAGACTGAACCCTCCAAAATGCCGCTAAAAGAAGCAGCCCCCAGTCTTCCCGAACAGACAGCCCCTCAAATACCGGCAGCCCCCACGCAAACGAAAGCACCTGAGATAATGCAAGGGATTGAGAATGGCACGCCGTTTTTCGGTAGCCCTGCTGTGCGACGTATGGCACGTGAGCTTGGTGTTAATCTTGCCGAAGTGAAGGGATCTGGGCGCAAATCACGCATAACCAAAGAAGATATTCAGCAGTACGTTAAGACCAGATTAAGCGAAAAACAGACGGCTTCGGGTTTCTCACTTCCTTCAATGCCTGTCATTGATTTTAGTAAATTCGGTGAAGTGCAGAGTAAGCCATTAAATAAAATTAAGCGGTTGACAGGTGTGAATGTACACCGCTCCTGGATTACCATTCCGCATGTCACGCAATTTGATGAAGCAGATATCACCGATCTGGAAGCCTTTCGAAAATCCGAAGCGGAAAATTCAGCGCAAGCCGGTTATAAATTAACGATTCTTGCTTTTGTTACAAAAGTAGTGGCAAAGGCATTGAGCGTTTATCCGCAGTTTAATGCATCCCTTGACGCAACGGGGGAGAACTTAATCTACAAACACTATTATAATGTAGGTATTGCGGTGGAAACCCCTAATGGTTTGGTCGTGCCGGTAATTAAAGAGGTGGACCGATTATCTTTAGGCGATATTGCGTTGGAAATGGCGCGATTAAGCAACAAGGCACGTGATAAAGGCTTAATGCCGGCTGACATGAGCGGAGGCTGCTTTACCATTTCAAGCTTGGGCGGAATTGGTGGAACGGCATTTACGCCTATTGTAAACAGCCCTGAGGTGGCAATACTAGGGCTTTCCCGAACAAGCATTAAACCGGTATTTACTGATGACGTGTTTAAACCGCGGCTTATGCTGCCTTTATCGTTGTCCTACGATCATCGCGTTATTGATGGCGCAGAGGCCGCGCGATTTACCCGGTTTATTAGCGATTCATTAAGTGATATACGAAGAATAATATTATAAAAAAGCTTAGGGTCGATTGACGATTAGTTTATCAGCAAAACCAGGCATTGAAACGAATTGACCTGGTTTTGCAAGAAACGAATTGGCAACAGCCCCCTTTATGAGGCCTGAAAATGAGTGGAACTATGAAAGCGGAAGTAGTGGTATTAGGTAGTGGACCCGGTGGTTATACCGCCGCGTTTCGCGCTGCTGACCTGGGTAAAAAAGTGATTCTTGTTGAGCGTTTTGATTCCCTGGGCGGTGTGTGTTTAAACGTTGGTTGCATCCCTTCCAAAGCCTTGTTGCATATTGCCAAGGTGGTTGATGAAACGCAACACATGGCAGAGCAGGGTGTGAGTTTTGGCAAGCCCAAATTAGACAGCAAAAAAATTGTTGCCTGGAAAAATTCCGTGGTGAATAAATTAACCGGTGGTTTAAAGCTGCTGGCAAAACAACGTAAAGTTGAAGTCGTAACCGGTATTGGTAAATTTTCCGGAACCCACCAAGTGGCTGTTGTGGGCAAAGATGGGACAACGACCATCGATTTTGAACAAGCCATTATTGCGGTGGGATCAGAATCCATCTCCCTGCCGTTTATCCCCGAAGATGCGCGTATTTTCAGCTCAACCGGCGCGTTGGAGTTAGCCGATATCAAAGGCAATCTGTTGGTATTAGGTGGTGGAATCATCGGTCTTGAAATGGCAACGGTGTATTCTGCTTTGGGTGTTGAGGTAACGGTTGTTGAGTTCATGGATCAACTGATTCCTGGAGCTGACACTGATCTTGTGAATGTTCTGCAAAAACGCATGGTTAAAAACGGCGTCAAATTTTTATTAAAAACCAAAGTGACTGCGATGGAAGCCAAAAAAGAAGGCATCCTGGTGACCATGGAAGGCCAACATGCGACAGAAAAACCTGTTTGTTACCAACAGGTTTTGGTCGCTGTGGGCAGACGACCTAATGGCGGCACAATCGATGCTGAGAAAGCCGGTGTGAAGGTTGATGCACGCGGATTTATTGCAGTCGACAAGCAAATGCGCACAAATGTTTCGCATATTTATGCGATTGGAGATGTTATTGGGCAACCTATGCTTGCGCACAAGGCGATTCCTGAAGGCAGGTTGGCAGCGGAAGTGATTGCTGGCAAGAAACATTACTTCGATCCCAAATGCATTCCAAGCGTAGCCTATACTGATCCTGAAATAGCCTGGACAGGACTTACCGAAAAAGAAGCAAAAGAAAAAGGCATTGTTTACGAAAAAGCCATTTTCCCCTGGATGGCCAGTGGACGTGCTTTAAGCATGGGACGTGAAGAAGGCATGACCAAACTCTTGTTTGATCCTCAAAGCAAGCGCCTTCTGGGGGCAGGCATTGTGGGTGTGAATGCTGGAGATTTGATTACTGAAGCCTCTTTGGCAATAGAAATGGAATGCGACGTGGAAGACATTGCGCTCACCATTCATCCGCATCCTACCCTTTCTGAACCCATGGGGTTAGCGGCTGAAATATTTGAAGGCACGATAACCGATTTGTACATGCCAAAAAAGAAGAAATAAGCAGCCTGCCTCCACAGAAATTACTTGTTTCTGTGGAGTACTCAATGAGTAGTAGAACCATTTCCTGCGATGCACGGCAGGAGGGCTAGGAGCCCTGATGACAAGTAAGATACGGAAAATGAAACCTGGCGATGTGGGTGTGGTCCATGCTATTGAAAGTGTGGCGTACCTTATTCCCTGGAGTGAACAAATTTTAAGTGATTGCTTATTGGCGGGGTTCGACTGCCGGGTGCTCGAACTTCATTGCGCAAATCCTGCCTTAATTGGTTATATTATCTGTTCCTACAAGGGGAACACTTGCCATATTTTAAACCTCTGTATTACTCCGTCCTATCAAGGGCAAGGATATGGCCAGACCCTGTTAGAATCGGTTTTGCATTCGCTCAGAGGTTCTGTTACGGAAATTATTTTGGAAGTGCGGCCGAGCAATCTTGCCGCACTTGCTTTGTATAAAAAATTGGGTTTTTACCAGGATGGGATAAAAGAAGACTACTACGAAGACGGCAATGGAGTGGAAGACGCCATCCTTTTAAGGAAAACAGTGCGATAAGGGAAATTTCGCAATGTCCCCGACAAACAAAGATGTCATGGAGGTAGATCTTAAGTCATCTCGGCCTCTGTTTGTTATTTTGCTTTAATGTTCATGTATTGACTTTAAATATTAAAAATGATACAGTTAGAGGGTTTTATATCGTATTTTTGGTGCCTGGATGAGCTTGTTATTAAACTTTACCGAATTAACTAATCTAAATGATTCTGTTGATCTGGATATTGAACCCATGCAAGACTTACGTTATTTTCTTTTTTTTAAAGACATGAAAGGAAAATACCTTAACTGCAATCAGCAAATGGCTTTAGAATCTGGCTTTAATTCTAAAAAGGATATAATAGGGTTAACTGACTTTGATTTTCCTTGTTTTAGTGAGAAGGAAGCGCATATTTTTAGAAAAAACGATCAGGAAGTCATCGTAAAAGAAAGCCTGATTTCTTGCATTGAACCAATTACCCTCTCTCAAAACCGAAAGTATTGTGCTTTAACGCAAAAATACCCTTTGCGCTCAAACAATAAAATTATTGGAAATATTGGTTTTTCTTTACTGGTAGAAAAAAATGAAATAATGCTACCCAGTGAAACCGCTCAAACTGAGTTGGACAGTGAGTTTCTTACTGCACGCCAGCTTGACTGTTTATTCTACCTGGTTAAAGGAATGTCGTATAAACAAATTGCTGCAAAATTAGCGATTTCACCCAGAACGGTGGGACATCATATCGATGCAATGAAAGAAAAACTCAATTGCTATAACCGTGCTGCATTGGTTGCAAAAGCATTAAAATTCCCCTTAATTATCGAAAAATTGCTGAAAAATAAATAACAAAGTTGCCTGATAATACGACAGAAAAAGCCAACTCAGAGCCAGCGCGTTCATTCACGTGAACGCAAAAACGCGTAGCTGTTTTAAACATAGTTGATCCAGTAGCTATCTAGCTTAAAACATTGGTCTGGATTCACTTTGTTTAAAGTGGACGTTTTTTTGCAGAACTCCGTAATTCCACTCACTTTATCTCATAAACGCTAACCAAGGTTTACAACGTTCACAAACCTGGGCTCATTTTAGCTAAAAACTCCTGTAAATGCGCTTTTTCGGATTCTTGTTGTAAATGCTGACGTAAGTTGTGCAGTGCTTGCTCGTAAGCAATGGTATCCATAACGCCGCGCATTAATTCGAAGCGTAAATAGACGCAATAGGTATTGAGCACGTCGGTTTCGCAATAATCGCGAATGGATTTCAGGTTGCCTGCGCAAAATTGTTCCCAGACTTTTGCGCCACTCATCCCCATTTTACCGGGAAAACCCAGCATGGAGGCGATGTCATCAAGGGGAGCGAAGGCCTTGTTTTGGTAGGCTGCGAGTACATCCATTAAATCCAGGTGGCGGTAATGAAAGCGGTTTAAATAGTTATTCCAGCGAAAATGCGACTCGTTTTCGCCATGTTCCCAATAAACGGGGGCAGCAATACCGTGTAAAAGCGCACGGTAATGCAGTACCGGTAAATCAAAGCCTGAACCATTCCAACTGACTAAAGTCGGTTTGTATTTTTCAATGCCTGAAAAAAAGCGCTGAATCAAGTCCTTTTCATCGGATTGCTCATCCCCTAAAGACCAAACCTTGACTTTTGTCCCCTGGCTAAGCACTAAGGAAATAGCGACAATTTTTTGCAAATAGTGCGGTAGAAAGTCATTTCCCACTTTGGCACGCCTTAAAGCAAACAGGGCATTCGCCGTTTCTTCCTCTGAGAGATTCTCCAAATGGTATAACTTTCTGCCGGAGTGGGTGTCGGGGATGGTTTCAATGTCAAATACTAGAATACTCATGGCTGGCCAAATTGGTAATTTTTACGTATTCTATCAAACAAAATAGCAAACGGAATCAAGTATTTGTTGACTTTTTTTGTTACGCAGGGAAAATGACGGAAATTTAATGGATTTTAATGCAATGAAAAAATTGTTACTGACTGTTTTTTGTTCTTTTTTGCTACTCTCCTGTGTGAGCAAGCCTCCGCGTAATGTGGATAATATTTGTCATGTTTTTAAAGAGTACCCTCGATGGTACCGGGATGCAGAAGATGTGGAAACCCGATGGCTCATTCCCGTTTCAGTGCAAATGGCCATCATCCATCAGGAGTCCAAATTTGACAGCCAGGCAAGGCCGCAAGGTCGCAAATTATTATGGGTTATTCCCTGGAGGCGGCCTTCAACGGCGTATGGATTCAGTCAGGCGTTAAAAAGTACCTGGAGGCTGTATAAAAAAGCCTCAAATGGCGGTAGGATACTCGCTTCACGCGATGTATTTGGCGATGCGGTGGACTTCATTGGCTGGTATGCCAATCAAGCGCACCGCATTGCGGGTATCCCTCAAACGGATGCGTATCGATTATACCTCGCCTACCATGAGGGAATAGGGGGATATCAACGCAAAACCTACCTGCAAAAGCCCTGGCTTGTTTTGGTTGCGCACAAAGTGAAAGCGCGCGCTGCAATCTATCAGGCGCAATTAAATCAGTGCATGCGGTAGAAATTCGATTGAGAAAAAGTGAAAGCCTCGTTATCCTATAGCGGTGAGATATTTGTCACCAATGCATTTTCGGCTTTTATGCTATTGATTTTTTCGCTCAAGATTTTAAAAAAAACTTGCAATAGAATGGCTATTACGCGTCTTTTTCAAAATCTTGAACAAAAAAAATCAAGTCGCCTAAAATACCGAAAACCCATTAGCGACAAATATAAATTAATTTGAGTAGGAGTTGTTGATGCGTTTAATGTTATTAGGTGGTCCGGGAGCTGGTAAAGGGACTCAAGCACTTAAATTAACTGATCATTTTAAAATACCCCAAATTTCAACAGGCGATATGTTGCGTTCAGCAATTGCTGCGGGCACCGAAATTGGCCTTAACGCCAAAAAGATAATGGAGGCAGGCCTGTTAGTTTCTGATGACATTATTATTGCTCTGGTCAAAGCGCGGTTAAAACAGGATGATTGCCGTAATGGTTTTTTATTTGACGGTTTCCCCCGCACCATTCCTCAGGCAGATGCTTTAAAAGAAGCCAATATTTTTCTGGATCATATTGTCGAGATAGCGGTTCCTGATGAAGAAATTATCAATCGCCTCTGCGGTCGGCGCATCCATGTCGCATCGGGCCGAGTCTATCATGTGCAATTTAATCCACCCACTGAAGAAGGGCTGGATAATCTTACCAAAGAGCCGTTGATTCAGCGCGATGACGACAAAGAAGACACCATTAAAAAACGTCTGGCAGTCTACCATCAGCAAACCAAGCCACTGATTACTTATTACCAGCAATGGGAAAAAGAGGCCGCATTGAGCCGACAACAGGCTCCGCGTTTTCATAGTGTGAATGGTATTGGCAGCGTAGAGGAAATTTTTGCACGGATTTTAGGCTGCATCTCAACCGAAAGGAGAGCCCATGCCTCACACTCTGGCGTTTAATGATTTTGAAGCGTGTATTCAAAAAAATGAAATTGTTTTTATCGATTTTTGGGCTCAGTGGTGTGCCCCTTGTAAACAATTCGCCAGCGTGTATGCGCAGGTTGCCAAACAATACCCCCAGGTAGTTTTCGCAAAAGTAAATGTGGAAACAGAGGAAGACTTTGCCAGCAGCTTGCAAATTCAGTCGATTCCCCACCTGATGGTGTTCAAGCAAGGCATTCTCATTTATTCCGAGTCAGGCTCCCTGCCTGAGTCAGTGCTGAAAGACTTGGTAGAACAGGCTCTGCATGTCGATGTAAAAGAAATTCGACAAAAACTGGATGAAGAAAACACCAGGGCCTAGTATTCTTTTCTCCTTTGAAAGAGTACTACAGCGCCGGATGATTTAAAACAATACAAAGGTTCCATGTTAAATAATATGAAAAAATTTGATTCTGTTTGCGTTAAGTCTGAAGGTTTGGCCAAGGCCAAACCTTCAGTACGGGTTTAATTTAAACCAATTGACATATACTTTATCAAGACAGTATGTGTTATTCTAAGTCATTCGGCGCTGTAGGGTCTGTTCACATTTCAGGTGTTTGGAGAAGAATGTTAACAAACTCAATAAATCCTGCCTTTTTGGATGTGCTATCTAATTTATTAACCCTAACTTGCCGAATGGATTAAGCGGCTAAATCGGGCTGGAGTAAATATGAAAAAATCAGATTTTTTTCAAACAATAAAGCAAAATAATGCTGAACTCAAGGAAGCCATCCTGAGTGGAGAAGCACTTAATTCACTTCAGTACAGTGATGTCTACCAGAAAGGCCAATTGCTGTTTCTTTTTTTACAGGAAAAGGATCTTGTTCATTTTGAAAAGTGCTACCGCGCCTGGAGAGGCAAGTTACAATGGCTGGAAGCGCATAATACTGTTTTGCATGAAGCCGTTTCGCAAGGCCAAATTGATTTTGTCAAAACAATTCTGGTAAATGAAAGTGCAACTACAGACTATAACCTATCAATGACGCTTATCAATCAAAAAAACGATCGGCATGAAACCCCGCTGGAAATTGCAATACGCAAAGGGTATAAAGAAATAGTTGCGCTGCTAATCAAGCACCGTGTAAATTTTTCTGCTTCAATTTTTGACTGCAATGCGAATTATATTTTTGATGTCATAAAATTAGAAAATAAAGCCATTCACTACGGCATGCTCCAACACCCTCTCATGGTAGCTATTGCTAAAGAAAATAAAGAAATGGTGGCGTTTTTACTCGCTTACCACGAGCAAATTCCATTGTATCAAACCCACATTGATACCATGCTGAATGGCCAACGATTTCAAGGGAATATTGGAGGTATGGTAGATAAAAACGTTTTTTTAACTGTCTTGCTTTTGGAAGCAATCAAGCAGGGTAAACCTGAAATGTATGGTTTTTTATTGCAGCAGGGTGCACTCTTACCTAAAGACATGTCACGAGAATGTCGCTATCTAATTGACAATACTTACTTCACCATCCCCATTCCTGCTAGCACTAAAAATGCAATGCATCCCTTTATTCTTTTTTTAACGGGATCACTGTACCATGATTTAGGTGACAGGGAAAATCAATATGCTATTTCGCAATTCTTCCATGATCAGGAAGGGAGCCTGACATGGGACACCTCTATGGTTGATTTTGTGCTTAAAATGCACATTGGACACCCTGGCGTGTGTCAATTTGTAATCGACAAATTTGTTGAACAATTACCTGATGCGAAGCGCCAAATCGATTTGAATCTTCTTTTAGGTTGTGCGACAAGCTACTTAAACATCGCAATCATGGAATACATTAAAGCGTTGGATCATGATGTTCCACTTGTTGAACATCATGAAATGATGGGACTTTCCAGTGTTCTGGAAAACGAGATGGATTTAAAAATAGTCTTTGATTGGCTTCTTGCTTCAAAAGCGATAACGCTGCTTTGTGAGTGGGTTAGTGAATTACAGGTAAAGTATGCTGATTCAGTGGCCTTGCGAGCAGATTGTGAGCAACTCCAGGCACTACTTAAGCCGCTTTGGTTAAGTCTATTGGTGGAAAAAGCAAGAGAAGAAACCTATGCTGCGATGAAAAACAACTCAAGTGATTCGGAATCTGAAGCGAGTGAGGAAGACAGCCACGGAAGCAGCGCAAGCGAGGAAGCGAGTGATGAAGACAGCGAGGAAGTAAGTGATGAGGACGAAGTAAGGATAACCTTTACTTTTTAAACGCGCCAGAAAAAGACTTGCTCTTCCAATTTACCCTCATCCGCCCTTTGGGCACCTTCTCCCGACAGCGGGAGAAGGGATGTCTCGGTTCGTTACGAAATTATACGCTTTCAACGTTACCCTCATCCGCCCTTTGGGCACCTTCTCCCGACAGCGGGGAAGGGATGTCTCGGTTCGTTACGAAAATATATGCTTTCAACGTTACCCTCATCCGCCCTTTGGGCACCTTCTCCCGACAGCGGGAGAAGGGATGTCTCGGTTCGTTACGAAAATATATGCTTTCAACGTTACCCTCATCCGCCCTTTGGGCACCTTCTCCCGACAGCGGGAGAAGGGATGTCTCGGTTCGTTACGAAATTATACGCTTTCAACCACGCCTAAATACTGCGCCAGGCGCGCTGTTTTTTCCGGACTAAAATGCAATCCCAATTTACTGCGTCGCCAAAGAATGTCTTCTGCACTCATCGCCCATTCTTCTTGCACTAAAAAATCAACCTCTCTTTGAAATAATCCTGCTCCAAAATCCTGACCTAAATTGTCTGTATTGCTCATCCCCAAAAGCAATTGCTCTGTTCGCGTACCATAACTGGCAAGGTAACGCTCCAGCAGGGTTTCGCCAAGCCAAAAGTATTTTTCCCGGGCAAATTTAAGGTATTCACGAAAGGTTAAGCCATCAAAAAGGGCTCCTGGTAAGGGTGTGCGGCTTGATAAAGAAGGCTTAAGCGTGGGGAAAACAGAATGTAAGTGATTTACCGCTTCCAAAGAAGATTGGCGATAGGTTGTGATTTTACCCCCATAAATCGTGACGGCAGGGGCCGGTAGACTGGTGTAGTTGCAAAGGTAATCGCGGCTTAGTGTGCTCAACGTGCCGTCTGTTCCTCCAAGTAAGGGCCTCACTCCGCTCCAGGTGTTGATAATATCCTTTTTTTGGATAGTGCACTGGAGGTATTGATTAACGAGATTGCATAAATAATCGACTTCTTCGGAGGAAATGGCAATGTCATCCAGGCTGCTTGTGAAAGCCACATCGGTAGTTCCAATCATGGTGTACCCGTGATAGGGCACAATAAACACAATGCGCTGGTCGCTATTTTGCAACAAATAGGCATGACTTCCTTCGTATAATTTATGTACCACCAGATGGCTTCCCTTCACCAACGTCATTTTAAACTGCTCGGGGAGTTGTAAGCGCTTATTTAAAAGAGAAGCCCAGGGGCCTGCGGCATTGATGAGTGATTTGGCTTTAATGAGGCGATGTTGCGCGTTCGTTTTTACGCCAAGCTGCCAGCAGTTTTGAATAACCTCAGCATTTTCGACCTCGGCATTTCTTACAATGTGTGCGCCATGTGCTTTCGCTTGCAAGGCATTTGCAATAGTGAGCCTTGAGTCGTCTGTTGCGCAATCGTAAAATAAAAATCCCTGCGTGTACTGTTTCGTTAAAGGATTAAAATAACCCGGCGCTTCACCGCGGTTAATGGTTTTGGAGTGGGGAAGGGTATTATTACGGCTTAAATTATCATAAAAAAACAAACCGGTACGCAACAGCCAACGTGAGCGCATGTGGGCTTCATAAGGTAAAACAAAGGGGAGCGGGTGAACTAAGTGCGGTGCCAGCGTAAGAAGCAACTGGCGTTCATTCAAGGCTTTTTTTACCAGTCCGAAATCGTATTGTTCGAGGTAGCGCAATCCACCATGAATCAGTTTGCTGCTGCTTGATGAAGTTTTAGAAGCCAGGTCGTCTTTTTCTAATAAAATAACCGAAAGACCGCGCAAAGCGGCGTCGGCAGCAACACCGCACCCGTTAATTCCTCCTCCAATCACTGCAACATCAAAAACTTGCTCCATGTTTTTGGTCTCCACGCCGATGTATTTCCAGTATATACCTCTCGCCCCGAAAATAATCTCCTCTGTTTAGAAAAAAAGGCGATTACCCCTTGAAATCTGCAAAAGTTAGCCACATATACAGTCTACTCAATTACTATTAGCAATGGGAGATTTTTACCATGGTTGCCAAGCAACAAACAATGGGGTTTCAAACCGAAGTAAAGCAAATGTTGCATCTTGTGGTGCATTCCCTGTATTCCAATAAAGAAATTTTTCTGCGGGAACTCATTTCCAACGCTTCCGATGCCTTGGACAAATTGCGTTTTTTAGCGCTAGCAAATGCTTCGTTGTATGAAAACGACTCGGAATTGCGTATTACCATCGAATTTAATGAAAAATTAAAAACCCTCACCATTAAAGACAATGGAATTGGTTTAAATTGGGATGAAGCAGTAGAAAACCTGGGCACCATAGCAAAATCCGGTACCAAAGAATTTTTAAGCCATTTAACCGGCGAAAACGTGAAAGATTCTCATTTAATTGGCCAGTTTGGCGTGGGTTTTTATTCTTCTTTTATTGTGGCCGACAAAGTCACTTTAAAAAGCCGTCGCGCAGGCTTAACGCCTGAAGAAGGGATTATTTGGGAATCAAAGGGCGATGGGGAGTTTACCATAGGCCAGGAAACCAAAGCAGATCGCGGCACGGAAGTTACTCTTCATTTAAAATCCGATGAGAGTGAATTTTTAAGCGATTGGCGCCTTCGTCAAATCATTAGCAAATACTCCGATCATATTTGCTGGCCGATTGTTATGAAAAAAATGGGTGAAGACGATAAACCGGAAGAAGGGTTTGAAACAGTAAACAAAGCCACCGCCCTATGGACTTTGCAAAAATCAGAAATTACAGACGAAGAGTATAACGAACTTTATAAGCACATCTCCCATGATTACCAGGATCCACTCACCTGGTCGCACAATCACGTGGAAGGAAAGCAGGATTACATTAGTTTACTCTACATTCCAGCCCATGCGCCCTTTGATTTGTGGCAGCAGGAAAGCAAACACGGTTTAAAGCTGTATGTTAAACGCGTGTTTATTATGGATGACGCAGTCCAATTTTTACCCCGTTACCTGCGGTTTGTAAAAGGGATTGTGGATGCCAGCGACTTGCCATTGAACATCTCGCGTGAAATTTTGCAAGATAACAAATTGGTTGAGGCAATCAAATCCGCTTGCACCAAACGTATTTTGGGAATGCTTGAAAAATTAAGTGAAAAAGACGCGGAAAAATACCAGCAATTCTGGAATGCATTTGGTTTGGTTCTTAAAGAAGGCCCGATTGAAGATTTTGTTAATAAAGAAGCTGTTGCCAAATTATTGCGTTTTGCAACAACCCAAAACGATTCCGAAAAGCAAACCGTTTCCTTAACCGAATACGTTTCGCGCATGAAAGAGGGACAGGATAAAATTTACTATATTACTGCCTCAAGCCACAATGCGGCGAAAAATAGCCCGCACCTCGAAATCTTTAAGAAGCAAGGGATTGAAGTGTTGCTGTTACACGACAAAATCGATGAATGGTTAGTTAGCTATTTAAGCGAATTTGACGGTAAAAAACTGCAATCGATCAGTAAAGGCAAAATTGACTTTCCTATTGAGAAAGAAAGTGAAGTTAAAGAGCAGGAAAAATCCCTTGAGCCCATGCTTAAGCAAATCAAAGACGTTTTGGGTGATAAAGTGAAAGAGGTGCAGTTTACCAATCGCTTAACCATTTCACCGGCATGCGTGGTGGCTGATGAAGCGGACATGGCCTTGGAAATGCAACGTATTTTACAAGTGCATGGCCAGGATGTGCCCGTATCCAAACCTATTTTTGAAATTAACCCCGAGCACGTTTTAATTAAGCGCTTGCATGATATTACCGATGATCAACGCTTTGCAGAATGGGTGGTGGTGTTATTTGAACAAGCGGTGCTTGCCGAAGGCGGGCAGTTGGATAATCCTGCGGATTTTGTTAACCGCATTAATAAATTGTTACTGGAAGCGTAACCTGTTTGCTTCTCCCGCCTCAGGCGTGAGAAGCACTCATTCGTTCTGCACTAGAGCAAAGAAGGATAGTCTGTCACATACTGGCAATCTAGCCGCTCTTCATGGATCACATTTTTTCGCTTACCTGTACAAGTAAACAAACTGCTTTCAACCTGCCAGGATTTAACCTGTGAGGCTTTTTTAGGCGGTAGTTTTTCAATTTCCATCTCGTTTCCCTCAACTTCTGGCTCACTATCCGATATTGGATTATCAAATAACGGTTTGAAAATCATGCCAGCGTAAGCATGGGTGTTTTTATGCCACTCGCCTTTCTTTGTCCATTGGCTTTTAGTCGTATCCGCGTCCCTCTCAGGGAGCAGAGCTTGCTTACTACCGGGTGTAAAATACGCTTTTACGGTCGAACCAGCATATAACGTTGCGTCAAACCCTTCTCCTTGCGGCAACAAGGGAGGGCGCCCCTCCAACTCAATCTGTTGCATTTCTGCTGCGCAAATGTGTTGTTGAGACCCACCGAGGGTTCCAATCAAGTGTTGATGAATAATCCAGGGGTCCTGGTTTGGAAACTCGCGGACATGTATTTCACTGTGGCTGTAATTATGTGAATCTGCGGTTAAAATAGTAGCAATGTCGTATTGACGACAAAGTTGCATCAAGCGGTGCCATTCCTGCCAGTGCGCACGGTAATCATCCGTCGGTTTTTTGCCCATAACAAAAGGCAAAGGGGAAATAAGCACTTTATTGCTGGCCGTAGAATGCTGGAGCGATTCTTCAAGCCATTGCCATTGATCTTCACCCAAAAGATAAGCATCTTCCCTGGTCACATCCATGGTAAAGCGGTTATGCAGAAAGAAAAATTCACTTTGGCCAATCCGCTTTTTATAATAAGGGCCTGCGCGGCCAAGCTCGTTGCTTTCATTAAAGTCTGACAGTGGTTCTGACAAAAAAGAGGGCATTAATACAAACTCGTGGAAAGCCATTTCCATATTGCGTCTTCTGGCAAACTCTTTTTCGGTTTTTGGAGGCAGCGAGTCGTTTTTACCCGTGTCGTGATCGTCTGCAACAGCATAGAAACCATAAGCCAAATGCGCGAGATTATTTCTTACGGGTTTTCCAAAATCACCTGCTAATTGGCCTCGAAAACCGCTGAGCGAGTTTACGCTGGGTTCAAATAACTTCCTGTCGCGACGCAAAAGGTTACGCGCAGAAAAAAAGAACTCCCCATTAAACAAGTCCCCCAAATGGATAAAAAGCTGGTAAGGCTGTTTGGCAATGTCTTCACTTGCCGTGGCTTCAAAATCCCCTTCCTGCCCCATATGATCATATAACAATTGGGTGTGCGACAGATTATTGATATCAAACCAACGGCCTATCGGACCAAATTGTTCCAAACGCTCTTGATCGCCTCCGACTGCAATTTTAATAGGTTCCGGATCAAGGCGTGCAGGAGGGGTGCGGATGATGATTTCTTCTCGGGCCGTCTGTCCGGCCAAGTGCTGAATGAGTAGCGGATTGTTTTTATAGAGTATTTGATAACGATAGGTTGTTTTGCAAGCCAAATTATTCAAATAAAAATGAAGATATCTCCCTGTATCCTGGTTGTTTCGCAATGCCTTTGTGTCCGCATTGTTTGCAGGAATATTCTCTTCAAATTGAATTTCTTCCGAGAAAAGTTTAATATCAAAGTCGTTAGGGTGGTATTTTTTGTTTAATAGAATGGAAATGGTACAACCAACGCGTTCCTCTTCAATCGGTGGTTCCTGTACCCCTCTATCAACGTATTCAAGCTCACCAAACACAATGTTTTTTACCACTGGTAATTTCGATTTTGGCATAATACGACTAACTCCTTATCTTTAAAAAATAATTAAAAACCTCTCTCTCTTTACGCGCATCGGATTATTCTGGTTGCACCTTACCATAATTCATCACTTCCTCGTTTTTAATTACTTTAAACAGAGTGAATACAGACATTAGAATAAAAGGCAGAATAATCATCCCGATGTGTTGAAACGAGCCGCGATAAACAAATCCTGCAAGCTGTAGCGAGAGTGCACATAAAATAAGGCAGCTTCCAACAATCATCGCCGAAACACGTCCCTTTGCCTTGGGCATGAAATTTAAGCACAGAGGGTAAAGAATGGTTGAGGGAATAATTTGTGCAATAACAAAGGGGATAAACGCAATGGTGATAAGCAAGGGATTGGCACTGTTTATCCAGGTGACACAGGCCACCGTCAAAAAACTGAGTATAAAAATTTGATTGGTCACAAAAAGGGTTTTCTTTCGTTCAAATCGATTGATAATAAAGCCAAAAGAAATACTCCCAAACGCAAAAAACAAAGCTAAAGCTCCCTGATAATAACCAAAATGTTCAATGCTTACTCCAAAAGATTTCATGTATAAAAGTGGCGACATCCCAACAAAAATCCAGTAGGGAACAATCATGAACGTGATATGCGCCATCATTTGCATGAGTGTTTTTGATTTGAATAATGGCATGTAATCAAACAGTGCGGCATCTTCCTTATGTTCAGGGAGGTTATGTTTCGGAATAAATAATATAGCCATGAAAAGAGCTATCAAGGATAAGCCCAACAACGTGGCGAAATTTCCTTTCCAATGGTAATAAAAGGTAATATAACTCCCCAAAAGAGGACTTACGGCCACCGCCAAATTCATTGCGCCATTCATCATGGCCATAAAGACCTGTTGCTGTTTTAAAGGGTAACTGTCTGCAATGATTAAAAAGCTTAAAATGGCCGGTGCTGCAATTCCTATACCGTGCAAGAAGCGCCCTAAAAGCAGTGCAAAATAGCAGGGTGCCCATAAACAAAGGATGCTGCCAATAGCAAAAATGCCAAGCCCAAGCAAAATAATGTGCTTTCTGCCATACCGGTCGGCCAGACTTCCGACAACAAACAGGCTAATGCAGTACCCTAAAAAATTAATGGAGATTAATGCCTCAACCCAAAACGGAGTCAGGCTAAACTCTGCCTGAAGCTGGGGAAAACTTGGCACAAAGAGATCAAATTCCATACCAGTTAATAAGTCCATTAATATAATGGTAAGTAAAACCAGGGCGGTGGAACTGATTTTTTTCATAGTTGAATACTCCCTTAAGCCGAATCTGACAGGCTGCCAACCTGTCTTCTGCGCATTCTGTTTACTGGTTTCTTTAAAGAGCCAGTGAATCCCTATTTTTTAACACAGAACGTATCGATTCTGCATAATATAGCGCTTATAATCAAAAAGATAAATGCAAATCAAAAAATGAGCTAACCTAATGGTTTTGTAGGTTAAGCGGAGAGTAAGATGAGGTAAACCTGGCCTAAGGCAGATTGAATCCCCACTGTTGTGTTTTTGTTTCTTGTTTTTCAAATGGGTTTCGTATGATTTTATACCGGGCACTTAAAAATTTTTCGGCGGTAGCCTTGATGGAGCGAAAGCGAAACCAAGGTTTTCTTATCGCATGAGACATCGTAAACCTTGATTTCGCTTTCGCTCCATCAAGGCTACTGAAAACAAAAGTTACACTACGCTATTTTGCGAAGGTGCGTTTGGGATCGCTTCATAGGCCGATGTTAATTTTTTAGTAACTTGTCCCTTTTTATTCATCAATTCCATATCAACTAATATTTTTCTACTACGGTTGCTCCCTTCTTGTGCGTGTTTAATAATGTCTTCAAAAGACAAGTCCTTGCGGTTTCCTTTTTTATCATACAGTTTGCTGTTGCGAAAGAAGCTAACAAGCAGATTAGAGCTAAAGATAGTTTGTTTGTATGAAGCGCTATGCTTGCGGTTAAATTCTTGTTTGAAATTTTCAATGGCAGGATTACTGTCACTTTTTATTTTTTGCACCTGAGCCTTCATGTTATTAGTGATTACTCTACTTTGTTCTATTGGTTTGGTTTCTTGTAAATTAGGGAAAAGGGTGGCTTTTGATACGGTTGAATAGCCTACATGGTCAATATCCTTCAGTCTTTGTATGATTAATGTATCGCGCATGGGCAATGTTTGAAATGCCGGTAGCGCAAATTGCAAACTATCAAAAGGAGGCCTGAAATCCCCGCTTTTATTGCTTAAACCACAAAGCCTGTTTTTCTCATCAAAATAGGCATTACCTGCGGTTAGACAGGATGCTCCATAGACTTCCAAATGCTCCCATTGTTTAGGTTCAGCAGTTAATTGAAAATGGGCTGGTATTTTACCAATACTACTTGGGGTTCCTTCTGCGCCAAATACCAACGTACCATCAGTGCGTAATAAAAAACGCAGTACTTTAAATCCCTTTAGATCGCCGTGGTCCCCTTTTCGACATGCAGGACTGTTCAATAATGTATCTATTTCGTTTGAAGTAACTATTATGGCATTTGCCGAGTGGTGCTTTACTGAGCCAAATCGGTAAAAATCCACTGGTTTTTGCTCAATTTCCTGAAAAACAGTAGGGGCAGTAGAAATATTAGCCATTTTCATCTCGCATAACGCACCGACATAAAAATAGAATACCATTTGAAGATTAAGGAACTATTAAGTTGATTAAATATTGGACAAAATGATTTTTGTTTGTGTTTTACGGCTATGTCGCCATTGCATGGAATGAATGCGGTTACGACTGGATTACCGGCATTATTTGCAATGGCGAGAAGTAATTAGCTACTGGTTGGTGACTAACCTATTCGTCTGTTAAACGAAAATACTTAGTGCCAAAATAACGTTGAAGTTTTTTTCTGATAGTACCGCGGCTGATTCCAAGCATTTTTGCTGCTTGCAGTTGGTTCCCACGTCGTTTTTCCATAACGGCTTGTAATAGTGGTGGCTCAACTTCTGAAAGAATCATGTCATAGAGATCATCGATGGACTTGCCTTTATTGTCAGCAAGAAAACGGGTGACTAAACTGTAGACCAAATCTTGAAGGCCATGGTCTTGCGCCGTGGCAATACTTTGTGCTGTGGGTTGTGTTTCAATGACATTCATCATAACTTCCTTATTCTAGTTAAATCAATCCAAATGCTCTCTTCTCTAAGAAAGCAAAATTAATTGTACATGAAGGTTATTTGATAATCTACTCTTGAAATACGAGAAAATAGGGCTTATTTGAAATTTTTTAAATCGATGATCAAGTTTTTAAATTTGAAAAATGAAACTATTTCTACAAAAAATTATTAATGAATCGCTACGCGGCCTTATTTTTAGCCCCCTCACCCTCAGCCCTCTCCCCCACGCGGGGCGTGGTGGGGAGGGGATAAAAATTTTCCTTAGCTTGACGGCTATGACGTGCGCGTGCGCGAAAGACCTTTGAATACACGTTTAAATTAGCAATTCTTTTTTCACTAATTCCACCAGCGTGCAGTCCGCCTGTTCATTGGACAGGGAGTGTTTCAGCTTTTTAAGCCGTTTTTGCATGCGGGTGATAACTTCCTTATCATTGAGTAAGCTTAACAGGGTGCGGGTTAATTCTTCTACATTGCAATCGTATTGCAATAATTCGGGAACAATCATTTCATTTTGCAGTAAATTGCAAAGGCCCAAATAGTTTACTTTCACAACTTTCATGAACGCAATGAAACTGAGTAAAGCGCCTTTATAAATAATACACATCGGTGTTTCCTGCAGGGCACACTCTAAGGAAGCAGTACCGGAGGCCACCACGGCGCAATCTGAGCAAGCTACAATTTCGGTGGCTTTATCCTGAATAAAACTGACGTTTACCGATGTGTTGGCAAAATAGGCTTTCACTTGGGCAGGATCTAATGTTCTCGCAATTGGAATAACAAAGTGCAAATCATCCCGCTGCCGGCCAAGTTTTTCTGCGGTGGCTGCAAGGATTGGCATGTGCCGCTCGATTTCGTTGCGCCTGCTTCCCGGCAGCATGGCAACAAGCTTTTTATTGCCTGGCAGACCAAGCGCATGCCTTGCCTCGATTTTATCCTGACAGGGGATAATTTTTTCGATAAGCGGGTGTCCTACGAAAGAAACCGGCACATTTTCTTTTTCATACAGGGTTTTCTCAAACGGCAGAATCACGGCCATTCGGTCAACGCAGGCCCGAATAATTTCGATACGATTGGCTTTCCAGGCCCAAATTTGGGGGCTGATGTAATATAAAATGCGAATGCCCCCGAGTGATTTGGCAAATTGGGCAATGCGTAAATTGATTCCTGGGCAATCCACCAAAATAAGCAAATCCGGTTTGGTTTTTTTTAAGTGCGCTTTAATGGTGTTGAGTACTTTTTTTAGCATAAACAGGTTACGAATTACTTCCGTAATTCCAGTAACGCCATAACGCGCTAAATCGCTCACGAGTTGAACGCCCGCTTCTTCCATGTGGCTGCCACCCACGCCGCTTATCAGAAGCCCACTCATTTCAGCCTGTAAGCCGCGTACCAGTTTGGCTGCATGCATATCGCCTGATTCTTCACCGGCAATAATAACAATCCGTTTAGTTGCAGGCATTGTGCGTAGTCAGGTTGTTTGTGATTAGGGTGGTAATTTGAGACGCTACCGCTAAAGCATCCCGCCCGTCTTCACCGGTTACAAGGGGTGTGGAATCGTTTTGAATGCAGGCGATAAAGGCAGTAATTTCTTCCAATAAGGCATCACCCTTGTCAAAAATCGACTCGTGGCGAGTAATTTCAGGAATGCCGGGGAACATTTCGCCTTCTCCTTTTTGAAAAACGGCAAATTGCTTGTTTTGGTAGTCAATGGAAATGTAGGAATTCGGTTGGAACAGGCGTGTTTTCCGCTCACTTTTAAAACTGACCCGGCTGGCTGTTACATTGGCAACGCAATGGTTTGCAAAGGTGATGCGCGCATTGGCGATGTCAATGGACTGCGATAACACCGGAGTACCTTGCGCCTCAATGTGGGTAATCGGGCTTTTGACGATGGTGCAAATGAGGTCAATATCATGAATCATTAAATCCAGCACTACATTGACATCCGCACCGCGTGGGTTAAACGGAGCCAGGCGCTGCGCTTCAATAAAAAGGGGTTTATCAAGGTATTCATCCAATGCAAGGCGGGCGGCATTAAACCGCTCAAGATGCCCTACTTGCAGTTTAACCTGAAATTGTTTAGCTAATGCAATCAGTTCATCGGCCTGACTCACCGTTTCTGTAACCGGTTTTTCAATCAGTACATGAATGCCCGCAGCAATGCAGGCTTTGGCAATTTCATAGTGAGTTTTGGTGGTTGCAACAATGCTGACCGCATCGACCTTGCCAAATAAATCACGGTAATCGAGATAAGCCGGGACGTTAAGCTCCCTTGAGACGGATTCGCAAGCTGTCGCATTCACATCAGCAATAGCCACTAATTCTGCATTAGGCAGCATCTGGTATTTTTGTGCGTGAAAACGTCCTAAATAGCCCACGCCAATAACCGCGCATTTTATCGTACTCATAGTGCTTCAATAGTGATAATAAATTGTGCGCATGATCGCATTTTATTAGTGATAAATCAATTTTAAATCGGTATGATTGCGCCATTATTCCTTTCAATAAAATAAGAAGAAGCCATGACAAAATGGGTTGCTGGTGTGGATGAAGTAGGGCGGGGGCCTTTAGCAGGCCCTGTAGTCACTGCCGCGGTTATCTTAAAGCACCCCATTGATGGAGTAAAAGATTCCAAAGCCTTGACTCCTGCAAAGCGAAAGGCACTTTCGGAAAAAATTAAAACCGAGGCGCAGGCTTATGCTTTTGGCCGTGCCGAAGTGCATGAAATTGAGCAATTGAATATTCACCACGCTACTTTGCTTGCCATGAAACGCGCGATTGAAGCGCTTCCAATACAACCTGATTTCGTATTGGTTGATGGCTTGTTTGTACCGGATGTCAGCATGCCTTGTAAAGCAATCGTGAAGGGCGACAGCCTTGAAAATGCCATTGCCGCGGCATCTATTCTGGCGAAAGTGCTGCGCGATGAAGAAATGGAAGCCATGGATTTGCTTTACCCAGGCTTTGGTTTCGCAAGCCATAAGGGGTATGGCACAGAACAGCACAGACTGGCGTTGACCGCAATAGGCCCTTGTCCTATTCACCGCAAAAATTATGCTCCAGTGATGGAGGCTTTGCTGGCAAAAGAAATGGCCTTATTACCAATATAATTGACAAACTGGTCTTATTTGCGCCATAATCGGTTTTTTTGTTGAGAAGCTAATCATGGCCCATAAAACCCTTGAAAAACAACCTGTGTCTTCTTTAAGTCAGCAGATCTTACTACCGCTTGTTGCATCCTGGCTTCCAGGGGAGAGCTTTTCTCCTGTACGCATTTTATCGATGAACCTGCACGGCGATGATTGCCCAAGCCTTACCTTCTTTCGTTTGTTACACGAGTACATAGCTAAATACAACATTGAAGTGATTCTTTTACAAGAAGCCGATAAATTGGAGCTGGATTATATTAATCTACTTGAAAACAACAAAGAAGTTAATAATTGGTTTTACGTTCGAGAAAAGGGGTTAATGACTTTATGGAATGAAAGCCGGTTTAGAGCAAAAGTCGATACGGATGAAACCGGGGAGCTACTTACTTTACTAGGCTCCTTTTGGCGCACCGGTCTCCCTGTGGAATTTGCAATTTGCAATATTAACAATACATTGAATCCATTTCCTGAAAATCAAGAACTACGATACAAAACTGTTTTTAAGAAGACAGGAGACATGCCTGTAGTCATTGCCAGTGAGTCTGAAAACCCGCTTGATGGCTGCTTTTATCGTAGCAAAGGAGGAGACATTCAGCCTCTTCGGATGGAGCGATTAAGCCTTAAGAGCGGGAGTTATCGCAAAAGGACAGGTGCCGACTATGCGTTCTTCATGGCTATGGCTTTTGATACAGCTAGCCAGCAAAAAAAGACCATAGGGGGCCAAACACTCTTTGAATACCAAACCGCATTAAAAAAGCGTTTTGGTGATGACCAAATTCTGGTAAGAATGGCAAACGACAGCAGCAATAATCAGGCAGTAGCTATTCGTTTTTCACAAAATTCACCCTTTTATCCGTCAATTAAGCAATCTGTTAGCAAGATAGAGGGTGTCCAAAGCAAAACACTTTTTTGCCCTACAGAGAAAAAGGAGTACGATTGCCTGTTTGTGCCGCTGAAAAAAGCCCATTTATTACATAAAGCATGCAATACAGCCTATCTTTCGGTATTAAAAAACAAGGTTGCTGATAAACTGGATAGTCAAATAAATAAACTGTCTCAATCGCATTGGTATTTTAACAAGGCAGAGGACAAGATTGAACGATTAACCCTTTTGAGAGAGGCAGTATTTAATCTTGATATAACCAGTTCTGCTGAAACGATATTAAATACCATTAAAAATTGGGAGGATGGCGATACGGGTGCGGAAATAGATGTTAGAAATATTGATGTGATAGCGCGTCACCGCAATAAACTGTTTGCTCCCTCGAAACCAACAAGCACCTTTGAGGTTCTTACTTCAATAAAGCAAGGTCTTAAAGAAATAAAAACCAGCTCAGAAAGAGGCTTTATCGCATCAAATTATTAAACAAAATCCGATGCGAGCTTATTGACATAAGTATTCCAAAACCTGTCAGGAAGGTTACCATGGCAGTACCGCCGTAACTGACTAAGGGCAGAGGAATTCCTACTACTGGCAGTATGCCCATGACCATGCCAATGTTCACAAAAGCAGACAGGAAAAAAGTCATGGATAAGCTTGCTGCCAATAAACGGGTAAAATTAGTTTGCGCATGCTTTGCAATATAAAGCCCGCGTAAGGATATTAAAATAATCAGCAAAATCAAAATGGTGCTTCCGGCAAACCCCAGTTCTTCTCCACTGACGGCAAAAATAAAGTCGGTTGCATGCTCCGGCAAAAAATTAAGGTGCGATTGACTGCCCTCCAGCCATCCTTTCCCAAAAGCCCCGCCGGAACCGATGGCGATTTTAGATTGAATAATATGATAGCCCGAACCAAGCGGATCTTGCTCTGGATTGAGCAAGGTGTAGATTCGCTGCTTTTGGTAATCGTGCAAAAAATGCCAAAGCAGAGGGGCCGCACCGGCAAGGGAGAGGCTGGCAATGACTATTATCCGCAAAGGTATCCCTGCCAGAAAGATTACGCTAAATCCTGCAATCACCACCATAATTGCCGTGCCCAGGTCAGGCTGTTTGGCGATTAAGAGCGTTGGCACCAGGATCATGATACTGGCAATGAAAATGGATTTTAAATCAATAGGGAAGGCTTTGCGGTCAAAATACCAGGCCGCCATCATGGGGATTGCAAGCTTCATAATTTCAGAAGGCTGAAAACGAAACAGGCCCAGATCAAGCCAACGTTGCGCCCCTTTGCCTATTTTTCCCATGAGCATTACCGCAATCAATAAGCCTAAACCAACTCCGTAAATCCAGGGGGTCCAAATTTTATATTTATGCGGAGGGATTAT
This sequence comes from Tatlockia sp., assembly GCA_041659885.1. GTDB lineage: Bacteria > Pseudomonadota > Gammaproteobacteria > Legionellales > Legionellaceae > Tatlockia. The sequence continues at coordinate 69,031 of JBAZXN010000002.1, forward strand.
GGCAAACCCCATCATGAGCGCAAAAGCAAAGGTCAGGCGCATAGCCTGGCGAAACACCATGCTGGTGTTTTGATTTGACGCACTGTACAAAATCAGCATGCCTAAAGCAATTAAGGCGATAAGCAGCCCAAACAAAGGGAGATCAATGTGAATTGATTTCGAAGTAAAGCGATAAACAGGCCGTTGGTGACTGGATTTAATCATGGGGTTCCTGCTTTTTTTAGTTCAAACCAGGCATCCATTACTTTTCGGGCAACAGAGGATGCGGCAAAATCATTTTCTACCATCACAGCCACCGCAATCTCAGGGTTTTCAACGGGTGCAAACGCAATGATAAGGGAGTGATCGCGTAAATATTCGGGGATTTCTTCGTAACTAATTTTTCGCGCTTTTTCATACTGTTTTCCACCAAACACTTGCGCTGTTCCTGTTTTTATCGCAACCGTATAGGGTGCATCGCGGCCAAATCGATACCCGGTGCCCTCGTTACTTACAATCACAGAGCGCATAGCATCGGCAATGATCGTCCAATAATTGTTGTCTTTAAGTCGAATCGGGTATTCTTCCAGCGGTTTGTAGGGATGCGTTTCTTCTTTATCGCTTTGAATCGATTTGTGCAGCAAATGCGGCCTGAAGCGTTTTCCTTTTTGGCTTAATGACGCCGTGGCATTGGCCAGTTGCAAGGGGGAAGCCAGCATAAAACCTTGACCGATGGAGGTGATAACCGTGTCGCCTGGATACCAGGATAACCCTTTAGTGGCAAGTTTCCATCGTTTACTGGGCACTAATCCCTGTGCTTCTTCATTTAAGTCAACATGGGTCAGTTGGCCAAAGCCAAATTGCACCAATAAATCCTCAATGGCTGCAATGCCCAATTTATGCCCTAAATTATAAAAATAGGTGTCGCAGGATACAGTAATAGCCCGTTTGAGATTAATCATTCCATGCCCTGTTTTTTTCCAGTCACGGTAGGGATGGCTTACATTAGGTAAACGAAACCAGCCGGGATCGTAAATGCTGAAATTGGTATCTACTGCTCCTTTTTCAAGCCCTGCCAATCCGATAAACGGTTTGATGGTCGATGCAGGAGGATACAACCCTCTGACAGCCCGATTATACAGCGGCCTGTCGCGCGCTGTGGCAAGCTTTGCATAATCTACGGCACTAATTCCATTAACAAAGGCATTGGGATCGTAACCAGGGGCGCTGACCATCGCCAAAATGTCACCACCATGCGTGCTCATTGCTACCACGGCGCCGCGCCTGCCTTTCATGGCTTCATAAGCTATCTTTTGCAAGCGCGAGTCAATGGTTAAAAACAATTTCTCCCCGGAAATGGGATTTTGTTTGCTTAAAACACGCAAGGTTCTGCCGCTTACATCGGTTTCTACTTGTTGGTAGCCGACCTCGCCATGCAAGCTATTTTCGTAATATTTTTCAATACCGGACTTTCCAATAAAGTTGGTTGCCCGGTAGTTGCCCGGATCAACCTGCTGCAATTCCTGAACATTAATGCGCCCTACATACCCCAGGAGATGCGCCATAATCTCGCCTAAAGGATAATGGCGCATGAGGCGTGCTTTAATGCTTACCCCTGGGAATCGGTATTGATTGCTCGCAAAAACAGCCACTTCCTCCTGGGTTAATTTAAGTTTTAAAGGAAGGGGCATGAATGCACGGTTTTGTTTTCTTGTGCGTTCAAAATTGACAAGGTCTTCTGCACTGATAGAAGGAATCAGTACTTGCAAGCGCGCAAGGGTTTTAGCCAAATTATTCACCCGTTCAGGGATTATTTCCAACACATAGACCGGGATGTTCTCTGCAAGCACAACGCCGTATTTATCGAGAATAATTCCGCGTGGCGGGGCAATGGGAATAATACTCATTTGATTTTTAAGGGATAAGGTTTCATAGCGCTTAAACTGGGAAATTTGTAAATAGGCTAAACGGACTATGAGGATTGCGGAGAGCAGAATAATAAAGCCAACAAGCAGATTTAATCGCATGCGATGCAATTGGGATTCCGTGCCACGGTATTTGAGGGAATAAGGCTGTCGCATGGGTTATTCATTTCACAGGCAATAAAACAGTGGCTATTTTAGCCTAAAACCTTACTTATGATAAGGGTGGTTGTGGATTATTGAAAAAGACCGGTAAATGGTTTCTAAAAAAAGGATTCGAACCAGCGGATGGGGCAGGGTAAGTTGTGATAAGGACCATTTTTCATGGGCTTTGGCAAGAATTTCCGAAGCCAATCCCTCAGGACCGCCTATAAGCAGGCAGAGATGGCTTGTTGTCTGCTGCAGTTGCACGATTTTGGTTGCCAATTGTTCACTGGTAAAAGACTGCCCACGGCTATCCAGGGCAATAAGGCGCGCATTGCCAGGGATGGCCGCGTTTATTAAAGCGGCCTCCTTTTCCATGATGCGTGTCAAATCGCTTGCCTTGCCCCGCTTTGCAAGAGGGATTTCAATTAAATGAAAAGAGGCAAACTCTTGCAAGCGTTTTGAATAGTCACGTGCTGCTTCACTAACCCAGGCAGGCATTTTGTTGCCGCAAGCAATTAAGGTAATCTTTACCATTATTGCTCAGGAGCGGATTGCCATAACCCTTCTATATTATAGAACGCGCGGGCTTCAGGCTGCATCACATGGAGTACAAAGTCACCAAAATCAATAAGTGCCCAGTCGCCTGAGTCCAAACCGTGTTGACCCAAGCTTGGCAGGCCGATTTTTTTCATGTGCTCCATCACAAGTTGTGCAATAGCCTTAACTTGCCTTGAAGAACGGCCGCTGCAAACAATCATGTAGTCCGTAACGGAAGTTTGCGCACGCACATCAATCACGACTACATCAATCGCCTGATTTTCTTCCAGGGCGTGTTGCAATTCTTTTAAATATAAACTCTGTTCAGACATAGATTAAATCTTATTAAAAAGGGAAGAATCATAGCAGCTTTTGCAAAACTCTCAAAGCCTTTCACTCACTACTGTCTCCCGTTCGTGGCGCTGTAACAACCGTCTAATACATTGATTTAATACGGCGCACAGCAAGGTCGAAGCTGCTAAAATCGCTAAAAGCCGTGTAAATGCATGCGCATAGTGGGCTTTTATTTCAATAATAGACAGCGCTGTGGGATTGATTGCAGTAATAGCGGCTAATTTGCCGGATAAAAATGCCCCAACTCCCAAAGACACAAAAAAGATTCCCATCATCGTGCTTACTCGTTTACGGCTAGCAAGTACGGTAATAGCAGAAAGCCCCACGGGCGAAAGTAAGAGTTCTGCAATCGAAATGAAAAGATAAGCCGGTATAAAATACCAGGGGGACATTAAACTGTTTGCACTCGAAAAATTGGAAACCAACCCAATCAGGCAGTATGCGAGCGTCATAAAGACCATCGCCAAAACAAATTTATTTCCTGTACGCATGCCGCTTCGTGCAAGGCTCAAATGCACTTTGCTGCGCGACAAAAGATAGCCAAAAATAATCATACCGATACTTTGCACACTGACATAATAAGGTGGCGGGAAGTTAATGCCTAAAAAAGTGGGCTCCACTACACGCGAAATAAATAAGGTCAAAGACAAAAACATTTGAAAATAAAAAGTCCAAAACATCACAGAAATGATGCAAAGTAATCCAATTACCGCGGTTTGCCCCCCCTGGAGCGAGTCTTCGCGTTTAATAGTGAAAAATAAATACAAAAGCGACAGCACAACAACTAATCCAAAGGCCGAGTCGGCAAAGATGGGGTAATTCAGAATGTAAAAAGAGACAATCCACAACAAAAACAACATAGCAATGGCTTTAGCGAGTTTGTTTAGTTCAAATTCAAAAGGATGGTAGTCCGCTATTTTGAAATGGTATGAGCCCAAGGCAAAAACAATAAACGAGATGATGGCACCTACTGCCGCACTCGCAAAAGTAAATGACCAGCCGAAATGGTCTATCAGAATGCTTGGCAAGGTAGTACCCAAAATGATACCCGTCGTTAAGCCCATATAAAAAATAGTAAAACCACTCTCACGCTTTGGCGAACCAACCGGGTATTCATTACCGAGAAGGGAGGAAATATTGGGTTTTAACAAACCAGTACCTACCGCAACACCTGCCAATGCCGCAGGAAGCCCTTGATCAGAACTCAGCAGAGTTAAAACAAGGTAACTGAGAAACAGTAATACCGCGCCGGTTAGAATTGCGCGCTTTTGTCCGAGAAGGTGATCAGCAATCCATCCGCCCAGCACAGGGGATAGGTAAGTCAAGGCAGTAAAGGAGCCAACCAGCTCATAAACGCGGTGATCGCTCCATTTAAAATGCAGGGCAAGATACAGAGCCAGTAAAGACTGTACAACGTAAAATCCGTAACGTTCCCACATTTCAGTTGCAAAAAATACACTCAGGGAAGAGGGGTGAGTGATGACGCCATTTTGTCCGTTATGTCCTTTTTCCACGCTTTCTTCTTTTTGAAATGAATTCATAGTTTTAGTTTAACACATTGAGTTTTAATTTCACACAGTGATGCGTTTAATTCAGATAATTTTCTTTAATGCGCTACTTTCTCTGTGTATGATAAGCCCCTAAATCCTGGGACGGAGAGAGCAATCGTGACCAAAATAAAAGCAAAACACGGCGCGCAAATTGAAGCAAAAAGCTGGCTTACGGAAGCCGCATTACGCATGTTGTGCAATAACCTCGACGAGGAAGTTGCAGAAAACCCGGATGCGCTGATCGTTTACGGCGGCCTGGGCAAAGCCGCCCGCAATTGGCCTGCATTCCACAAAATTGTCGAAGTGCTGAAACAGCTCGAATCCCATCAAACCTTATTAATTCAATCCGGTAAACCCGTAGGGGTATTCACCACCCATGAAGACGCTCCGAGAGTGCTCATCGCCAACTCCAATTTAGTCCCTCATTGGGCAAATTGGGAACATTTCAATGCCCTGGATAAAAAAGGATTGATGATGTATGGCCAAATGACCGCAGGAAGCTGGATTTACATCGGTTCTCAAGGGATTGTTCAGGGTACCTATGAAACCTTTGTCGCTGCTGCAAAAAAACATTTTAATGGCGAGTTGTACGGGCATTTTATCCTGACGGCAGGGTTAGGCGGCATGGGAGGTGCACAACCGTTAGCTGCAACCATGGCAGGAGCGAGTCTTTTGGCTGTAGAGTGTGATGTAACGCGCATCGAAAAACGGTTAAAAACCCGCTATCTGGACAAGGCAACCGATAACCTTGACGAAGCGCTTGCATGGATTGAAGAATCCTGTCGATTAAAAATCCCACTTTCGGTAGGGCTTTTGGGCAACGCCGCAGACATTTACCCGGAATTAGTAAAGCGCAAGGTGAATCCCTCATTAATTACGGATCAAACCAGCGCACACGATCCCTTAAACGGCTATCTGCCGCTGGGTTTTACTTTGGAAGAGGCAAAGCAGTTAAGAAAAACCGATCCTGAAAAGATGGTTGCAGCGGCTAAAGCCTCAATCGCAATACAGGTTCAAGCGATGTTGGCCTTTCAAGAGCAAGGCATTCCTGTATTTGATTACGGTAACAACATTCGGCAAATGGCGTTTGAAGAAGGCGTGGAAAATGCTTTCACAATACCTGGGTTTGTTCCCCAATACATTCGTCCTTTATTTTGCGAAGGGATAGGCCCGTTTCGCTGGGTGGCTTTATCCGGTGAGCCTGCTGATATTTACGCAACGGATCAAAAAGTAAAAGAACTCCTGCCGGAGAATAAAGCGCTTCATCAATGGTTAGATATGGCGCGGGAAAAAATTGCCTTTCAAGGATTACCGGCACGTATTTGCTGGCTTGGTTTAAAAGACCGGGCGCGTGTTGCTTTGGCATTTAACGAAATGGTCAAAAATAAAGAACTTGCAGCCCCGATTGTTATCGGGCGTGATCACCTGGATTCTGGCTCTGTGGCCAGCCCAAACCGTGAAACCGAAGCCATGCTGGATGGCAGCGATGCAGTTTCTGACTGGCCTTTACTCAATGCCTTATTAAATTGCGCAAGTGGAGCTACCTGGGTCAGCCTTCACCATGGCGGCGGCGTAGGCATGGGGTTTTCACAACATGCAGGCGTGGTCATTGTAGCCGATGGCACAGATAAGGCCGCAGAACGCATTCGCCGCGTATTGCACAACGATCCCGCAACAGGGGTGATGCGCCATGCAGACGCAGGCTATGTACTGGCTAAGGAATGCGCCAGGGAAAATCACTTGTGGCTTCCCATGGAGTCTATTGGAGGCTGTGAAAATGCCTGAGCAATTTACCCTGCATCCAGGGCAACTCACGTTGGCGGCTATAAAAGATCAATTGGCAGTCCATTTCCCCTGTCGGTTGGCTAGCAATGCGTTTGCTCGAATTGATGCGGCCCATGAAATCGTGTGTAATGTGCTTCGGGATGAACGCACGGTCTATGGAATTAATACCGGATTTGGCTCGCTTGCGCATCAAAAAATTTCTGCCGAGCATTTGAAACAGTTGCAAAGAAACATTGTGCTTTCGCATGCGTGCGGAACGGGCGAGTTGCTTTCGGACGAAACCGTATCGCTTATTTTGTTATTAAAAATCAATGCGCTCTCCCAAGGGTATTCGGGTGTGCGTCAGGTGCTTGTTGATGCATTGCTTGCGCTTTATAACAAACAACTATTCCCCTGCATCCCAGGCAAAGGTTCAGTGGGTGCCTCCGGTGATTTAGCGCCGCTGGCTCATTTGGCTCTGCCTTTAATCGGGGAGGGGGAAGTGCGTTATGAAGGGACGATTTTACCTGCCACAGAGGGCTTAAGGCTTGCCGGTTTAAGCCCGCTGGAATTAGCGCCTAAAGAAGGCCTCGCTTTATTAAACGGATTGCAGGTTTCCGCAGCCCTGGCTATCAGGGCTTTTTTTAAAGCGCAAACGCTGTTTGAAACGGCCATGCTAGCAGGCAGTCTTTCCGTGGATGCGGCTTTTGGAAGCGATGCGCCTTTTGATGAACGTATCCAGAAAGCCCGTGGTCACGAGGCTCAGCAAGAGGTTGCCGCGCTTTTTCGTAGCCTTTTGAAGGGCAGTACTATCCGCGAGTCGCATCGTAATTGCCAACGCGTGCAAGATCCCTACTCTTTAAGGTGCCAACCGCAAGTCATGGGGGCTATTTTGCATCAACTGCGCTTTATTGCAAAAACACTGCAAGTGGAAGCCAATTCAGTGACGGATAACCCGCTGGTTTTCATTGAAGAGGGCGATATCTTGTCCGGAGGAAACTTCCATGGTGAAATGATTGCAATGGCCGCCGATAATCTGGCTTTAGCTCTTGCAGAAATCGGTGCAATTTCCGAGCGAAGAATCGCTTTATTAATTGATAAAAATTTCAGTGGATTACCTGCGTTTTTAATTAAAGACAATGGCTTAAATTCAGGCTTTATGATTGCCCACGTAACAGCCGCAGCCTGTGCCAGTGAGAATAAAGCATTAGCCCATCCGCATTGTGTTGACAGCCTGCCCACTTCGGCAAATCAGGAAGATCATGTGTCAATGGCCACAAATGCGGCAAGGAGGCTGTTTGTGATGATTGATAATACGGCAACTATTCTAGCCATTGAATTGCTGGCAGCGGCACAGGGTTTGGAGTTTCATAACCCCCTAAAGACGTCTACAGTACTTGACGCGGTGTACACCAAGCTCAGGAAAGACATTGCGCCCTACATAGAAGATCGTTATTTTGCCCCCGATATTGCGCTAATCAAGCAAAAAATTCTCGATGATGGATTTCGACTTGAATCAACCTTTGGATTAAAATTATGGGATGAATTGTAAGTTGGGGCGACAATGAAACCCATCAAGCTTCAAAGTATTAAACAAGCAGTAGCCTGGTTGCGTGCAACCAGGATTCAGTTTTTTTTAATTATCTCACCGTACAAACCTATTATAGCGCTAGTATGGCAAATCTGGTTGCAAGCAACCAGGCTACGGTTAACTCATTCTAAAGATAGATTAATCCACCCCACCTCGCAGGGTTAGCACATCACAGGTTGCCTGGTGCAAAACAGCATAGGCTGTTGAGCCTAGAAAGGCGGGAACTGCACTTTCTGATTGGCTTCCAATGATAATTAAGCTGCATCCTAAATTGTATGCGGCATCAAGAATGTGTTTTTTTACTCCGCCAATCGCCACATGTTGTTGCTCTGATGGAATATTTAAGGACTCACCCAGTAAGCGCATGACAGTCTCTGCGTCTTCTTTAACAGGCATTGCCAGCTCAGCAAAACCTAAGCCTTGTGCCAACTGATAAGAAGAAGGTTGTTCGATAACATGCAGCAAATGCAATTTGGCATTGAAATGCCTGGCAAATTCGGCTGCCTTTTTACACATGTCGTAATGGTTTTCCAGTAAATCCGTTGGATGTAAGATGGTGTTATACACGATTCCCTCGCTTAGTATTCTTTGGCTTAAGTGTAGGGGGGAAATAAAGATTAATCCAGTGTTATTACCGAGCCTGGAAGTGCACTTTCCAACGATCATTGTCAGAACAAATTTGAGAAAGCGGAACCAACACAAAATCGCGTTCCTGGATGCGCGGGTGCGGTAGAGTGAGTTTTGGGCTATTTCTTTTCAAGGAGCCAAAAAATAAAATATCGATATCAATCGTTCTTGCGCCATAACGCACTTTTCGAATACGTCCTTGCGATTGCTCAATCTTTTGGCAAAAAAACAACAAAACTTCAGGGCTTAAACGCGTTTGTAATGCGACTACGGTATTGCAATAATCAGGTAAATTTTTTCTGCCCCACGCTTTGCTGCGATAAAAAGGGGCGCTTTTCAGGAGCGAACTGCAAGGAAGACTTCTTAGCTTGGCAATAGCATTCCTTACTTGTCGCTCCGGATTGTTTAGATTACTGCCAAGACCAAGGTAGCATAACCTCATGCAGGTTTTCGTCGTTTTCGCTTTTTGACAGGCGTTCCCGGAGGCGTCAGGGTTTTAATCATCAAAGCGCGTTCACTTTCGGAAACCTCCTGAAAGGTGGTCCACCAGTCAGCCAGTTCCATGGATTCATCCCCTGCCAAAGCTCTTAAAGCAAGAAAATCGTAAGCGGCACGAAACCGTGGATGCTGTAATAAATTGTAAGCACGACCGCCAAGGCGTTTTGGAAAACGGTATTGCAGCAGCCAAATTTCCCGCATAACCTGCGTAAAGCGTTTAGGGATTAACACTGCTTTGTTTTGATCAACAATGACTTGCGACATGGCTTTTTCTAAAGCGGGCAGCGGATCAAGTTCCTGTGTTTGTTGCAATTCTTCGGCTTTTTGCTTTAAAGGAAACCACAGTAACACGGCAAAAAGGAAAGCCGGAGTCACAGGCTTATTATCCCGTATACGAATATCGGTATTTTCCAAAGCAATACTCAGTAATGCGCTGACAGGGTATTGGCTTGATAAAAGAGCGGTCGTTTGCTCAAACAAGGCGGCAAATAGGCCGTGTTCTTGCAGTAACTGCTGTACGGCCCCTGCTTCACCGCATTGATAGAGCTTGGTCATTTCATCAAACAAACGCGAACTGGAAACGTGGCGGATTAAGGGGCTTAAACGCTTAAGCGGCTCTGCGGTTTCAGGCGCCATGTCAAAGCCTAGCTTGGCGCAAAAACGAATCGCTCGCAGCATGCGGACAGGGTCTTCCTGATAACGTATTTCAGGGGAACCAATTAGGCGTAAGGTGCGCTGCTGAATGTCTTTAACTCCACCGGTAAAATCAACAATGGAGGCATTGTCGATGTTGTAGTAGAGTGAGTTAATGGTAAAATCGCGGCGCCATGCGTCCTCATCCAGTGTCCCGTAGACATTATCGCGAACTAACATGCCCCGTTCATTGGTTTGTTGGCTGTCGCCCAGCGCTTCTTCCGCTTCGGTGCCCCTGAAGGTGGCCACCTCAATGATGTCGCGATGGAAAATAATGTGCACCAGCTTAAAACGCCTGCCGATGATACGCGCGTTGCGAAACAATTTTTTGATTTGATTAGGCGTTGCATCGGTTGCAACGTCAAAATCCTTCGGCACTTTGCTTAACAGCAGATCGCGAACACTCCCACCCACCAAATAGGCCTGAAAACCGGCACTGTTGAGGCGGTTTAATACCTTCAGAGCATTCGGACTGATATCTGTTTTGGATACCTTGTGGCAGTTACGTGGAATGATATAACTCAAATCAACAGGAGGTTTAGTTGTCCGGCTTTTGCGTAACAATTTTTTTATGAACTTAATTATTGTAGTCACCTACTAACATCGAGAAATCTTTTGGCAATTATAGCTAAAATAAAGAGGAAAGGGAATCATTTACCTTTTGCTCTGTAAAGGAGACAATAGTGTTTTAATCTTTTATTTGCAGAACGATGGATTTTATTAACCTCTTGGCGAGTTTGCTCGCATTAATTGTGCTTGAGATTGTGTTAGGCATTGATAATTTAGTCTTTTTAACTATTCTTACCGAAAAACTCCCTAAAACAGAACAGAAAAAAGCGCGGCAATGGGGATTGACCTTTGCCTGGGTAACCCGCCTGCTCTTATTGGCCTCTGCGGTATGGCTTTCCCAATTAACCAGGCCCTTGTTGCAGTTTCACGGCTTTTCTTTTTCTTGCCGGGATCTATTCCTCTTTTTAGGGGGATTGTTTTTACTCACCAAGGCCACACAGGAAATTCACAATGAAATGGGGGAAGACCGTGAGGATTCTGCGCAATCCAAAGGGCGTAAAGTGTCATTACGAGGTGTGGTAGTTCAGGTGGCACTCATGGATATCGTGTTCTCATTTGACAGCGTATTAACGGCTATTGGCTTGACGAATCAATTCTGGGTCATGGCAGCAGCCATTACCTGCGCAATTTTAGTAATGATTTTTGCAAGTGAGCCTGTGAGCCGCTTTATTAACAAACACCCTACTATTAAAATGCTGGCACTGAGTTTTTTAATTTTAGTCGGGACTTTTTTGGTGGCTGACAGTTTTTCGCTTCATGTGCCAAGAGGTTATATTTATTTTGCCATGGCGTTTTCTTTAGGCGTAGAAATGCTTAATATAGTTAAACGCGCTCCGTCTAAATCTCAAAAAAAGCAAAATAAACCGGAGTAGCGGCATGTTGGTCATTAAAGCCTTTCATATTATTGCGATGGTCGCCTGGTTTGCAGGGCTTTTTTATCTGCCAAGGCTCTTTGTTTATCATGCCGATGCAAAGGATGCGTTAAGTATCGAGCGCTTTAAAATCATGGAGCGGCGTCTTTATTACGGTATAACTTGGCCTGCCGCCCTTATCACCTTGAGCTTAGGCATTATGCTGGTTGGCTATAATCCCCAGTATTACCTGAAAGCGGCCTGGTTCCATGCCAAATTAGGCATGGTTTTCTTCCTTTTGGCTTATCATGTTGCCTGCGGTCATTATCTAAAGCAGTTTGCTCTGAATAAAAACAAGAAAAAAGCGTTGTTTTTTCGCGTAGTTAATGAAGTTCCAACGCTTTTACTGATTGGCATTGTGTTGTTGGTGGTGATGAAGCCGTTCTAGCCTATTCGACTTCAATCATTTCAAAATCCTCTTTACTGGCGCCGCAATCAGGACAAAACCAGTTTTCAGGAACTTCTTCCCAGCGGGTTCCGGCCATAATGCCGTCATCAGGCCAACCTTCGGCTTCATCGTAAATAAATCCACATATTACGCAAATGAATTTTTTGTATTCTGGCAACGTCTTTCTCCTAACAGGAATAAAAAAAGCCTAATTTAGCGATTGCTCCCTCGCTTGTAAAGGCAAATTTGCCAGAATTTTTGTCATTTTTGCCAAGTCGCGTTAGAATCAGGTTTTATCTGAAGGGCAAAGAGCGCTCATGAGCAATTCACAACAATTATTTACTAAAGCGAAAACCCTCATTCCAGGTGGGGTGAATTCACCGGTACGTGCATTTAAAGGAGTGGGCAAGGAGCCGGTATTTTTCAAGCAAGGGAAGGGAGCTTATCTCATTGATGTAGATGATAAAACCTATATTGATTATGTCGGCTCCTGGGGGCCTTTAATTCTTGGCCATTGCCATGAAAAAGTGATTGCTGCCGTGCGGGAAGTGCTTAATAATGGCATGAGTTTTGGAGCGCCTACCGAGCTTGAAATTCTGCTTGCTGAAAAAATCATCGCATTAATGCCCAATATTGAAAAAATTCGCATGGTAAACTCAGGCACTGAGGCCACAATGACCGCTATTCGTCTGGCGCGGGGTTTTACCGGCAAAAACAAAATCATCAAATTCAATGGCTGCTACCACGGCCACAATGACAGTTTGCTGGTGAAAGCAGGTTCTGGCCTCTTAACGCTTGGAATCCCTTCAAGCCCCGGTATTCCTGCAAGTGTTACCGAGCACACCTTGACAGCCGACTACAACAGTATCGAGCAAACAGAGCAACTCTTTGAACAATATGGACAAGATATTGCGGCCATTATTGTAGAGCCAGTTGCCGGTAATATGGGTTTTGTCCTGCCCTCGCTTCCCTTTTTGCAAGCATTGCGTAGTTTATGTGATAAATACCAGGCCGTGTTGATTTTTGATGAGGTGATGACCGGATTTCGGGTGGCTTTAGGCGGTGCTCAATCGGTTTTTGCTATTAAACCGGATTTAACCACCTTGGGTAAAATTATTGGCGGGGGCATGCCGGTAGGCGCACTGGGGGGGAAAGCAGAAATTATGAATTATTTGGCACCCGAAGGCCCGGTTTACCAAGCAGGTACTTTATCTGGCAACCCTCTGGCAATGGCCGCAGGCCTTGCAACCCTTACAGCGCTTGAAGCCCCTCAATTTTATAGCAGGCTTTCTCAAATGACCGCGGCTTTGGTTGACGGTTTGGCACACATTGCCCATTCACACAACATTCCCTTCCATTCTGCATCGCTAGGCGGTATGTTTGGGTTTTGTTTCAATGCAAAAACCGCAATTTGCGATTACAAAGACATTGCTGCTTCCGATGAGGCATTTTTTAAACGGTTTTACCACGGAATGCTCGCAAAAGGGGTTTATTTTGCGCCCTCTATGTATGAGGCGGGATTTGTTTCATCGGCGCACCATGAGGATGAAATCCGTATGACCTTGCATGCCGCAGAATCGGTAATGTCCCAATTGACTGAGAAAGCCTAATGAAAAAATACCATGTTTATGGCATAGGCAATGCCTTGCTTGACCGCGATGCCAAAGTCAACGCGTCGTTTTTTCCCGCGTTCAATATTGAAGAAAATGTAATGACCTTAACCGATGAGGCAACGCATCAACGCTTGCTTCTGGCCTTAACCAATTCGTTTTGTCACAGTGGTTGCGGAGGGTCTGCGGCAAATACCCTGATTGCATTAAGCCAGTTTGGCGGACGGGGTTTCTTCAGCTGCAAGGTGGCAAACGATGAGGCTGGCCACTTGTTTTTACAGGAATTAAATGCGTTAGGCATTGACTGCAATATGTCGCAGGATAGTTTGTCGCCAGGTGTCACAGGACAATGCCTTGTGTTAGTCAATGGCGAGGGGCAGCGCACCATGAATACCCATTTGGGTATTTCAGAAACACTCAGTGTGGATGACTTGCATCTGGAGGCCATTGCTCAGTCTGAATACCTTTACCTTGAAGGTTATCTGGTGACGTCTCCCAGTGCAAAAAATGCGATGATTGAAGCAAAAAAACAGGCGAAAGCCTGCCATACCAAAATTGCCTTAACCCTTTCTGATCCCAACATCGTCCGTTATTTTAAAAAGGATCTGGTGAGTCTTATTGGCAATCAAGTGGATTTGCTGTTTTGTAATGAAGACGAAGCACTGTTATTCACCGACTCCCATGATCTGGAAACGGCGGTGGCCTTATTGCAACCGATGGCACACCACTTGATTGTTACCTGTGGCAGCCGAGGTGCAATGCTAGCCATTGATGGGGAAGTGGTATTAATTCCTACCACAGCCATTGAAAACCCAATCGATACGGTTGGGGCAGGCGATCAGTTTGCCGGGGCTTATCTTTATGGAATAACACAGGGTTATTCGCCACTCCTGGCTGTTGAACTGGCTAACAAAGCAGCAGCCGAGGTGGTAAGTCAATTTGGCGCAAGGCTTGCCAATGAAAAAACGCGCGCCATTAAAAAACAGTTTACGCAGGCTAATTACCGCCTGGCGTCATTAGGCCATCAGGAACTGCCAGCAGTTAATCAGGAATTACTTTGTGAGTAGTCCGCTTTGTCCTATTGAAACGGCCGATTTACATTTTCGTGAGGGCCTGCCTTTTTCAACGCGTTTTGAGGACATTTATTTTTGTAAGGAAAATGGCTTAAACGAAGCGCTCACTGTGTTTATTGAAGGAAATAACCTGTTAGAACGCTGGCCGCTTGTCACAGATTCCTTTGTCATTGGTGAAACGGGTTTTGGCTGCGGGCTTAATTTTTTATTGTGCTGGTCACTCTGGTTGAAATCAGCCCCTGCCCATAGCCGCCTGCATTTTATCTCCTGTGAAAAATTCCCCCTTACGCGAGAAGAACTGAAAGCCGCACTGGGGCTTTGGCCGGAACTAACCGAACTTGCTTTGCAGTTGTGCGAAAATTATCCCCTGTTAACGCCGGGTTTTCATCGGCTTTCCTTTGCAGACGGGCGAGTCCAATTGACTTTGTTGTTAGGGGATGCGCTTACTTCCTTTAGGGAATTATTGATTTCAGATGAGGCGATCCTCGAAGCCCAATTAAGAAACACCTTTGTGGATGCCTGGTTTTTAGATGGTTTTTCGCCACGTAAAAATCCCTCGATGTGGTCTTTGGAGTTATGCCAGGTACTCGCCATGCTTTCCAAAAAAGGGACAACGCTTGCGACCTATTCCGCAGCGGCCGCGGTTAAAAAAAATTTGCAAGCGGCAGGCTTTCAAGTGCAAAAGAAAAAAGGGTTTGGCCCCAAACGGCATCGAGTAATTGGTCAGTTTGAAGCACAGGCTCCTTCGCCCAAACGAAAAGGTAAAACCCCTTGGCATTGGGGAATAGACAAAGTACCCGCTCAAAAAAAGGCAATTATTATTGGAGCAGGACTTGCAGGCTGCTACAGTGCGTATGCACTGGCAACAAGGGGCTGGCAAATTACGCTGCTTGAAGCACAGGACGAAGCGGGCTTAGGCGCTTCGGCAAATCCGCAAGCAGTGCTTTATCCCAAACTTTCTGCCTTTCAATCACCGCTTACCGCCTTTATGTTATCCGCTTTTCTGTTTGCCAAAAAAGCCTATCAGCCATGGGTAATCAACGATGCAATCGGCAATTTGTCCGGCATGTTGCAACTGGCTTACCATGAAAAAGAGGCGCTGGCACTTGCTAATCTAAAAGAATGGTTGGGTTTTTACCCTGAATTAGGGACTCTTGTGGATGCAGACGAGGCTTCTCGCATTGCAGGGATTCCATTGAATGCTGGCGGTTTGTTTGTTCCGGGATCGGGTTGGATCAATAGTTTGGCCTTATGCCAGAAGTTAACACAAACCCAGGGCATTGATTTTATCCCGAACACACCCGTTTGTGAAATTGCTTTTGACAACGGGCTTTGGCATGCAGGTGCTTTTCACGCTGAAGTGCTGGTGATTGCCAATGGCTATTCGGTCAGGCAATTTAATTTAGGCGACTATTTACCTATCAAAACCATTCGCGGTCAAATGACCCAATTTGCAAGCAATGAAGCAAGCAGTACCTTACGCGTTCCTCTATGTGGGGATGGCCATGTCGTACCGGCTCAAAACGGAGTACATGCAGTAGGGGCAAGTTACCATTTAAACAGTTTGGATACTGCAAATTTTGCGGCAGACGAGATAAGCAATCTTGCAAAATTAAACCAACTGGCACCCCTTGCCTGGTCCGATGAAATACAGGGAAATTGGACTGGAATCCGTGCTGCTACGACCGATTACTTGCCGTTGGTTGGGGCGGTGCCAGATGAAGTGCCTTTTAAAGTACGTTTTGCTCCTTTGGCAACGAATTCAAAACGCTGGGTTGCCAGCGCAGGAAGCTATCGTGAGGGATTATACCTTTGCACAGGCTTTGGCTCGCGCGGTTTAACTTCTATTCCTCTGTGTGCCGAGCATTTAGCCTCGCTCATCAACAAGGAGTTTTCACCCCTTTCAACGCCGATGGCAAAATCTTTGGCGCCCGCGCGCTTTTTGATTAAAGAAATGAGCAGGGGCTTAAAGAGACGTTGAAGGGTTCATCCACTCCTCAATCGCGTCCTTGGTTTGCTCTATAACGGCCAATAGTTGCTCATATAGCGCGTTGAGCAAATGCATTTGTCCTGCTTTGTGCTGCTGCTCTAAATATTGGCAAGCATACTTTAACCGGATTGTTCCGCAATAAAGCGCACTGCTTTTCATCTGATGGGCAATGCGTTCCACTGATTTCCAATCCCCCTTTTCATACGCCTGTTGAATGGATTCAGTACTTTTGGGAAGTTCCTCTTTTACCATCAAAGTAAGGAATTCAGAAACAAGTGCTTCGCTTCCAAGGGTTGAAGCGGCATCGACTGCATCCAATAGGGGAAAGGCATCCAGCGTAAAGAAGATTGCTTCGTTTTCGGGTCGTTTTACGGATGCAACAGGTGTCTCCCATTCCTGTGGTGCAACAAAGGCATCTAACAGATTGAGTAGCGTGGCAAGACTAATCGGCTTACTAATTACCTTATTCATTCCGGCCTGCAGAGATTCTTCTTCTGCACTGGAAACTCTATGCGCAGTAAGCCCTACAATGGGAACAGGCGCTCTTTTCTGTATTATATCGAATGCGCGAATGGCGGCGGTCAGTTCATTGCCGGATAAGCCAGGCAAACCAATATCGGTTAGAACAAGATCAAAATTATGGGTTTTGGCAAGCTTAAGCGCATCACTGCCATTTGTCGCAGATAAAAAGCGGCAGTCAGCCTGTCTTGCAACGGACTCGACTACTTTTAACGCAATGGTGTTGTCTTCCACCAGCAGAAGAAAGGGCAGGTTATTATTTTTTGATGGAGTAACCCCCTCTTTTTTGCCGTCCCGGGAGGGAAGCCTGGCCTGTGGTTTTGAGGGGGCTACCGAAGGTGCATTACCCTTTTCTACCGGTAGCGAGACATGAAAAACCGTACCAGTACCCAGCTCGCTCTCAAGGCTTATTTTGCCTTGGAGCAGGCTTACATATTGCTGCACAATGTGTAGACCTACGCCAAATCCGGTATATTGACTTTTATAGGATGGGTCGCCGCGGTAAAAGCGGTCAAACACTTTATCGATGTTTTCTTTGGCAATGCCTTTCCCTGTATCCTTTACAAAAAGCTCCAATTGTCCTTTATTCTTGTCAAGCGGATTGTAGTTTACCGTTAGGCTAATCTGTCCTTCATTGGTAAATTTAATTGCATTCCCGATCAGATTTAATACAATTCGATGTAACTTTACGGGATCGGTTTGGATGAAAGCGGGAACTGCATTATCCACCAAAATATGTAATTCAAGTTGCTTTAAACGGGTAGTAGGACGCTCCAGTTCCGCAATATTTTGAATTAATTGGTTAATATCCACTGACTCAAGATTAATCAGGCTTTCTTTTCTATCGCCTACCGAGACAATATCCAATACACTATTGAGCAAGGTTAAAAGTTGTTCGCCGCTGACGGCCACCAGATGGGCATTTTCTTTTTCTTCAAGGGTTTGAACCTGCTGTTCCAGCAACGAGGAAATACCGATAATGCCGGAGAGCGGTGTACGGATATCGTGGCTCATATTGGCTAAGAATTCATCTTTTGCCAAATTTGCCGCTTCAGCGGCCTCTTTGGCAATTTCCAGGGCTTCGGTTTTTTTGTGCTCCTCTGTCACATCAATTGCAACACCGGTTACCCCGTAGCAAGCTCCCTTGTTATCAATCAGTGGAAAACCATTATCAATAATCCACCGTATTTCCCCATCCGGTCTTAGAATACGATATTGTGCAGAGTACCTTGCTTTTTCACCTAGTCGTTTAATTTGTTCTGCCATTTGTGCAATGGGATTATGTGTTGTCGCATCGTCTGGATGAAGATAGCGTATCCAGTTGTCTGGAGCGGCATATAATTCCTTTCGTGAGCGTCCCCAAACGCGTTCATAAGAGGCGCTAACGAATTGAATTTTTTGAAAATCCGGGCTGCTTATCCAGTAGACCTGTTCACTATGCTCAGAGAACTTTGATAGGAAAGTACCCATCTCATCCAGTGTAAACGAAAGATTTTTTTTGTTATTGCGCATTAGACATCCAATAATTTGGAGGATATAATCAAAATATTAGCAAACAAAGTATAAACTAAGCAAAGGAAAAAAATTATTATGTTTATGCCAAATGGCCAGTCCGCCGATAAAACCGACAAAATAATGTTACTTGCTATGTGGGCAAAAACTTTAAAAGAAGAGTCAAGCACACTGAGTCTGGAACACCTTCATTCTACTATAATTTCTGCTGGAATGGGAAAGCCTACGTACCCTATTAATATCAATACGATTGCTTTTTTTCAATCGTATTGGAAACGGGTTGAAGAACTTGCTGTGCGTGCAATGCAAGATCTTGAGGTAATACAAGAGGGGGCTGCCATTGATTATGGCGACCCGCAGGGTGATAAATCAGCACGTGCCATAATGGCCCAGGCTATGACGCGTTGGTATGATTCAGAAATAAAAGCGGAGCATGTTTTATTTACCGCAGGCGGTGCCGGTGCACTGCGAACTATTTTTGAAACCTTCAATGGGCTTTATAAAACAACATCAGGCTATCGCATTATCACGCCATTCCCTCATTATACTTTGTATTCAGATAATCCCATGCACCGCTTACATCCTGTTGATGTGATGCAAGAGCCAGGCTATCGGTTAACCGCTGAAGCAATTGAGGCGAGTATTAAATCGGCTATCGAATTGGCTCAAAAGGACGGTGGATTCCCCAGAGCCATTCTGCTTTGTAATCCTTCCAATCCCTTGGGAACTGTTATTGATAAAGCGGAATGGATTAAAATTGCTAACGTGTTACGTAAATACCCGGATTTACAGATTGTTCTCGATGAGGCGTATGCTGAAATGGCTTTCGTGGACCTGCCCTCACTGATAAAAATCGCACCGGATTTAAAAGAACGCACCACCATTTTGCGCTCTGCAACCAAAGCCTTATCTGCTGCTGGAGAGCGCATGGCGATTCTCTTAAATTTCAATCCAGCAGTAATGAGCGAGTTTTTAAGTAAAAGCATCAGCTTAATGGGACATACCCCGCGTTCCTCCCAAGAAGTTTATGCAAAAACGATGGCTGATTTTGATGAAAATGAAAGACTAAAACGAATCAATTTTTATAAAACAAAAGTAGATTATATCGTGGAGCGTATCAAGGCGATGGGGGCTGCGATGCCTGATGTGCAATACCAAACCGAAGCTACTTTTTATGTCCTTGCTAATCTGAGTGATTTATTTGGAATGGAGTTGCCGAGCGAGTCCATGCGAGCGTTGGGCAAAGGAGGGGTAGTCACTACGGATGAAGAGCTTACTTACTATTTACTGTTTGAAGAAGGGGTAATGATTGCGCCTTTATCCTATTTTGGTTTGCCCAAAGACAATGGATACATACGTATTACTTGCAGCGGAGATGAGCAGGAGCTCAATGAACTCATGAACCGGATTGAAAGGCAGTTACTGAAGGCAAGGGAAGCAAAGCAGCTTGCCTTGATTGAACGCATTACAGCGCACTTACCCGAACTAAAAGCCATTAATGTGCAACTGCATGATGAGATGAGCAAAAAAATACAAGCTATCAGTTCAGCGCCGAAAACCTGTTTGTCGTTAAAACATTCCATTGAGGAATTAACTCAACTCTCATCCGAGGTTAACACCGTCTTGCAACGTAATTCAGTGGGTGGAGAGGAAAAAGCAGCAATAACCTTGCAATCTTTTTTCAGAGGCAGGACGTCCAGGAAGGAAACGAAACTTCATAAAAACGCGTACGAAAAGGAATGGAAGCATTTTGTTGATGGGATGTTTTCGGATTCTTGCCCAATGAAAAATGCATTCCTGAGTTCCAAAGTAGAAGACAGATTAAAATTTGCTCCCTGGCGTGAACACTTGAAAAACATGGAAGTACAGAGCGGGGTTAATAAATTGTAGGGCTCGTTCAAAAGAAGTCGGGCTGCTCACTTATTTTTTCCTGTACTATACTAAACCGTAATAAACCATTGGTGCTGGATAACGTATGGAAAATAGTCAATCCGCAATAAGTAAAGAAGAATACGACTATTTTGACGAGCGTTTGCGTGCCGAAACGAATCTATTGGAGCAATGGTTTATTGATCAAGTCTTTACCGAGCGTGAATTGGAGGCTGGCTCTGAGATTGAACTCTTTCTCTTGAATAAACACTATGAACCGGCTCCTGAAAACTTGCAATTTATTGAAGCCGTTTCAGAGCCTTTTCTTATTCCCGAGGTAGGGAAAGCCCATTTGGAAATCAATTCCTGCCATACCCCGCTTTATGGGGATTGTTTGCGAATCCTGCATAAGGATATTTTAACCCATTGGCAAACCTGCTGTGAGGTGGCAAAGAAGCGGGATAATCATTTGGTATTAATCGGCTCCTTACCCACAGCGACGGAAGCCTTTCACCAGAAAAAATATTTAACGGATAAAATCCGTTACGCCTTGATAGACACTTGTTGTGCGCAACAACGTGAGGGGAAACCCATCGAAATTAATGTGAAGGGGTATGAGCATTTGCACCTGTACCCTGAATCCCTTGCAATGAATGGCTTAATTTCGGCCTTGCAGTTTCACATCCAGGTCGGTTTGAGCCAATCCGTTCGTTATTATAATACAGCCCAGGCGATTGCAGGGCCTATGCTTGCCTTAAGTTGTAATAGCCCCTATATTTTTGGAAAACACGTGTGGGAAGATAGCCGCATTGCTATTTTTGATCAGGTGATGACACTCCAACGCTTTGATCGAAAGCGAGGATTTAAAAGCTGTTTGTTTGGAATCAGTTATCTCAAAGATTCTTTTTTTGAATTGTTTGATCAAAATTACCAGTTTTTTCCAAGGCTTATCCCGGAAGCAAATCCTGACTCGCCTCTTGAGGATATGTTCCATGTGCGGCGTCAAAATGGCATTATTTACCGGTGGAATCGCCCCGTCATAGATTTTAACCTGCAAGGCCAACCGCATTTGCGCATTGAACACCGCGGGCCTTCCTCAGGCCCTACCGTAATCGACATGATTGCTAATGCCGCTTTTTTTTATGGTTTAATTAATTATTTTGCCATTCAGCCGGTGCCGTTAGAAAGCTTGCTGCCTTTTCATTGCGCCCGCAAAAATTTTTTTAATGCGGCACGTTTTGGATTGAACACCGAGTTTAGCTGGCTTTTGGGCAGAACGGTTCCTGCTCTTGAGTTATTGGAAAACCTCATTCCTTTGGCTCGAAAAGGCTTGCAAATTTTAGGCATCACTGCAAAGGATATTGAGGAGTATCTTGGTGTCATTGAAAGACGGGTTGCAGCAAAAACCAATGGCAGCATTTGGCAGTGTCGATTCATTGAAAAAAATGGAAAAGATTTTACAAAAATGATACAGGTTTACATCAAAAATCAAAACAGGGAAATTCCCGTATCGGAATGGAAAATTTAAGGAATTACAATGGATAACATCATAGAAAAAAATGAAATTTTACATGCGCTATCCGCACAAGAGCTTGCAATGCTGGAGCAGTATCTCTATGAAATAAGTTACCAAAAAAAGGAAATTATTTTAAAGCAGGGAAGCAGGGGAGGGGATTTATATATCTTAAGAAAGGGCCGCGCGCAGGTTATGGTTTCCTTGCCTGGCGATAACATGAAGTTAGCGACCACATTGACTCCCGGAACGGTATTTGGTGAAGTGGCTTTTCTTACTGAGGCGCCTATTACTGCAACGATTGTAGCGGAGGAAGCAGTAACCTGTGCTGTGCTAAAAAAAGAGATATTGCAGATGTTGCGGATTGCAGCTCCTCTGGTTGCTTTTAAAATTGAAAAAGCGATTGCCCTGCAAGCGGCTGATAAAATTATCACAAGCCTTGAAAGAGCACGTGCATTTTTAAAAAACCTGCCTGAAGAAGTAGGGTTGAACAGCAATCAGGCGCACTTTTGGGTCAATCCAAAGGCTAAAAAGAAAGCAATCAAAGTCGAGTTGATAGATAGCCAAGTGCTTGCCAACATGCAGTGCTTTCGTGGTTTCTCACCAGAGGAAAGGGCTATTGTTTTGAGTAAGATGAAGGCATTCTGTTACGATAAGGGCTACTACATTACTCCCTCGCATGTACAAGCAGGTCTTATGAGTTTAATTTGCTCCGGTGCAACCATGCTTTTTTTGAAAGACGAGGAAAAATTGATAAAATCGATTGCGGTATGTGGAATCGGTCAGTTATTTTTTGAAGACAGCCGTTTTTCTGAGGTGGCTCATTACGTGAGCTGTGAGGAATGTGTTATTTTGGAAATTTCGTTGGACGCTTACGAGCAACTCAGTCTCACGCATCCCAAACTTTTTTATGCGTTTAGTCAATTTGTGCACAGTGAAATTGTCGCAGCCCTTTATATTGTGAATCGACAATTTGTACGCATTAATACGGAATATCGGGATTTACTTTCTTAAAGGAGTAAACTATGTGTCGGGTATTAGTCTATTTAGGTCAACAACAAATCTCAATTTATGACTTAATCTATGCGCCGGATAATTCGCTAGCGCATCAAAGTTATGCGCCGCAATTGATGCATCATATCCAAAACCTTGCAGGGCTTGGGTTTTGCGCCTGGAATACGCATTCCAGCAACCCGCAATTACCCTATTATTACCGCACAACAGCCCTTCCTTTTTTTGATAAAAACTTATACCGTTTATCAAAAAAAATTGAAACCAATTGCTTGCTTGCCCACGTGAGAGGGGTGGAATATAGCCCGCAAGAAACGGTATCGGAACAAAATGTGCATCCCTTTAAATTAGAGTCCACCACGCTTGCCTTGGCCCACAACGGCAGCTTGTCCAATATGGCAGAAATGAAACTGCATTTGATCAAAGAAATTAAACCCGAAATTTATGCGCAAATCCGCGGCACAACCGACAGCGAGTGGATTTACTCCTTGTTTTTATCCCAATTGCACGATTACAAAGCACGCGAAATTGCACTGGATGAGGCTTGGGACGCCCTGGTCAACACCTTTAAACTCATTCGCAACATACGAGATACCCACAACATCCATGAGGCATCGCCGGTTAATTTATTTGTCACCAATGGCAATTACCTCATTGTAACCCGATTTGTCTACGATTTCGGTTGCAATGTAAGCAGCGTGCATAAAGCATTTTTGGAATACCATAGTCTTTGGGCTACATTTGGTGAAGTGTACGGGGAGCAGGAAGGGGTTTTTAAGATGCATGGGACTGATAAGCGAAAAAATATTCTCTTTGCTTCTGAACCCTTAACCAGTGACCGCACCAGTTGGATTGAGTTACCGGAATATTCTATTACCAGAGCCTGGATAGAAGAGGGGGAAGTGTTATTTCGCACCGAAGGGTTGATGGTTTAAAAATTAAAGGACTGGCCTCGTGTCACAAACCCTTTAAAGCCGTCTTTTGTCGCATCGGGCAATACCCCGTCCTGGTAATCGTAAAGCCACATTTTGTTTTTAATCTGTGGGTTGAGCGTTTTGAGTTCTTCGTATTGGGCGTGCTGGTTACTCGGTGCAACCAGGTTTTCGCAATCTTGAAAAATAAGATGAGCCTCCTGATAGGCTTTTGTAAAATACTCCTGTTTAAACCGTGCATCGGTTGTGATGAAGGCTTTTTTTTCAGTCCCTTCAATAAATAATCCGTAACAGGGCAGAAAATGGTGATTATGCATACTGTGGTGGGCAGGAATAAGCTGAAAACGGTGGTTTTCCCAAACAAAATGGTGGTTTTCAAGGTTTGGCGCATCAAAATAATGGGAAAGGGTTGCCGGTTCTTCCTCAAGACAGGACATGCCGCCTGACAGACAACGCGTCCAAAGGGCTTCCCGCTGATCATTGCTAATATATAGAGTTGGTTTTTCCTCGCAGTTAAATAATTTACAAAAGCCAAGCCATTCAAGGCCGCCAATGTGATCGGCATGCAAATGGCTGATATAGACTGCGTCTATGTCTTGATAAGAATACCCTAAAGCGTGCAGCGAATGTCTGGCATCCCCACCGCAATCAATAAGCATTTTTCGGCCTGAATCACTTTCGAGCAACATATTCGATTGAAACTGATTCGTTCCCACTGCAAAGGCATTAGAAACGCCGAGAAACAGTAATTTCATAAAAAATCCACCAAAAAATGTTATTGTTAATAACTCACTTATATTACAGAGTATAATATACTTTAGGAATATCCAATTTGTGCTTCAATGCATAAGCTCTGCGATGAGGGGAATAAAATGAAAAGTATTTTGTTAAAATCGCTCTCGTTTTTAATTAGCCTTCTGGAAAAAATTTGTTTTCTATTTATCCTTATTTTGGTTTTTTCCCTGTTGTTGCAGTTTCTTGATAATCTTCGTCAATACCCGGCTGCATTTCATGCTTACACGTTCGTGGAAAAGACCAGTGCCCCCGTTATTTCCGGCATCAAGGCAGCCATTCCCTATACCTACCAGGGCGTTGATTACAGTAAAGTCATTCTGATTGTCCTGTTATTTATTCTGGCCAGGATTTTCTCCTTTTGTAACGGTGCCGTTGAAACGGTACTTCACCGCATGCGGGAAAAAGAAGAGTACCTGCATTGGCGAAAACGCATGGAAAATACGTTGCCCAAAGAAAAAATTTCGGAGATGGATACTAAATTTGAGGTGCTCAATACTTCAACGCGCAACAGGAAGGAACTTTTAAAAGAGTTTGCTACGTTAAAAAATCAGTTGGACAGCATGGGGCAATACTTGGCCTTTTTAGCCATTGACGTAGTGGACTCAACCGGTATGAAACGGGATGAAGATAAACACCTTGCAGCCTATGCCTTTGATAAATACAACCAGATTGTATCGGCCTGTTTGAGGGAAAATGGGGTAGTTAAATATGCGATGACTCCCGACGGCATCATGAGCTGCTTTAAAACCGGTGATAATGCCGTAAAGGCCGCAGTGGATTTAATCGACAGGCTGAAAGTATTTAATAAAAAAGACAAAGAGATTAAACGGGATTTTGAAGTGCGCTGCGGGATAAATACCGGCTTTGTTTATATCGATGAAGATACTCCTCTTGAGCAGGTCACCGATCGCACCATTGACATTGCAGGCCATATGCAAAAACACGCCAAGCCCAATTGCATCAATATTGCAGGTTCTGCCATTGAACCGTTGATTCACCGCGATGGGTTTAACAAGACAACCGAAGTAATTGATGAGCAAATCGTCTATGAATGGAAAAAGGAATAGGGTTTGTTGTCAGTTCATTTTTTCAGCTTCTAAAGTACCTGCGTACCGCGGCTTGTCCGCGGTATCCAGTAAGCAAAAGCCGATAGCCCTAAAATCAGCTTCTTGTTTCTTTAAAAAAATAAAAAATTCCCTAAAGTGAGGAGTGACATAGTGTCTATTTCTGGTATTGTAGTTGGTATCCGAAAAGGCATTTAGAGATTACATGGGAGTAAATCGTGTCTGACTCACCAGGGAAAAAATTCCGTACTTTAGTAAAAAACCGCGCGCCCTTGCAAATTGTAGGAACCATTAATGCCTATTGTGCAATGCTTGCAGAATCGGTGGGGTGTGAGGCAATCTATTTATCGGGGGCTGGAGTTGCCAATGCCTCTTATGGTTTGCCGGATTTAGGTATGACTTGCCTGACGGATGTTTTAGAAGACGCCAGGCGTATCACGGATGCCTCCAGCTTACCTTTGTTAGTGGATGTTGATACCGGTTTTGGCCATGCCTTCAATATCGCAAGAACGGTGCAACGCATGGAGCAGGCAGGCGTTGCTGCAATCCACATTGAAGATCAGGTGCAAGCCAAGCGTTGCGGCCACCGCCCCAATAAAGCCATTGTGTCGATGCAGGAAATGGGCGATCGCATTAAAATTGCAGTCGATGCCCGCCGAGATAGCCACTTTGTCATCATGGCAAGAACCGATGCCCTTGCTGTGGAAGGGATGCAGGCGGCAATTGACAGGGCGAGCTTGTGCGTGGAGTTAGGGGCTGACATGGTTTTCCCCGAAGCAATGCAATCGCTTGCCGAGTACGAAACTTTTAGCAGGGAAGTAAACGTTCCTATTCTTGCCAACCTTACCGAATTTGGCAAAACCCCTTTGTTTGGACGAGAAGAATTAAAAAAAGCAAAGGTATCGCTTATTCTTTATCCTTTAAGTGCGTTCAGAGCCATGTCCAAAGCCGCCCTCGATGTGTACAAAGCTATTTTGCAGGATGGGACACAAGAGGCAATGCTTGCCAACATGCAAACACGCGATGCATTATACGAAGTGCTGAATTACAACGAATACGAAAAAAAACTAGATATACTTATCGCTAACGAGTTTTCGGTATTTTAGGCAATAGCATTAAAGCCGAAAACGCGTTAGTGACAAGTGTATTATACTGGAGGGTCAGGATGTCCAATAAAGCAGTAGGTGGGTTGGCAGGGGTTATTGCAGGGGAATCGGCAATTGCGACCGTAGGGCAGGAAGGAAAGGGGTTAAATTACCGCGGCTATTCCATTGATGATTTGGCAGAGCACGCTAGCTTTGAAGAGGTTGCCTATTTATTAATTTATGGCAGCTTGCCTACGCAATCGCAACTGACCAACTACTGTAAAAAACTCATGGGTCTTCGCCAGTTACCTGCGGATTTAAAAACCATTTTACAATTAATTCCCAAATCAACCCACCCAATGGATGTGTTACGAACGGGCTGCTCGATGCTTGGCACTCTGGAGCCTGAAGAACGCTTTACTGAAGAATATGCGATTGCAAATCGCTTGCTTGCTATTTTCCCGGGGATGCTGTGCTATTGGTACGCTTACCACTTTCAAAACAGAGAAATTGATGGACAGAGTGAAGAGCCAGACGTAGGAGGGCATTTCCTCACGCTTTTACATGATAAGGCACCAACAACCCTCGAACGGCAAGCGATGAATGTTTCTCTTATCCTGTATGCTGAACATGAGTTTAACGCGTCCACTTTTGCAGCCCGTGTTACCGCTGCTACCTTGTCGGATTTTTATTCTGCTATCACGAGTGCAATTGGCACCTTGCGCGGCTCCTTGCACGGAGGGGCGAATGAGGCGGCTATGGAGCTGGTTCAGCAATTTAAAAGCCCGGATGAAGTCTCAGGCGTGTTAATGCATATGCTGGGGGATAAAGCCAAAATAATGGGTTTTGGTCATCGCGTGTATAAAATTTCCGATCCCCGTTCGGATATTATTAAAACATGGGCGCAGAAACTTGCTGAGGCAAAGGATGAAATGCCCTTATTCAATATTTTTGAATGCATTGAAGCAGTTATGCGACGAGAAAAACATCTGTTTCCAAACCTTGATTTTTACAGTGCCGCCTGTTTTCATTTTTGCAATATTCCAACGCCTTTGTTTACGCCGGTATTTGTCATGTCGCGTATTACAGGGTGGGCGGCGCATGTGTTTGAGCAACGTGCAGATAACCGTTTAATCAGACCCAGTGCACAATACATTGGACCTGCGCCACACGAATTTATTCCCATTAAGGCGAGGGGTTAATATGCATGCCACAGTTGAAAATAATGTTAAACCGGTTTTTGATACCGTAATCAATGACATCGCTGACTATGTGTTAGAAGCGGAAATCACCTCGGCCAATGCATATGAAACGGCACGTCTTTGTCTGATGGACAGCTTAGGCTGCGCAATGCTTGCGCTTAATTTTAAGGAGTGCACCAAATTACTGGGGCCTGTGGTGCCTGGTGCTATATTGTCAGGGGGCGCACGCGTTCCCGGCACCTCGTTCGAACTCGATCCCGTGCAGGCCGCTTTTAATATAGGAACCTTGGTACGATGGCTTGATTTTAACGACACCTGGCTTGCTCAGGAGTGGGGGCATCCCTCCGACAATTTAGGCGCCATTTTAGCCGTTGCGGATTATTTAAGCCGGAAAGGACAGGCAGCGCTTACTATGCAGGATGTACTCACAGCTATGATAAAGGCCCACGAAATTCAGGGCTGTCTTGCATTAGAGAACAGTTTTAACCGGGTAGGGCTTGATCATGTTATTTTAGTAAAAATTGCCAGTGCTGCGGTAGCTGCTCAGTTAATAAGTAAGGATAAAGATTTTATTCTTCGCACGCTTACGCAAGTGTTCGTTGATGGACAAGCATTAAGAACTTACCGTCATGCACCCAATGCCGGTTCTCGAAAATCCTGGGCAGCAGGCGATGCAACAGCCAGAGCAGTGCGCTTGGCGCTTATCGCCTCTGCGGGTGAGATGGGGTATCCTTCGGCCTTAACTGCGCCGAAATGGGGTTTTTACGATGTGCTTTTTGGTGGAAAACCCTTCGCTTTCCAAAGACCTTACGGCAGTTATGTGATGGAAAATGTGCTTTTTAAACTCAGTTTTCCGGCCGAATTTCATGCCCAAACTGCGGTTGAGTGCGCGGTCTTATTACATCCTCAGTGTAACTCAATAGATGCCATCGCAAAAATTGAATTGGTAACGCACGAATCGGCAATTCGAATTATTAGCAAGCAAGGTGCGTTGCATAATCCTGCTGACCGTGATCATTGTTTGCAGTACATGGTCGCCGTTGCTTTGTTGTATGGTGATTTGCGCGCAGAGCACTACGATGCCGAAACCGCTAACGATCCGCGTATTGATGCCTTGCGAGAAAAAATGATTGTCCGCGAAAACCCTGCTTTTTCGAAAGATTATCTGGATCCTGACAAGCGCTCGATTGCCAATAGTGTACAGCTCTTTTTTATAGACGGAACCCAATCGGAGTGCATCTCGATAGAATATCCTATCGGCCACAAACGCCGTCGAGAGGAAGGGATACCGGTTTTGCTTAATAAATTTAAAACCAATTTGGCAACTCGCCTGGCTCCTTCCCGCATTTCAGCAATAATTGAAGCAATGAACGACACCAATACCCTTGCCGCAATGCCAGTAACCGATTTTATGGCGCTCTGGACTACTGACACGCCCTAAAACGACCGAGGTAGCCTTGATGGAGCAACGCGTAATCAAGGTTTTCCATGCTGGATTGACATCGTAAACCTTGATTACGCGTTGCTCCATCAAGGCTACCTGAATAACACAAGCGAGAATCGTTATATTTTTCTTATAACACCAGAAATAGCCAATACCTTGGTGGCAATTTCCTCAATGGAGAATCGGGTAGAGTTCAGGTAAGGGATGTTTTCTTTTTTATACATCGCCTCCACCTCAGATACCTCCAGCCGACATTGTTCAGCCGAAGCATAGCGGCTATTGGGGCGGCGCTCGGTGCGGATATCTTGCAAGCGCTCAGGATCAATCGTTAACCCGAATAACTTGCTTTTATAGGGCTTTAACACATCAGGAAGCACAAAAGCGCATAAATCGTCATCAGTGAAGGGGTAATTGGCCGCAAGCACTCCAAAATGAAGTGCCATATAGAGGCAACTGGGCGTTTTGCCGCAGCGGGAAACGCCAATTAAAATAATATCGGCCTTGTCATACCCTCGCACCTTAATCCCGTCATCATGAGCCATCGCAAAATCGACCGCTTCAATGCGGTTGGAGTAGGTTTGTAAATTGGCCACACCGTGCGTGCGACCGACCGTGTAGGAGGATTTGGCATTTAATTCTTTTTCAAGCGGTCCCAAAAAGGCATTAAACAGATCAAATACATGGCCTTCGGCCTTGTTAATGGTTTTAGCAATTTCAGGGTTAATCAAGGTCATGAAAATGAGAGGCTTAATGCCTGTTTGCTCATAGCTGGTATTGATTCGTTTGACTGCGGCTTCTGCTTTTTCAACGGTATCAATATAAGGAATGGTCAGTTTAGCAAATTGAATGCTTTCAAACTGGGTAATTAAGCTGTTTCCTAAATTTTCTGCGGTAATGCCGGTTCCATCGGAAATCATAAACACATTTCTTATCATATGCACCTCTTAGTCGAGTAACTTGGCAAGTTACACCACATCTGCTATGTTGATAAGTATGTTAGGTAGTTTTTTCTTTAAAATCAACTTACCAGGGAAGTCAGTTTTATTATGGAACAAGACCGTTATCAGCAAAATGCCCTTGTTTTTATCATTGGCCTGATTAGCTTGTTATTAAGCTTAAGCCTTTTTGCTTTTTCCTTTTATATCATGCCGTATCTTTTATGGTCATGGACTTACAGCGTGCCCGGCACTATCCTTTTCATTCGCGAATGGTTCAAAGAAACCTTTGAGTTTACCGACATCGGCGCTTCCTGGATGGTTTTTCTTATGTTTATTATTCCCGCTGTAGTATTTGGATATATTTCACAGTTTTCATCCAACTACCTCGACGATGCAATTTATGGTTTAAAAAAAGTAAAATCTGAAAAGCAGGAAGAAATCAAAAGGGATGTGCAGGAAACCTTAAGTTTTGGTCTTAAGCTGTTTTTATTAATCGTATTAGTGATATCAGTGGTGTTAACCATTGAATGGTTAGTTGCAAAACCTGCCATATAAGGAGAATGTATGTTTTTCAAGCGCTTGAAAATTAAAGGGTTAACTAAAAAACTGAAATCAATGCATCAACATCGCACGTATAACCAACCAAAAGATGAAGTGCTTGCTAAAGAAATCGGGTATTACCATGAATTGGCAGCTATTTATCATTCCCTTGTCGGCAACAAATCACATCCTTATGCCGCTGTACTTGAAGAAGCCTGTTTGCGTGAAGCGGCCTCGCTTGAAGATACAAAAGCACAATACGCGCTCGGCAGTAAACTGCTGGAGGAAGCAAAATTTCGTGAACAAATGCAAAAAAATGCCTTATTTGCCAGCACGAGCAATGCCGAGCGAGTGCAATTACTTTACAACGATGCCTTGGCCTACCTAAAGGCGGCTGAAAAATTAGGCCATATTCAGGCAAAAAGACTGCATGGCCTTTGCTACATCAACGGTTGGGGTGTGGAAAACGACAAGGACAAAGGCTTTGAGTTAGTGTGTGCCAGCATCGAGCAAGAAAACAGTTGGGATAAAGTGCCCGAAATTTTTGCCGCGATTGGCTTAAACAAACCTGAGTTTTTTTCAGCCATTATGCAGCGCAGAAAAAAGAGTTAAGCCAGGGCGTGTTTTTAAAGTTTTGACAGAAGCGAAAAAGTGAGAAATTAGTCTGACAATAACTTTAAAAATACGCCTTAGTACAAAGTGTATTGGATATACCAACGCACAATGGCGTCTCCCCAAAAAAGGGAGATACATCCTGCAAAACATAAAAAAGGCCCGAAGGGAATAGGGGTGTCGCGCGTTTTCCCTTGTTTTTTTAAATACATCAGGCCAAGTATGGCTCCCGTGAAAGAGGCTAGCAGAAGAATTAAAGGTAACTGAGTAAAACCAAACCAGGCTCCAAACGCTGCAAACAATTTAAAATCGCCCTGTCCCATGCCTTCTTTACCTGTGAGTAAATAATAACCATTTATAAAAAACCATAGCGCCAGATAGGCTCCGCAAGCACTTAAAACAGCCACCGGGAGCGGAGTAAATAAACTTTGGGTATTGGCTATTAATCCTATCCAAAGTAACCCCAGAGTCAGTGAGTCGGGCAGTAACTGGTGCTTTAAATCAATAAAAAAAAGGGCAATGAGTATCCATAAAAAACACAGCACAAAGCCTAATTTTAGGGTAAATCCAAAGTGCCAGGCTGCAAAAAGCGCAAGGATCAAACTAAGTACTTCAACCGCAAAATAACGTTTTGGAATGGTTTTTTTGCAATGGCTACAGCGTCCGCGCAGTAAAAGAAAGCTTAAGAGGGGGATGTTATGATAAGCGGGGATTGTTTTTTTGCATTCAGGGCAAAAAGAACGTGGAAAAAACAAGTTCACTTGAGATGTTTCTTGCGTCATCATGAGCGGCAAGCGGTAAATCACGGCATTCAATAAACTGCCGATTGCCAGAGAAAATAATCCTAACAGGACATAGGCTGCGGGTGAATGCGTCAGGTAAAAAGCTGTTATCATGGTCATAGAACCGATCCGAGTTTAAAAATAGGCAGGTACATCGCAATAACCAGGCCGCCAATTACAATGCCTAAAAAAATCATAGTAATCGGTTCAAGTAAATTAATAAATGCCTCTATGGCATGATCTACTTCTTCTTCATAAAAATCAGCCAATTTATTGAGCATGCTTTCCATATTGCCCGTTTCTTCACCAATTGCAATTAGTTGCAGGGCAAGTGCTGGGAAAAGACCGGTATTCGCTAGTGCAACACCAATAGCCTCTCCTGTAATCACTTCCTCCCTCATATAGGTCAGTGCCTCTGCAAACACACGGTTTTCACTAATTCCTTCAATGGATTGCAATGCTTCAACCACAGGCAATCCGGCCGAGAAGGTAAGGGCTAAAGTGCGCGAAAATCGAGCAATTATTGTTTTTACCCATACAGGACCGAGTAAGGGGATTTTTAGCGCAACACGATGAAACCAAAGGGACTTTTTTTTGGAAAAAAGCAATCCGGCAAGTAATCCAAAGGCGGTTAAACAAACCATTCCGTATTGGCAACACCCCTCTGAAAGACGAATTATTAATTGGGTCAAAAAAGGCAGTTGGGCATTCACACTTTCAAAAAGGGATGAAAACTCTGGAACAACGAAGAGTAACAGCGCTGCGGTAACAAGGAGTGCAACGCTGAGTACCAAAATGGGATAAGCGAAGGCTTTTTTCAGGTTTTTCTTGTTGCGTTCGCTCGCCTCTTCGTGATCGGCAATGTGTGTGAGTATGGAGTCGAGCTTGCCTGTTTTTTCACCAGTCTCCGTGAGATTTGCGATGAACCGCTTAAAAAGGGACGGGTAATTTTGCAAGGTTTCTGACAAGGAAAACCCGTTTTCAATGCTTTTTTTAATCTGTAAGAGTAAATATTGCATGAAAAAATCGCGGTGATTTTTTATCAAAAGTCCAAGGGCTGAGGTCATTGGAATTCCTACTTTTAATAAAGCAGAAATCTGGCGATAAAAAAGGGTAATTTGCCCTGGTTTAATGTGGCTTGCCAAAAATGCAGGCGATTTTTTGCATATTTTTTTGCTTGTGATGCCTTGTTTATAGAGCTCCGTTTTAACCCATGCCGCGCAGCTTGCATCCATAATTCCGCGAAATGTCGCACCGCTGTGGTGTGTACCTTGCCAATAATAAGGGTTTACTTTACTCATGCCTAATCCATTGTAACCCGTTTCACTTCTTCGAAGGTAGTTAATCCCAATTTCACTTTTTCAAGACCTGACTGATAAATGCTGATAAACCCTTCGGATTGCGCATGTTTTAAAATGTCGAGTGAATTTCCACCCGAAAATATTAACTGCCCCATCCGCTTACTTACTGGAATCACTTCAAATAAGCCAATGCGTCCTCGATAGCCATTAACGCAATGCTGGCAGCCTACTGCACAATAGGCTTCCCCCTGCCTCATTTTACAATAATCACACAAACGCCTGGCAAGTCGTTGTGCAACGAGAAGGGTTAGGGAATTCACCATATTGCATGCCGGAACGCCAAGATTACTTAAACGCGTTAGCGTTTCTGCTGCGTTGTTCGTGTGCAATGTCGAGAGCACCAAATGGCCGGTTTGTGCTGCATTAATTGCAATTTCAGCGGTTTCCAGATCGCGAACTTCCCCTATCATGAGTATATCGGGATCTTGCCTTAAAAAGGAACGGAGGATAGTAGAAAATTCAAGCCCGGATTTTGGATTGATATTGACCTGGTTAATGCCTGGTAGTTTAATTTCGACCGGGTCTTCCGCTGTTGAAATGTTTTTATCGATGGTATTTAGAATTTTTAACGCAGTATAAAGGGTAACTGTTTTGCCGCTTCCGGTGGGGCCTGTTACGAGAATAAGCCCTTGCGGTTTTTGTAAATGGCTTAAGAAGCATTCTTTTTGCAAGGGATTTAACCCGAGTGTATCGATGGCCAAATGCGTTAAATCAGTATCCAAAAGGCGAACGACTACCTTTTCGCCATTAATGGTTGGGCAGGTACTTACTCTAAAATCGATGCGTTGATCCTGGTATTTCATTTGAAATCGACCGTCTTGCGGAAGCCTTCGCTCTGCGATATCAAGTTTTGCCATTACTTTAAGCCTGGAGCTGATTCGATTGGATAAGTTTAATGTAAATGCTGCAACTTCGGTCAGTAAGCCATCCTGGCGATAGCGGATGCGGTATTGATTTTCGTAGGGTTCAAAATGAATGTCAGAGGCTCCTTTCTGGATTGCTTCAATCAAAATTTGATTCATAAATTTGATTATAGGTGCATCGTTATCATTAAGTGAAACGGGGGCGTCTTGTGATAAAAAAGAAAGGTCTTTTTCCTGAACGTGGTGATCAAACACATGGAATTGATCAAGGAGGTTATTAAGCGGGATAATTCCATACGCTCCTTGCCCGCTTGCTGTTGTTGGCATATCCGTAAATTGTCCTTTTTGTTTTGCTTACTATAGATAAAAAAGCCATTGAAAGCAATTAGTTTGCAAGACTTGCCAGAAGAAATAAGCTATGATGAAAAAAAATCGTTGGTTACCTTGAGGGGTCAATTTTGTCGTTGGATGCGCAGAAAACCCGGTTTCGCTCACTCGATGCCTGGTTTCGTTCAGCTCAAGGCGTTGAGGTGGGGCATTTTTTTACTTCTGAACTAAACCATTTAAAGGATTTACTCCGTGGAGAAGTCCTTTTGCAGCTAGGTGGAGAGCTTTCCTGGCTTCACGATCTCCATTTCAATCATAAATGGTGTGCGGCTCCTTATTTAAATCAATCCAGCACGGTGATTACCGCATTTAATCAACTTCCATTGGAAAGAAACAGTGTCGATTGCATTGTTGCTCCCTTAGTGATGGAAGCATTCACAAAAAGCGACTCACCCATTGATGAAATTGACCGGGTTCTAAAGCCGATGGGCCATGTGATTTTTTTTGGGGTAACCCCTTTAAGCCTTTGGGGATTTGCTATTCAACTGCGCAGGTTGTCCTGTTATGGGCACTTGGCTGCAAAACCCAGATCGTTGTTACTCCTTAAACGCGCCTTTTTGCACCGTGGGTATGTGCAATGCCATCTCTCAACTTTTTATTATATTCCACCGCTTTCTTCTAAAAAATGGATGGATAAACTGAACGTTCTGAATGAATTGGGTAAAATTATTTCACCCGCTCCAGCAGGGTTTTATTGCCTGGTTTTGCAAAAATACCAAGCAATTCAACCGAATTTTATCTTAAATCCACTAAATAACACCGCCTGGAATGGAAACGGAAGTTTGCAGCCAGCCGCCAGGGCGTTTTGACATGTGGTTTTGCCTCGCAACCCCAAATCACAACAGTCCCTGATTGCAATTAAAAAAAATGAAACAAATTTGAGTAATTTAGCTAGTATTCGGTATAATGCAGTCTGATTTTTTTTAAGGTTAATTTTCATGTCCAAAGAAACGCTATATCGGATAACTTTTGCAAATCAGGATGTAACGTATGAAATTTACGCGCAAAAAGTAGCTGAGAGCGAGATGTTTGGTTTTCTTGAGGTGGAAGGGTTTGTCTTTGGAGAGAACAGCTCCTTAGTTGTTGACCCCTCCGAGGAACGTCTCAAGGTTGAGTTTAGTAGTGTAAAGCGCATGTTTATCCCCATGCATGCAGTTTTTCGTATAGATGAAGTGAGCAAACAAGGGGTTGCGAAGGTTCATAATAAAACGAAAGAAGAGGGTAAAGTAAGCTTGTTTCCCGTTTCCGGTAAGCGTAAAGATTAATTTAGTGTTTTAGGGGCTCTCATGTCAATTCCAAGTAAAATTAAAGAAGTCTATGAAAAATCCACCTGTCTATATACCACCAAAGAGGTAGAAGCAGCGCTCGATCGCATGGCAATTAATATTCATGCAAAGCTCCACGACAAAAATCCAATCCTGCTGTGTGTCATGATTGGCGGAATGGTTCCCATGGGTAATTTACTACCACGTCTCGATTTCCCTTTGGAAGTAGATTATGTCCACGCTAGCCGCTACCGCGGTGAAATCAAGGGCGGAGAATTGTTCTGGAAAGTTAAACCAAGCCTAAATCTGGCAGACAGAACGGTTTTAGTGGTCGATGACATTCTGGACGGCGGGGTCACTCTGGCTGCCATTATCGCAGAAGTAACGCGAATGGGGGCTTCAGAAATCTACAGTGCAGTCTTAGTGGACAAACACCATAAGCGGGTTCCAAACGGATTAAAAAACGCCGATTTTGTAGGCTTACAGGTAGATGATCATTTTATCTTCGGATACGGGATGGACTACAATGAGTATTTACGAAATGCACCGGGGATATTTGTTGTTTCACCTGAACATGAGTAATCACCCGCTTTAAAAACAGAATAACCGTCTTTGCGATTAGCAAAGCAATCCCGTCTTGAAGGCCAATTAGCTTTAGGACTGGATTGCTTCACGTTGCTCACAACGACGGTTATTGTGATTTAAGGTTAAGGCTAAAAGCAGGCTAGGTAATTTTTCTTCGGGGGAAGCGATTCAATGCCATTCCAATTTGTTTATACAAGTCTGGTAGCCAGCGGGGTTGTGCAAAATTTGAGGTAGCAGGTTTACTGTGACGCAAATCATTCGGTGCAATAATGACCTGGACATTGCCTAAGCCTACCCGTCGTGCAAGTAAAAAAAGCTGATCAATCGCTCTGTCGCCTACCGCAAGACACCCTACAGACAAGGCTTTGCCATGCAGGAAAATATTATTGCCAAGCTGTTTTCGTCCGTCCTTAATGGCTTGTAGCTTGTCGAAATGATTGGGATAATTAATCATCATAGACAGGTGCATGCTGCTAAAGGGATTAAAGGTAGTGAGCCGGTAAATTCCTTCGGGTATTTGGCCATCGCTTTCTTTTAATTTGGGGCCTAAGCGCCCACTAAAGGCAGTCAAGGGGTAAGTGTGGACATGACGCCAGGATTGATTTTCATTTTTTGCCCAAAGTTCAAGATGCCGCTCTTTTTTAAAGGCTAGCAAGGCCACTTCTTTGGGGGGGTAGGCCACATGGGCATTCGTGAAGTAATTCATGAGTTGGGGCTCTGTAGGTAAGCCATACCTTGAAATTGCTTTGTCAACTGCATTATCCCAATTGAGTTTAGGCCCCATACTGTACGTTGGTGTCAGGATAAAAAATAATAGCGTTAATAGAATATTTCGCATTAGTTTAGAAAATTTCCTGTTTGTTATGGGCAAGCAGACGACCACGTACAATGTAACGTAGTCTATTTTCTTATTTACAATAAACCAAATTCATTGTCAACATGCCAGCCTCAAAACTAAAATGGAAAGGGTACTGGCTATCTCTCATTTGTAAATTTAGTTTGAAATTGATTAGGCAATTGCTTTACTACATAAGCAGGTGCAGAATCAAGCCGTCCGATGGAAGGCATTAGCCCATAATGGTTAGGGCACATAAATCGCACTTTATTATCAGCGCCTACTTTGTAAAATATGTATTTATAACCGCAATAGGCTTGTTTATTAAATGCCGCGACTTGCAAAATAGGCGTACCTGCCAGACGATTTTCAACGAAGCTGGCATTTACCCAGAGATTAACCAGTAAAAGAGCCGAGCCCGTAATTAAACCAGCTGAGAAAAGCGCCGAACCCAAGCGTAATAGTTTACTGGACATTCCTTTTGAAGCGTTTAATAGCAAATACAAGAGTGCAACGACAAGAACAACCAGATTAAGTGAGTAAATTGCTGCATGGGAATAGTTAAAATAACTACCTAATATTTCGCCACCTGATGCACGGTAATGCAAGAATAAAGCAATGAGGCTTAGCCACAATGCCAAAATAATATAATTTTTTCGTTGCGACAGGATACCAAACCCCAGGATTAAAATGCCAAAAATAGGGAACAAGGTATGGATTGCTTCCAGAAAACTCATCATTGTATTAATCCTTTTATTTCATTCTGTGTTGATAAGGGAAAGGTTTGAAAAACCTCACGCAGGCCCTCACTGCCATTAAGCGAAGCCCGTCATCCAGAGCAACGCGAAGGATCTCCTGATGCTGGCACCGTGCCTGCATAGCCGTCAAGCTATGACCGTATCTGGCGCGGAGATCCTTCGCGTTGCTCTGGATGACGGAAGCTCAAAATCCTTAACTTAATGGCAGTGCTTCTGGCCCTAAGGATTTTCCACAAAACTTGACCAGCCAGGTTCCAGTCTTTACCTGGATCGTTTGACCTGAGACTCCACTAAAGCGGCTCTTCAGGCTGAACGGGATATTACTCCCATTATTTGTGCAAATTTTTTTGGATTACCTAGGGCGTGTTTTTAAAGTTATTGTCAGGCTGCAAAAGCGATAAATTGGTCTGAATTTACGCTCATTCTCGTTAGATAGTCTCGCTATTCGCCTCGAATGACCAAAAATTCAGACTCAATTTCTCACTTTTTCGTTTCTGTCAAAACTTTAAAAATACGCTCTGGAGGTCAGGGAGCGGGTGTATTGTAATGGACTCCCTATCTATACCCAAGAAACTTCAAAATGCTATTTTTAGTCTATTGCTTTTCACGCCTCCCGTTCAGAAAAAAACTCGCAATAGGATTGCTATTACTCGTTTTTTTCTGAACGGGAGGCGCAAAAATCAAGTCGTCCAAAACCTAGCATTTTGAAGTTTTTTGGGTATATACCCGTGATCTTACAAAATCAGAGCAGGCAATATTTTTTATCTTAGCGTTGGTAAAAAAGTTTCGCAATAGCTGCGCTTAACTCACCACTTACCGAAGTAAAATTGTTACTCTTTCTTGGGTTCCCTTTGATGGGGTTCTCGAATTAAAAGCAGAAGAGGCAACACTTCCGCTGGCAAGCGTTGCTGACTTACTCTGGCAGGAAATGGCAGCTCTCTAACAGGAAATCCAGCGAGTGCGCCTTTCACATAAATTAATGCATCCAGCGTTTTCAAGGTTTTCACCGGCTGGTTTGAGTTCAACACCATGCGCGAATGAACGGAACCAAGCCAAATCGGTTGAGGGAAATGTTGAAGATGAAAATTAGAGCGCCAAATTCTTAATATTTGGGTGGGCAACCCATTGCCAGGTTCGTAACTCATTACAAGAACTGGTTTTTTATTTAAATACAGTTGCGCAACCAAAGGAAGCTCGGGCACGCTTTTTTCGCCACTTACGCGTTTTAGTAGGGAGTCAAAGAGCGAATCAGTTTGTTTTTGCCAACCGTATGCGGTTAATGCTTCTTCCAGTAGATTTAATTTCCCAGCATATTGGATATTAAACAAACTAATGCGACGTCCAATGCGATTGGTGCGGTAAATAGGGAGTAACGGTTTCTGCTGATTCCACCATAATGCATCAGTGAAGACGTATTGAGCAACATAAGGTTGATGCTCGCGCAGCCTATTATTAAAATTTAACAAGGCAGACGCACTGCTTGCACCCAACAGTAAAAAAATAATACTCCATGCGGCATAAGGCCTGGTAATTTGCCTGCCCGCGTAACGCCTGAAAAAAAGCCAATGTAAAAGACTAATCGCCAAACCGCAAAGGCAGGCCCCCAAAAAGTCGGTAAACCAATTCTCACCAAGGTAAAGAAAGGATAATCCGCCCAGAAACCAACAGGTAACTAAAATGGTTTTCATAAAATATTTAAATCGTATTGGGGTATATTTGTTAATATAAAATACTAAAGAAACAAACAAAGCCGTTGCAAAAGTGAGTGCGGGTATAGGAAAAGAGCTTGCGCTTACCATGTTGGCAAACCGTGGTGGCTCCTGGGTTGGAATTAAAAGTTGCACCGACATTAAAATGAGGGCGCAAGCTATATTAAGACTCAACCAATAGGCAAGTGCGCGCTGATCACGGTAATAAAGCGTCAGGCACAGAATAGACAACACTAAAGTAATTAAGGTTATGGGACTCATTCCTTCCGAAACGAGCGTAAAAAACACATCAAAAGCATGGGTTCGCAGGCTTTGTAAAAAAAGAAAAATAGGCTGGTTTAACAGAGCAAGCCCCGTTCCAAAATACACTTGCACTGTCAAAACCACAAAGAAAAATGTGCTGAGTACAAAAAGAATAATCAAGGCCGCAGTGGCATAATGGTTGGCTTCAAAATCAGGCGTTAAAAATTGCATTGATTTTGCAAGCCAGGGGTTTTTTGATGATCGCAACCAAAACGCATGCAAACTACTGCGTAAAAACCGGTTGAGCCGCACAAAAAGCCAACTCAGGGTGATACTCATAAGCCAGACTGAAACCAGCAGCACTAGAATTAACACAAAAAGCCGAGTGGCCACTTCAGGAGATAATTCGCTGCTTGCAGCGCCTATTAATACGCCAGGCATAACATAAAGAACAGACCAAATTACGCCGGAAATCACATTTGCAATGATAAAGCGCCATTTATTCATGCGCATCATTCCAGCGATAACAGGAATAATGGAGCGCAACGGCCCTACAAATCGCCCAAGCAACACGCTTTTTCCACCGTGCCTGCCAAAATACTCTTTCCCATAGTAAAGCCAGGTGGGATAGCGCCGAAAAGGCCAAATTCCTGGCAGTTTGTCGCTATAAACATAGCCCAGCAGATAGCTGGCAATATCGCCTGCAACCGCACCCAGGATAGCCGCTATAAAGGTTAAATCAATGCGCATTACGCCTGAACCTGCCAGAATGCCAATGGCTGTCATAGTCACTGAGCCAGGGATGATGCTGCCAATAATAGCTAACGATTCAGCAAATGAAATCAGGAACGTAATTAACAGCGCAAGGTGAGGATGCTGTTCTAGCCAGAAGATTAACGGTTGAATATAGTCGGTGAATAGATGCATGATTTCTCAAGGATTGAAGTGAGAAAGGAAGGTTTTAGCATACAAGTCAGAGACTTCCTCCAGGGTTACATCGGAAATAAAATCGCTAATTTTTGTCATTTCAAGCTTGGCAAATCCACAGGGGTTAATGCCGTTAAAGGGAGTCAAGTCCATTGACACATTCAGTGCAATGCCATGGTAGGTGCAGCCGTTCTTGACTCGCAAGCCAATAGAGGCAATTTTTTTACGATCAACATATACACCAGGCGCGCCACACTGAATGGAGCCGTTAATCTTAAAATGCGCCAATACCTGAATAATGGTTTGCTCAAGTTGGCTTACCAGGGCGCGGATTCCAAGTTGTTTTCTTGCGATATCCATTAAAACGTACCCAACCAATTGGCCTGGCCCGTGGTAGGTTACCTGTCCACCCCGGTCGCTTTGCACAACGGGAATATGCATAGCGTTTAATATATGTTCGGGTTTTCCTGCCTGACCTTGTGTGTAAACTGCCGGGTGCTGAAGCAACCATAACTCGTCTTTTGTCTGCTCTGTACGCGAAAGAGTAAATGCTTTCATCCTTTCCCAGGTTTCAAGGTAGGGCTTCAAGCCTAAGTGCTGAACAATCATTACAACACCATCTTGATGTCAGGATGTCCGGTTAAATCCTGATACAGTGCGTCCAGCATCTGTTGATTGCTCACAAAGACAGTTACCGTAATCGATAAATAATTCCCTTTCTGGCTCTCCTGGCAACCGATTGCATCTTCTGCAAGGTCAGGAAAGTGACGGCGTGCTATTTCAGCAATCTCTTGCGCAAAAAGTGCGGTATTAGTCCCAATTATTTTGATGGGAAAATGGCAGGGAAACTCAATTAAGGATGTTTTATCGGTCATGATATTCTCCTAATAGATCGGGATTTATTTCTCAATGCTGCTAAAAAGAAGCGTGGCATATCCCATGCGGATTCTCTAGCAGCATAAAAGAACAGGCAAAGGGTTAACTTGGTTCTTTGTGCTTTGAAGACAGGTGTCAAGAACTAAACCAATTTGCAAAGCTTAACCGAACCGCATCTTTCATGCGAGTAAAAATTCCGCCTGCAGGCGCATCTTCCAATGCATAAAGAGGGTAGTTACCCATCACTGTATTGTCAAAGTGAATGATAAGATCACCTATTTTATCATTTTTTGAAAGGGGAGCCTGTAAATTTTTAGGCACGGAAGTCGTGATGCTTAAGCGTTGGTATTGACCAGCAGGGATTGTGATAAATTGATCTTCCCGCATTCCTACCGCCAGTTTATCGGATTGTCCTTTATAAATTGGCATTTCTTTAATGGTTTGTCCGCCTTTGTACAATTGATGGGTTTCAAAAAAACGAAAGCCGTAATTGAGTAGCCGCTCGCTGTCATCGGCACGAGCTGATTCAGTAGGCGACCCCATTACCACGGCTAGCAAACGCATGTTGTCGCGTTTGGCTGAGGAAACCAGGCAAAAGCCTGCATCGTTTGTGTGGCCTGTTTTTACCCCATCCACCTGGCTATCTCGCCATAAGAGCCGGTTGCGGTTTGGTTGTCGAATGCCGTTGTAGGTGAACCATTTTTGTTTATACCAATGGTAATATTGTGGGAAATTATTAATCAGCGCACGCCCCAGAATGGCCAGGTCTTTAGCACTTGTGTGCAAGTTTGCGTCCGGCAGGCCAGTGCTGTCTGTGAAATGGCTATTTGCCATGCCGAGCAACTGAGCCTGGTGGTTCATAATTTCGGCAAAACCCTCTTCACTTCCGCCCAGGTGTTCCGCCATGGCAACGCAGGCATCGTTACCGGAGTCGACAATAATGCCTTTAAGCAGATCTTCAATAGAGACTTGTTGCCCCTCCTTAACAAACATGCGCGAACCGCCTATTTTCCAGGCTTCACGGCTGATATGCACATTATCTGTTAAGTGGATTTGCTGATTGTGCAAGGCATTGGAAACCACGTAGAGGGTCATCATTTTCGTTAAGCTGGCGGGAGGGAGTTTTTCCTCGCTGTTTTTTTCTGCGATGATTTTGCCGCTATTTACATCAATCAGGATATACGATTTTGCATTAAGCGACGGCGGAGAAGGGGTTATTAAGGGTTTGTTGGCAACGGGAGCCGTTGCAGCAGGAATGCTGCCGGATAAAGAGGCACTGGGTAAAGTCCCCGCGCTTGCATAAAAAAGACTGGATTTAAGCATCAACGCAATCAGGAGAAATTGTTTGGGAGAAAAAGGTAACTTCATGGTTTTTATGCTCATTATTACAAAATCCCGCTATATTAACACAACCACGCATGAACCACACCGCCTATCAGCTAATTTTTTTGATACCCCATTTGGCTTTTTACAGCGGAAAAAACTTGCTATTCCTTCTTTTTAATCGTAGCGTAGTGAAAAATCACAACCGTTAAACGCAGATTTTGTGTGAAAAGGATGATATGAGGAGAACAATGCATTATTTTTTAATTTTTTTTCTCGCAGCGCTTGTAACAAGCTGTACCACGCAAAACGCTACTCCTGTAGCGAGTTCGGCCCCCAAAACCCGCTTACCCATCACACAGGATGGAGCGCCACCAGGTCCAATTCCGGTTGTGTTTAAAGAAGTAAAACCCAAAAAAGAGCCGTTTAGCCGGTATGGCAATCCTAATTCCTATGCGGTGGATGGGCGGGTTTATAATGTTATGAAAAGTGCTGGTGGATACAAAATTCGCGGCATTGCTTCCTGGTACGGTACCAAATTTCACTCGAAACGCACTTCAAGCGGCGATAAATACGACATGTACGCAATGACCGCAGCCCACAAAACGCTGCCTTTACCTACCTATGTTAAGGTTAAAAATCTTAGCAATGGGCGGGTGGCTATTGTTAAAGTAAATGACAGGGGCCCTTTTCACAGTGACCGCGTAATTGATCTCTCTTTTGCTGCTGCGACAAAACTTGGCGTGTATCCCAAGGGAACAGCTCCTGTTGAAATCGAAGCGCTCACGGTGGGTAA
This sequence comes from Tatlockia sp., assembly GCA_041659885.1. GTDB lineage: Bacteria > Pseudomonadota > Gammaproteobacteria > Legionellales > Legionellaceae > Tatlockia. Next base: position 112,981 of record JBAZXN010000002.1, read on the forward strand.
ACAGGTTGCGCATTATTATTTGCAAGCAGGCGCGTTTAGTTCTGAACAATTGGCAAAAGGACTGCAAGTTAAATTAAAAAAGATCACTCCCTCTCCTGTATCGATAGAAAAGCGTGGGCGGCGTTATATGGTGAAAGTCGGGCCTTTCGCCAATAGAAAAATGTCGGATAATTTGCGAATTCGTCTGGCTTCACAGGGCATAAAAGGCTCCTTTTCAATGTTGCAGTGAAGCCGTAAAAAGGTTGGGCCTTGACCCATAGCCTGACGGCTATGCGCCTTGGCCCAACAAAAGCCTGTAGCGCTATTCCTGAGGAAATTGGTTGGCAGCACTTTCATCAGAATACCGTTTGTTGTTCACTGAATCGATAACCACGCGAGTCCCTTTCCCTCCGCCACTTGGCAAATCAACAAACTCTTCATTGAGCCAGCGTGCATCCTCGGTAAAAAGGCGAATGCAGCCATGGCTGGCTCGAAATCCGGGCAACTCTTCGCTGCCATGCAGGGCAAACCCCCTGAAAAAATGCATGCAAAAGGGCATTTCAGCGCCGCCATTGTCGCCGTCTGCACGCCTTGGAAAGGCCGTGGAAATGCAATCGTAGTCCTGTTTACGAATGATGCGGTAGTCTCCAGTGGGCGTGGTACAACCGCCAATGACGCCCTTGCACACATCCTGGCCTGAAGAAATAGGCCCCCACCACATTAACTCGCCTTCTTCATCATAGGCTCCAAAAGCGAGTTTTTCCTGGCTGACATAAATGGTTTTTTCCCCACTTTTTTCAATATACCGTGGGAAGGGAGACACATCGTAAATAGTCAGCCTGTCGAGGTTTTTAGGGATGGCAATAACCATTCCTGTCTGAAGACGTATATTCATACGATTAATCCGGCGCACAATGTCTCGGGTGTCCTGGTTTGGAAACAAGTTTTCCCAGCTTTCATGCGGGTTGACTCGTATGCAGTAATAATCAGGATCAGTGCAGAGCTTCTCGGCAAACCGTGCAACAGCCCAGGCATTGGTAAATAAAACGAGCAATGTTGTTGTTATTATACTCAGGTAGAAGCGCTTCATGATGCTCCCATAGGCGCGATTTGATACCCCTTTTAACGGCAAAAAAATCAAAAACTTTATTCTTTTTTACGAGGATGCCTATTTAGGGTATACTCGGAGGTTTAAAAATTAACGGATTCTTTTTATGAGTTGGCTGAAAAAACTATTACCATCGAAGATCAGAACCGAGACATCGCAAAAGAAAGGCGTTCCCGAAGGCCTTTGGGTCAAGTGTTTGGGCTGTAATTCGGTCCTGTATCGCTCTGAATTGGTAAAAAATCTTTCCGTGTGCCCCAATTGTAACCACCATCATCGCCTCACAGCCAGAGCGCGTCTTGCGCAATTTTTGGATGAATCTTGTCAAGAAGAAATTGCAGGGCATCTGGAGCCTATCGATCGCTTGAAATTCAAAGACTCAAAGCGTTATAAAGACCGCATAATCCAGGCGCAAAAAGCGACGGGTGAAAAAGAAGCAATCATTGTGATGAAAGGAAAGTTGCAACAACAACCGGTGGTTGTCAGTGCCTTTGAATTTAACTTCATGGGTGGTTCCATGGGGGCTACCGTGGGTGAAAAGTTTGTACGGGCTGTCAATGCAGCAACGGCAGAAAAAAGGGCTTACATCTGTTTTACTGCAAGCGGCGGAGCGAGGATGCAGGAAGGTTTATTTTCCTTAATGCAAATGGCTAAAACGGCAGCGGCATTGGCTAAATTTGCAGAGACCGGTTTACCTTTCATTGTGGTCTTGACTGATCCTACCATGGGTGGGGTGTCTGCAAGCTTTGGCAGTCTGGGGGATATTATTATTGCAGAACCCAATGCCTTAATTGGTTTTGCAGGCCCCCGTGTGATTGAGCAAACTGTGCGGCAAACGCTGCCAGAGGGGTTTCAACGCAGTGAATTTTTGCTAGAGCATGGCCATATTGATATGATTGTGGAGCGTAAAAATCTGCGCGATACGGTAGCAGAAATTATCGCTAAACTAGCGCATCGCGTGCCTTCTCATGGCGATGAATAACCATTGGGAGTTGAAAGACTGGCTGTTCTGCCTTGAAAACCGCCACCAACAGGAAATTCAACTGGGATTGGCACGTATCAGAGAAGTAGCCCAAAACATGGCGTTGTTACAGCCTGACGCTACGGTCATCAGCGTTGCGGGAACCAATGGAAAGGGCTCGACTGTTGCAACGCTTGAGGCAATCTATACCACGGCAGGGTTTCAGGTTGGAAGTTATACTTCACCGCATCTGTTGCATTTTAATGAACGCATCCGCATCAATCACGTATCAATCAGCGATGCCGATTTATGTCAGGCTTTTGCAGCCATAGAAGCGGGCAGGGGAGCAATTGCGCTCACCTATTTTGAAATGGCAACCCTTGCGGCGTTGTGGCACTTTAAACAATTCGCGCTGGATTTGATTATTCTTGAAGTGGGTTTAGGTGGACGGCTTGATGCAACAAATATTGTTTCTGCTGATTTGGCAATTATTACCACGATTGATTTTGATCATCAGGACTATTTAGGCAATACCTTAAACGCTATTGGTTTTGAAAAAGCAGGGATTTTAAGATCAGGAAAGCCTTGTATTTATGCAGACCACAACCCGCCTGCCAGTATAACCTCGGAAGCGGAGCGCATCGGGGCTATTTGTTCTTACCTTGGGAAAGAATACCATTACCGAATAGAGGATGCCCAATTATCTCTGTTTTTTGAAGGCCGGGAAACCCTCTTGCCAAAGCCATCACTTCACCCTAATTCAGTTACGGCGGCAGTGGTGGCTAGTCTGCTTTTGCAAAAACAGCTGCCCGTTTTACCGAATCATCTTATAAGAGCCATGCAGGCATTGTATCTTCCCGGCCGATTGGAGGTAATTCGCGGTCGAGTAACTACTTTATTTGATGTTGCACACAATCCGCAAGCCGCCTCCTATCTTGCTCATTTTATCAATAATTACCCTAAAACGGGGCGTGTGCATGCGGTTTTCTCTGCTCTAAAAGACAAGGATATTCCCGGCTTGATAGCACCCCTTCGAGATTGTATAGACTATTGGTATCCAGCTCTGTTAAATACCCAGCGCGCAGCCTCCCAGGCGCAGTTAAGGGGCGCGTTTAATTTGTACAACCTCGATCCAATTTGTTATACTAGTCCTTTTTCAGCCTATCAGTCAGCCGAAATAAAGGCTAAATCGGGTGATCTTATCGTAGTGTATGGTTCTTTTGTGACGGTAGGAGAGGTTTTGCAACAAGTGACTTTGGTTGACAAATTACCCGTTTGAAGCCTAAGCTGCTCTGTTTTCAACACGGTTTGAAATGACATGTACTTAACAAGGAGATTTGATGAAACTAGTGCTTGATGAGAAGGTCAAACACCGACTTATAGGTCTTGCAGTTATCTTATCTATAGCGGCTATCTTTGCCCCGGCTATTATGAAAAAATCCAGTCAAAGGTTGGATGGGAATGTTAATGTTTCGGTGGAATTACCGCCCAAACCAATTCAACCCGATGTAGCGATGACAGAAAAAAAAGCGCTGTTTTCGCAGGTGAAACTGGCAAGAGTCGAACTGCCTGAGGTAAGTAAAGAAGAAGACTTTCCAAGGGTTGCCAAAGCAGAACCGTTAAGTCAGCAGACGCAAGTGCTGACCTCAGAACTCGAGAAAGAGCCGCAGTTATTGTCTGGTAAATCGACCCCTCCTGTTACGGTAGTGCATCGAATTGCGCGAGGAATTCCCTTCCCCAATGCACCTAAAGCGCCCGTTGTTGCAAAAAATGCGCGCATTGTTAAAAAAGAGCGAGTTATTACCAAGCCAGCTATTATTCGAAGCACGGTTGCGCGTGCGGGCTATGGAATCCAACTCGCTGTTTTTAGCAAACAAGAGAATGCCATGTCTTTAATTTCCCGTTTAAAAAGCAAGGGGTATCCTGCAAGCTACAACAGAGTGGTGACAACCGAGGGCATGCGCTATAAGGTTATTGTCGGTAAGGTGGCTAAAAAAGAGCAAGCGCAGGTTTTACAAAGGCAACTAGCCAGCGCAATGCAGATTAGAGGAATGATTGTGCCAAAAGGTCAGGGTTAGCAATGCATTGGGTCGATTTAAGTATTCTGGCAGTTATTGCCTTATCGGTTTTAACCGGTTTGTTTCGAGGCTTTATTAAAGAGTTAATTGCCATTTGCATCTGGATTGCAGCAATCTGGATTGCATTTCAATATTCAGAAGCACTGGAACCCTTTTTACAATCGACTATTCACGACAAAACAGCCTTAAAAATTAGCGCCTTTATTTTAGTGATGCTTGCAATCCTTATTTCAGGCGGTATTGCGAATGCCTTATTGGGTTTTATCATCAAGCGTTCGGGTTTAAGTGGAATGGATCGCCTGCTTGGCATGGGGTTTGGGTTTGTCCGTGGTGTTTTTATTGTAGCCCTCATTATGTTAGTGATTAACGTGACCTCGCTTCCCCATGAGCAATATTCACGCGAATCCCAATTGTACGCTAAATTTGACCCACTGGTGAGTTGGCTTTATGCCTCAACGCCTGAGTTTATTAAGCAGGGTAAACTATTTGAAGCAAAATTATCGTCACCCACCGAGAAACCTGTTAATCAAGCTAGCGCATTGGATCTCAGTACCGATTTTGAACTCTCCGACGCCTAGCCAGACACGGCGGATAAGGGATGCGTGAAAGAACGTACTCGAATAAAGCTCAATGTCAATGCCTTGAATACCTCGATCAATATTTACACATTGAAGATTGGGCTAACAAAAAATACGTACCCTGTGGCACCCTCTTCTCCCTCGCAATAGGGAGTGAAAATGAGGAGTTTTTATCCTTTTTATTGAATTTACCTGAGTATTATAATGAAAGGTTAAGCCAGGAAACCCTAATCGCTCGCCTGGAATACGATTTAGCTTCAACTAGTTTAGTCATGGATGTTGTTTGCAAATACCTCCCATACGATAAAAAGGAAGACTTTTTTAAACACATCGTAGTTGAACTGATTAAAAGAAATTTAAACCAAAATACGCAGTATCTCGATGTATTATGCAAAAAAATTCCACTTTCATACCGCACAGATGTATTACTGGAATGCGATCCGGAAGGGCGTTTGCACAAAATGCCAAATGCAAGGCTAGAGAGCGCATTAAAAACACTTCACTCTATAACTCCACAGGACGAGGCATGCACGCTTCGCTAATACCTTGATCCTCTACCTGACAGAGCACTGCCATTAAGTTAAGGATTTTGAACTTCCGTCATCCTTCGCGCAGCGAGGGATGACGGGCTTAACTTAATGGCAGTGTGCCTGAGACAGGGAGCGGCAGAGGATGACTTAGAGGCTGGGTTGAAAGGGCTCAATTACAACTTCTTTTTTATTTTTATGTTGCTTAAAAAACCGTTGAAGGCATCGAGTGGCTGCTTTTATTTTAACTTCCCTCAGCGCAATCGCATCTTGCCCCTTTTTAAGCCAGGAGCAATCATTTTTTTCAACAAGCGTATTTGTACGTAAGCATTTCATTTGTTCCAGCGTTGCATGAAAAGGAACGCTTTGAAAAGATCTAAACGCTTTATCTAATCCATAAGAAACAAAGGCATTGGGAGCCCGTTCGTTTTCTATAGTTTCTGCGTTTGGATAAATGAATTGGGTAAACACTTGAGTATTCAGTAAGTCTGGCCCTGTAGTGAACGTAACGGTGTTTTTTAAATTTTCATGTCTTGCTTGCTCACGAACGGTGGTAATCAATTCCTCGTCCGACAAAGCGATTAATGGGCTTGTTGGATTGTCCTCTCTAATCGTTGCAGCCAATGTTTGCAAATTTTTTTCTCTGGCATTACAAAAGATGGTGTTGTCTTTGGTTTGCTCCAGTATTTTGGCTCGTAATTCGCGCGCAGTACGAACCTGGCCTTGATTAATTCTGCCCAACCGTCTAAGTGGCGCCAAAAATGGGATGAGATTATCAGAGAATGGTTTCATAAAATCGGGAAAATCCGCTTGAATATTGGCTTTCCACAAATTGGAATATATCCTGAATTGTGCAATCGGCCTGGTGCAGGCATTGTACATTGCGGTTTGAATTTGTTTTATAAGTGGCTCTGCGTTGTCTGGAGAGACCACAGCGAAAAGGTCATTCGTAACAGTCACCGACTCATAGAACGTGGGAGTACTTTGTTGTACGCTTCCAATATTTAACAAAAAAGCGCCGTTTACCGCAACCGTATCGGGTAACTTACGGGTATCAACGGTTGTATCAAAATCGCTGTAAGTGCCTAAGGTGTAGACTGGTTTTAACCAACGTAAAATATCACTACCAACGGCTACGTTTCCCCCCTCGTTCAAATGACACATCTCGTCTTGATACACCTTGATCAAATGGTGTTCTTCGATTGAGTGGCAGTGAGGAAAAATTTCAGAATGTACGTCAAGAAAGATGATGTTGTGTTTATTACAAAAAATGGATAATTCCTGCACGGCCTTAGGCGTTAACAACAGCGCATCGTAAATCAAATGAATTTGATCATGCGGGTTAATTGCTCGTATGCGAACCAATCTTAGCTGGTTCACAAGATTTAAAAAAACGGAGGAATTCGTAGATATCCAAATTTTGACATGGCGGTGTGGGTTAAAAAGATAGGGCATTGGTTTCTTAAGTAATGGGCTTATTGTGCAATATTTTATCGCAAATTAGCTCGTAAGATCAAGTAAGGATCAGAGTGGTGGGTAAAAGGATTGACAAGAACGGATAAAATCATCAATTAAGGCCGATGAAATGCTGATTGAAGTAGAGGGTCTTCCCGGTAACTTATCGAAGCGATACCAGCCTGCCTCCACGATTTCTTCTTGATCAATGCTAATCTCACCGGATTCGTAGTCGGCAGTAAACGCTACCATTAAAGAGTCGGGGAAGGGCCAGGGTTGAGAACCAAAATAGCACAGATTTTTTATAGTGATTCCCACTTCCTCTTCTACTTCGCGGTGCACTGCCTCTTCAAGGCTCTCGCCTGCATCCACAAAGCCTGCAATCAGTCCATAGATCCCCGGTAAAAAATGAGGACTTCTAGCCATTAACAGTTGGTCATTTTTTCTAATTAATACAATAATGGAAGGTGAAATACGAGGGAAAAAATGCAGATTGCAATGGGGGCAAACGCGCACAAAGGGTTTTTCAGGTCGTTGGGTAGGCGCACTACAGCGACTGCAAAACTGGTGGTTTTTGTCCCATTGGATAAGGGAGTAGGCTTTCACCGCTAACCCATACTCAAAATCGCTTACTAAAGATAAACCCTGGCGTAAGGAAAAACTGCGCATGCTCGTTAAGCAGGTATCCTGATTAAGCTCCGCACAAAAATAAGCGATCCCATTGATTTCCCCTAAATTAAAATGCCTTAAAAAATCGGTTTCAAGCGAGGGAATATCCAGACTGCCTGGCAAGGTATTGTCATGCTTTAATGCGATGGTGCCATCACTAAGAATAATAAACCATCGAACGTCACTTGTTTTTTGCGATGAAGTCATCTGCGTCTCAGCTCAATTTTTCCATTTAATGTTACAGCCCAAACTCGGCTTTTGGTCGGGGGATACTGGCTCATTTGCCAATAAAGAATCCAGTGCATTACGAATGGAAAGCCCTGTTACCTCCAGGCGACTCCCTGGACGCGAATCATCCAGTTGTCCTCGGTAAACCAATTCGAATCTGTCATTGAAAATATAAAAATCAGGGGTGCAAGCTGCCTGATAAGCTTTTGCTACTTCCTGTGTTTCATCATAGAGGTAAGGGAAGGGATAACCTTCACGATGTGCTGCCTGTTTCATGTTTTCTGGCGAATCATCGGGGTAGGCGGCTACATCGTTTGAGTTGATGGCGATAAAACTAACGCCTTCGGGCATGTAATCCTTTGCAAGTTTTGTTAATTCAGCATTCACATGTTTGACATAAGGACAGTGATTGCAGATAAACATAATCACGGTGGCTTTTGATCCGACTGCATTTTTAAGGCTTATCAGGTTCCCGCTTACAACATCAAGCAAGGAAAATTGGGGTGCCAACGTGCCAAGGGGTAACATTGTGGAAGGGGTTTTGGCCATATAAGCTCTCCTTAATACTTCAATAAAAAATTAATTTAACCACAGCGGTTAGCGCAAATAATGTATTTAATATAGCCCACAACAGTGTAATTGGCTTTCCTTGGTATGCAGTATAAAAAGCATAGATGGCAATTGAAATACTGCCTAAGAAAAAAACCCACTGATTGGCATAAGCAAACCCTATGGAAAGTAAGGCAATACCTGAAATACCCACGACAAGAAAAACATTGGACAATTGACCGCTTAAAAGGTAAAAAAACAGCAATTGCACGGACAATAAAATGGGCAGGGCAATTTGCAAGTGGTTGCTAAATTCAAGCAATATTGCGCCATGGCCTGAAATAAGAATAAGCTCCAGTGCCATGAAATAAGTCAGTTTAAAATGCAGTGCGGTAAATAATAGCAGGATAGAACCTAGCACATAGTAAAGTTGGGCTGGCCCGTAAAAAAGCCCTGAAAGCAAAATACAAGCTCCCACTATCCCGCAAAACAAAAATAATCCATCCTGGATTTTTGGTTTTACCAACGTAATAATATCCCTTTTCTTGCTGCTTCATTAATTGCATCGTACTGTGTTTTATTTGTCGATACCCAGTAATTGCCCATGTTACTTAACGCAAATTTAACGCGTGGGTATTGGCAAACTTCCAATACATCCCGACAATCTTTTGTTACTGCCGCGTCATTCTCACGAACAAAACACTGAAAATGCAAATTGGCAATATCTGAAGCAAAAGCCCCCCAGTTTGCGGGATCAAGTTTTGCAGTAAGTGGCGGGCTCATAAAGACCTCGCGCGTTTCGATACGCTGCAACTCAATCGGGAAGTTGGTTCGGTTTTGAATTAAATAAAAAGCCTGCGCTCCGGTCTGGTTAACGATAAGATGATTTTGATCAAAACCAAAACCGGTTACTTCGCACCCATGCGGGAAGGTGTTTGCAAGGGATGGCTTACTCACCAGTGCAGCCACTATACAAACCGATCCGAGTGCTTTAAAAAATGACATGAACTTCCTCTTCTACAAATTGAAAAAAGCTATTTTAATTACAACCAGCTAAAAAGTGAATGCATTTATGCGTTTATTGCACGGTTTTAATGGGAGAACAGGTGCGATACACACTTAATGTTAAATACATAATCACATAGGCAATGGAAACACTAAGCCAAAACGAATTCACATCAGGGTAATTCCAAAGAATAATGGCGGAGCTAATACCATAAATGATCGAAAACCCATGTAAAACGATTTTTAACACGCTCGAATTGGTCAGGTAATCCAGACGAGAAGGATAAACGTATTTGATCGGAACAAAAATTAACAGGCATAGAATTGTTAAAATGAGGGCGTTGGTGGTTTTTGTCGTATCGAAGATAAACATATAAAACACGGCAATATTCCAATAACAGGGAAAGCCTTTGAAAAAATGATCCGCTGTTTTTGCATCCGACTGGCAAAATTGATAAGAAGAAGTAATCGTAATAGCCACTATAAAGTACAGCAGAGCGCTTTCCGGCAGCATATTGGGTTTGGCAAAAAGAAAAAAGCAGGGGGTAATGACGTAATTTAAATAGTCGACAATATTATCAAGCAAAGCGCCATCAATATTGGGAAGAACGGATTTTACCCGAAAAAGCCTGGCGAGCGTACCATCCAGGGCATCAATCACCACGGCAATGGCCATAAACCAAAGAGCGTGCACAAAATTGTGCTTATAAATGCTAATAAGAGTAAGAATCCCAAAACAAGCAGCACTTGCTGTGAATGCATGGACACCCCAGGCCAGAAGATAGTGCGCCGGGTGATAGCCTGCAATTTTTTTTATCATAGCTTTCCTAATTTTTAACAACAGCAAAGAGAGTTTTTCAAAATAGTAACAACAATCAAAACCTCTCTGCAAGGATACTCATCTTTTGAATGCATTTCTATTGGTATTAATAATTCGAAATGAATCAAACAAATCCTTATTGATTAATTTTTTATATTTCTTGCTTCTAAAGCCGATTGCGATACACTTACAAAATAACCCGAGGCAAAAAAATGACAATAAAAACCATTAATCCTGCAACGGAAACCCTGATTAAGAAATACCCCTTACTTACTGTCGCGCAACTCTCAGCGCGCATTGAAAGCGCGCATCTCACCGCAGAAGTGTGGAAAACAGCCTCGTTTACACAACGGGCAGATTGCATGAGAAAACTTGCCGGTTTGATGAGGGAGTCAAAGAAAGAGTTGGCTGTGCTCATGGCGCATGAAATGGGAAAGCCCGTGACTCAGGGACAGGCAGAAATCGAAAAATGTGCTCTGGTTTGTGCGCATTATGCAGACCATGCCAGTCAGTATCTCGAACCCAGAATCATTCAAACCGAGTTTAAAAAAACTAAGGTCTGTTACCGCCCATTGGGCGTAATTTTTGGCATTATGCCCTGGAACTTTCCTTTTTGGCAGGTTTTTCGGTTTGCAGCGCCTACGGTTATGGCAGGCAATGCGATTATTGTAAAGCATGCGCCCATTACGATGGGTTGCGGAGAAAAAATAGAAGCCTTATTTCTTGCGGCAGGATTTCCAGAGCACCTCTTTCAACACCTGGTGCTGGATAATGCACTGGCAGCGACAGCCATTGCCCATGAAAAAATTGCCGCAGTGACTTTAACCGGCAGTGGACGAGCGGGAGCTTCGGTTGCGGCCGTTGCAGGAGCATACTTGAAAAAAACAGTGCTCGAATTAGGCGGTAACGATCCTTATATTGTACTTGAAGATGCTGACCTGGCACTCGCGGCAGAATGCATTGTGAAGTCTCGCCTTGCTAACTGCGGACAAGTTTGCATTGCTGCAAAACGCATTATCGCAGTTAAATCGATAGAAGAGGCGCTCGTAACCCAAATCAAGGCACTCATGGCAAATTACGTCATGGGCAATCCGCTTTCAGAGGAAACAAACTTAGGCCCGCTGGCCCGAAAGGATTTACGCGAGGTATTGCACCAACAAGTGCAGGCAAGTTGTATTGCCGGTGCTCAATTACTGCTGGGGGGTAAAATACCTTCAGGAACGGGTTTTTATTACCCGCCAACCTTACTCACCGGGGTGAGAAAGGGGATGCCCGCCTTTGACGAGGAATTGTTTGGACCAGTAATTGCCCTAATTTCTGCTGAAGACGAAGCCGATGCAATTGCTTTGGCCAATCAAAGTCCTTATGGATTGGGGGCTGTGGTGTTCACGCGGGATTTGGCCAAAGGCGAGCGGATTGCGCAAGACTCACTCGATGCAGGCCTTTGCTTTGTGAATGCCTTTGTTGTTTCTGACCCCAGAGTTCCTTTTGGTGGAATTAAACAATCAGGCTATGGCCGGGAGTTGTCGCGAGAGGGTATATTGGAGTTTGTAAACACTAAAACGGTAGCCATCAACGCATGAAAAAATCCACCCAATTCATTTTTATCTCGGCCGCCCTGCAAAAAATGCTATGCTTTGAACAAGACAACTTTTGGAAATCCTATTGTATATCCACTGCAAAAAAAGGATTGGGTGAGCAAGAAGGAAGTGAGTGTACACCGCGCGGCTGGCACCGGATTCATTCACGCATTGGGCTTGAATGCCCAATTCACAGTGTGTTTGTGGGCCGTCAATGGACCGGTGAGATCTATTCTGATGCCCTGGCAAAAAAATTCCCGGAAAGGGACTGGATTTTAACCCGTATTTTGCAGTTAGATGGCTTGGAGGCAGGACGCAATAAAGGTAACTCCATGGACAGTTTACAACGCTGTATTTACATCCATGGTACACCCGATGAGCAGCAGTTGGGGGAGCCTGCCTCGCACGGTTGCATTCGTGTAGCCAACCCGGATTTAATTGAATTGGCAAATTGGGTCAAAATAGATACAATGGTATGCATTGAATAATAAAAAAAATGACAAAATATAAACAATTGGCACTGTAACTTATTTTAGAGAAGTATATAATGCGCGCCAATATATTCCCTATTGAGGTGATTAAATGTCTTATAAATTTGAAGAGGGCAAAGATCTCATCATTGAAGCTGTAATTGAAAAGTTACAGCAAAAAATGAGTCGTGGACAAGTTGCTTTTTGCTCTGAGTTTGTTCGTCAATTTTATGGCACGGTAGCCTTGGAAGATTTACGTGATTGGGACGTCGATGATTTATACGGTGCCGCGATTAATTTTTGGTCGCTCATTGCGCATCGCGCACCAAGCGAAACAAAAATCCGCATCTATAACCCTGATTACGAACGCCACGGTTGGCAAACCACACATACGGTAGTGGAGATAATTACCGATGATATGCCCTTTTTGGTGGATTCCTTACGCATGGTAATCAACCGGCTGGGTCTTGTTTCGCATTTAATCATGCACATGGGGAATTTGCAGGTCAAACGCGATGCAGAGGGGGCTGTGATTGCTGTCACTTCACGCAATGGGGAATCAAAGGACAAACATACCCTCGTTGAAGCAGCCATTTTAATTGAAATTGACCGCCAAACCGATACCTCGGTATTGGAAGACTTGCACCGGAATTTTGAGCGCGTAATTGAAGACAACCGTGCGGTAGTAAATGACTGGAAACTGATGCGTGAAAAGGTCAATGCGGCGATTGGAGCGCTTGAACAAGTTCCCGTTATTCCCTCTCCGGATGAAACGGCTGAGACAATTGCTTTTTTAAAGTGGATTGAAGATCACCATTTTACTTTTTTAGGCACGCGAGATTATAAGCTCATTAAAAAGGGCAAAGAAACTATTTTACAACCTTTGCCCGAAACCGGTTTAGGTATTTTGCGTCCTGATATCAGCAAAGCCAGTGCCCGCAGTATTTCGGCCATGACGCCAGAGGCGCGTGAGTTAATTCTTTCCCCGCGCGTGCTGGTTATGTCTAAAACCAATACGGAATCTACCGTACATCGACGTGCCTATACCGATTACATTGGCATTAAGCGTTTTAACAGCAAAGGCGAAGTGGTGGGCGAGTTGCGCATTATTGGGCTTTATACTTCTGCCGCTTACAATACAAACCCCAAACACATTCCTTTTCTGCGGCACAAAGTTGCCCTGATAATGAAAAATTCCAACTTGAATCCGCGCGGACATGCTGGCAAGGTATTGCTCAATATTTTAGAAACCCTGCCGCGTGATGATTTAATACAGGCTTCAGAGGATGAGCTGCTGGAAATGGCAATGGGTATTTACTACATGCAAGAACGGCGTCGTATCCGCATGTTTGCCCGTATGGATGTATACAGGCGGTTTGTATCTTGTCTTGTCTATGTACCAAAGGATCGCTTTAATACCGAATTGCGTCTTGCAATGGAAAAAATACTCAAAGAGAGTTTTCATTCCGATGAAATTGAATTCACAACCACGTTTTCTGAATCGGTGCTTGCTCGTATTCAATTTATTATCCACATTGATCCTAACGATCAAACTCCGTGGGATTTCAAAGAAATTGAACACAAATTAATTGAAGTAGGTCGAACCTGGAATGATGATTTGCAGCAACTCCTATCAGATAGTGTGGGAGAAGAATGCGCTAACCGATTATACGCTCGCTATAAAAAAGCATTCCCCACGGCCTATACCGAAAATTTCTCGCCACGGGCTGCGGTATTTGATCTAAAACACATTGAGGCAATCACTTCCAGTAACCCGCTGGTAATGAATTTTTATAAACCAATGGATGAGCCGCCAGAAAATTTCAGACTAAAAATTTATCAACTGGATACCACTATTCCCCTTTCAGACGTATTACCCATTGTTGAGCGGCTGGGTATGAAAGCCATCAGCGAGAGGCCTTATGTATTAAGGACGGAAGACGGGAAGAAAACCTGGATAAACGACTTTGCCTTGCAATACACGCACGAGCGCTTTTTTGAACTGGACGCAATCAAAGAGCTCTTTCAAAATGCCTTTGCCAGCATTTGGTCTGGGGAAGCGGAAAATGATCGCTTTAACCAATTGGTTTTAGGCGCGAGCCTGGATTGGCGTCAAGTTTCTATTTTGCGCACGTATGCTAAATATTTTAAACAAATTGGTTTTACGTTCAGCCAGGAATACATCGAATCGGCTTTGAATAACAATGCTCACATTGCCAGAAAATTGGTTCAATTGTTTGAGATTCGCTTTAATCCTGACGTGAAACAAGACCGTATTGAGACCTACAGCCAAGTGGAGCAAGAAATTTTAGCCGCACTTGAAGACGTAGCTAACCTCGATGAGGATAAAATTATCAGGCAATATGTCCAGACTTTGTCCTCAACCTTGCGAACTAATTATTATCAAACCGATAAAAAAGGCAAGTTTAAAAGCTATTTGTCGATTAAGTTAAGCAGCAGAGACATACCAGGGGTGCCCAAACCGTATCCTCTCTTTGAAATTTTTGTGTATTCGCCGCGCTTTGAGGGCGTTCATTTACGGCATGGAAAAATTGCACGAGGTGGATTGCGCTGGTCTGATCGCAAGGAAGACTACCGAACCGAAATTTTAGGTTTAATGAAAGCCCAGCAAGTGAAAAATGCCGTCATTGTACCCAGTGGCGCAAAAGGCGGCTTTGTGCCAAAGCAGCTGCCTTTAAATGGCATGCGTGAAGAAATCATGTCCGAAGCCATTAGCTGTTATCAATTGTTCATTCGCGGTCTTTTAGATATTACAGACAATTACAAAGCCAATAAAGTCGTTAAACCGAAGGAAGTCATTTGTTACGATGAGGACGATCCTTACCTGGTGGTCGCAGCGGATAAAGGTACGGCAACCTTCTCGGATATTGCCAATGCCATTTCGCTGGAATACGATTTTTGGCTGGGGGATGCGTTCGCCTCAGGCGGCTCGGTGGGGTATGATCATAAAAAAATGGGGATCACTGCCCGAGGCGCATGGGAGTCGATTAAGCGTCATTTTTACGAAATGGGACAAGATCCCCAAACCACCGATTTCACTGTGGTGGGAATTGGCGATATGGCAGGGGATGTGTTCGGAAACGGCATGTTGTTATCAAGGCACATCCAGTTGGTGGCTGCATTTAACCACATGCATATTTTTGTGGACCCAAACCCGGATCCCGAAGCAAGCTTTAAGGAACGGGAGCGTATGTTTAATCTCCCGCGTTCAACCTGGGCTGATTACGATAAAAATGTTATCTCCAAAGGAGGCGGCATCTTTAATCGCAATGCCAAGTCAATTAGCTTAAGTAAAGAAATGAAAGAGTTATTTGACATTAAACAAAACGCGATAGAGCCCAATGAGCTGATTCGCATTCTGCTTAAAGCCCCCGTGGATCTCTTATGGAGTGCCGGCATTGGAACCTTTGTTAAATCAGAGAATGAATCGCATGCGGATGTAGGGGACAGAACCAACGATGCGATACGCATTAATGGCAAAGAACTGCAATGTAAAGTGGTAGGAGAGGGCGGTAACCTCGGTTTAACGCAATTAGCACGCATTGAATACGCGCTAAACGGTGGACTTATCTACACCGATTTTATTGACAATTCAGCGGGTGTAAACTGTTCTGATAAAGAAGTTAACATCAAGATTTTGTTAAACAGCGTGGTGAATGCAGGCGATCTGACTGAAAAACAGCGTAATGATATTTTAAGTGCCATGACGGATGAAGTCGCTGAAATTGTTTTAAAGGATAATTTTGCGCAACCACGCGCCATTAGTGTTGCAGCGTACCAGGCGCCTCGATTGGTTGAGTTGCATGCGCGTTATATCAACGACATGGAGCGCACCGGTAAAATTGAAAGAAGCCTTGAGTTCTTACCTGAGGACAAGGCGTTGATGGAGCGCAAATTAACCGGACAGGGGTTGAGTCGTCCAAGCCTTTGTGTGCTTTTTTGCTATAGTAAAACCATTCTAAAAGAGCAGATCCTTGAGTCCAATGTGCCTGAGGATCCATTTTTAAAAGAAATGTTAGTAAACACTTTTCCGCCTACGCTGCCTGAGCATTTTGCAAAACAAATGCAAAGCCATCCGCTCAGACGGGAAGTGATTGCTACTAAATTAAGTAATATCATCATCAATGAGATGGGTTTTACCTTTGTTTACCGTCAGCAGGATGAAACAGGCGCTCCGATTTCAGCCATTGTTCGTGCGTATATCATTGCGCGCTCCGTGCTGGGACTTGAAGCTGTTTGGAAAGAAATTGATGCTTTGGGCCGCGTTATTACTGCTGAGCAGCAGATAGAAATCACCTTGCTGTATCTTCGATTATTGCGTCGGGTAACGCGTTGGTTTTTACGCAGTAAACGCATGAGTTTAGACATCACCAAGGCCATTGAGTTTTATGCTCCGGGTGTTGCTGCACTTAAAAAATCCCTTCCTGAGATATTAGGTGAGCGAAACCGTGCGCAGTATGAAAATCACTTTTTAGCGTATTCTGAACTGAATATACCGGCTCATTTAGCACATGAATTATCCATTACACGCGCTTTATTTTCTGCTATGGATATCATTGAAGTAGCGCATCAGGTCAAAATGGAAGTGCCACAGGTGGCTGAAACCTATTTTGCTTTGGGTGAGTTTTTAGATTTGTCCTGGATACGTTCCCAAGTGATTGCCCATCAGACTGACAGCCACTGGGAGTCGTTATCACGCGAGGCGCTAAGGGATGATTTGGATTGGCAACAAAGGGTGTTAACGGCGGGTATTATTAATTTTAACTCGGGCAAAAAGGATATTGGGGAGGCCTTGGCTGCCTGGTCTGAGAATTATGCGCTCCTAATTACCCGTTGGCAGCAAATTTTAATTGACTTACGTGCCGGTTCTGCCCTAACGTATACCATGTTTTTTGTGGCAATTCGGGAACTGTTGGATTTAACCCAGGCAACAGTACAAACGTCAGAAAATGAAATGTTGAATTAAAAGGATCAGGGATGAAGCAACAAGCGGTGGTTAATTACTCAAGAGGCTCTATTATTCTTCACTGGCTTATTGCTGTCATCGTAATGATTATGCTCTCAGGCAGCTATTTTCTGGACGACCTGCCTGAGCAGTATATAGGGACTGCTTTTCTTATTCATAAATCGGTTGGCATAACGGTGTTTTTTTTAATGGGTTTGCGTGTGCTTTGGCTTTGGATGTATGGAAAACCGAAGCTGCCGCAAACCATGTCAATGTGGCAAAAAGCGCTCGCGCATACCGTGCAATACGCTATGGTGATTGGCCTTTTTTTAATGCCTTTATGCGGGTGGATAATGTCTGTTGCGGCAAATAAAATCCCCTCCTATTTCGGTCTTTTTTCGCTACCGTTGCCCTGGATTGAACCCAGTAAAGCATTGGCCTCCTTTATGAAAGAATCCCATAATACAATCGCCTGGATTTTAATCGTCTTGATTATTGTGCATATTATTGGTGCGCTGAAACATCATTATATCGACAAAGACACTATCTTTCGACGCATGGTTTCTTCAAAACGCCTCGGGCGCCAAATGATTTAAAACAAAGCGTGGTTATGCTGTCCTTACTTATGGCAATGTGTCTGAACAAAATGAATAATTTCTTCAGAAAATCCGCTTGCACTCCATAGGTCATTATGATTTTGATCAGCAAACACTAACATCTTTTTAGGTTCATTCGCCTGGTTGAAAAGCGTCAGTCCTTCGTTAAATGGCACAATTTGGTCCTGTTTGCCATGCAATACCAGTAATGGCACATGAATTTGTTTTATTCTTTCCAGGGAATTAAATTGATCCCATGGTTTTATAATGAGCCAGGGATAATGATGACGTGATAAGCTAACCAGCGAAGTAAAGGGGGATTGTAGAATTACAGCACAAACAGGGTATTCAACTGCAAGCTTTGTCGCAATACCTGTACCCAAGGACTCCCCATACAAAACAACATGGATAGACTCCGCTCCTTTTTGATATAAAAATTGTAACGCCGTGCGCCCATCCTCATACAACCCATGTTCTGTGGGAACGCCTCTATTTCCCCCATAACCACGATACTCTAATAAAAATACACCAAACCCTGCATTGATGAATTGCCGTACCAGAGGCATGCGATACCCAATATGCCCTGCATTGCCATGTAAAAAAAGAAGTGTGGGTTGATTGTTTATGGCAGGTTTATACCACGATGTTAGCACCAAATTATCTTTTGTTTGCAACGTCACCAAGGTCATATCAGTTGCATGATAGTCTTGTAGTTTAGGCGATTCGTGTTCAGGAAAATAAATCAGGTGCCGCTGGAATACGTAGAATAAGAGCACGATGAAACATAAAAGAAGACTGGAAACAAAGAGAACTGGTTTTAACATAACTCCTCCCTTGAATTATTTGGTTAATTGTTCGTTGTAATTGGCTCTTGGTCAAGAAACTGCAACAGCGGTTAGATCGGTTTTTTGCGCAAAAATAGTATCCATACAGATCAGAGTAAATTGTTAACTATTCGATGCAATTAGGGCGTTTATTTAAAGTTATTGTCAGGCTGCAAAAGAGTTACAGGTATTTCTTGTGACTCAATCAACACTTCATCAGGGTGTTCTTGCAGAATACTGACAGCCACTACAAAGCGTTTATCATCAAGCGGACAACAATCAATCATTTCACCGATTTCACTTTTTCCCGTCACGTCAAATACTTTCTTTCCGGGTAATGGAGGGGCTTTTGTTTCGATTATAAAGCATTGTAAGCTGTGTTTTGTTTTAGAGCGGTAATGCATTCGGGCAATTATTTCCTGACCCTTGTAACAGCCTTTATCGAAACTCAAGTGGTTCGATAGTTGCAAATCCAGACGGTGCGGTAAAAAAAGCCCGCGGGTTTCAGGGTAGATTTCGATTTGTTTGTGCATCACCATGCGCTTGTGCCATGCTAGCGAGCCTCTCAATTGCTGTTTGGCAAGAAAGGGGGCTTTTAATGATTCACTGAGGCGAGTAGGTACAATAAGGATAAAAAGGTTTTCACACAGCGCGTAACAACATGCATTCTCGTTGCTGTTCACCCCGTATTTCCTACTTGGCAGGGTAACCTGCTCAGGTAACAGGTCGTTTTTATTATTCAGGTAAAAACCATAAATGGCGTACTCATTTTGCTCTTCAAAATGAACGCGAGACAGCATGGCTGGTTTATTTAACAAAGCTTCGGTCGGCTTAACTAAATCCTTGGGCAAGATTAATTTGAGTCCTTGCCAATCAATCAGTGCACACAAGGCAAGTATGCGCCCCTGAAGGTTACAAAAAGCACCTTGTTGCATCGTTTCTTTTGTAACCTTTTGCACATCGCAACTGATTTGCCCTTGCAAAAACTCTCCAGAGCGTTCGCCGAAAGCCGCTAAAACGGACAGTTCATTTAATTCAAACAGTGTGTTCTTGTCGTTTGAACGCGTCATCTCCTCTGCAATGGAAGATAAATACCCGTAAGGTCTGTTGTGGATAAAATAGGAGGAGGGCGCCATGCACTTTTCTAATTGATTGCGAATGGAGTGAATGTTAGTGTATTATGCACCTCTTTGGCAATCAGCAAAGTCCATGAATCCTTCAAGAAAAGCAAAAATACTATGGCACTGTCGGCGTGGCATGCTCGAGCTCGATATTATGTTGCTTCGTTTTGCAAAAAAACGGCTTGATGCCTTATCGGAAGCAGATTGTTGTGTTTTTGAAGCATTACTGACCTCTACGGATCCCGAATTGTTTAGCTGGTTGATGGGGCACGAACAGCCTGAAAATACGGAGTTTCAAGCAATTGTTAAATGCATTCAAGCAACCGATTGAGCTCAATCAATCCCAACTGTATCTTCGTATTGCATTTTTAGTTTATCTTGGTGCAGGAGTGGCTCTTTTTTATTCCGCTTTTGCAATCGCGTCTAAAATTTCAATTGCGCTAATTCTTTTTTATCAGTTACTAAAATTAATAAAAAATCCCTGTGTCAATGCCGGCTATATAAGACTGACCTACCGCCAGAACCAGTGGTTGTTACTGTCTACTACCCAACAAGAAGAAAAGTATGCCAGAGCGCGTGTCGCCTTTTACGGCGGAATTTTTTTGCTGCTTGAATTAGGCCGTGAAAACAAGAAAAAAAGACTGGTTATTTTTACGGATAAAGGCAATGAAGCAGTCTGGCGTATGATTAAAATCATCGAAAAATTACAACCTAAAACGGCTCTGAACTAACGGAAAGAAGGCAATTTGTTAAAACTTTTTAATGAGAGTGTCAACCGCTGAAAAAGCTGTGTTAGAATGCACAAATTATCAAATCGGTTGAACGCTATGTTGGAAAGTGATCGCTTAATCAGTGCTACTCCCTCAACCACGGAAGAGGCTTTTGATCGTGCAATTCGTCCCTTGCGGCTTGAAGAGTATATCGGCCAGGAAGTGGTCTGTTCGCAAATGCGTATTTTTATCGATGCCGCCAAAAACCGGCAGGAAGCGCTCGATCATGTGCTTATCTTTGGTCCTCCAGGCTTGGGTAAAACTACGCTTGCCAATATTATTGCCCATGAAATGGGCGTTAATTTACGCCAGACTTCAGGCCCTGTTCTGGAGCGGGCCGGTGATATTGCGGCCATTTTAACAAACCTGCAAGAAAACGATGTATTGTTTATTGATGAGATTCATCGTTTAAGTCCTGTCATTGAAGAAATTCTATACCCTGCCATGGAAGATTATAAGCTCGATATTATGATTGGCGAGGGACCTGCTGCACGCTCTATCAAACTGGAACTCCCTCCCTTTACCTTAATTGGTGCAACTACTCGCGCAGGCTCCCTGACATCCCCCTTGCGGGATCGATTTGGCATTGTGCAACGGCTTGAATTTTATTCAGTTGAGTCCTTAACGCATATTGTTTCCCGTTCAGCCCGCTTACTTAAAGTAAACACGGACACAGCCGGCGCCCACGAAATTGCAAGGCGTTCACGCGGCACACCGCGTATTGCGAATCGGCTATTACGGCGCGTGCGGGATTATGCGGAAATAAAAGGACAGGGCTCAATTACCCTTGAAATGGCCGACCGGGCGCTCGATATGCTCAGCGTTGATCAGCGTGGCTTTGACACGATGGACAGAAAATTAATATTGGCCATTATTGAGCGGTTTGCAGGCGGCCCTGTCGGGGTTGACAGCATTGCAGCCGCAATTGGCGAAGAAAAGGGTACCATTGAGGATGTACTGGAGCCTTTCCTGATCCAGCAAGGTTTTTTAATGCGAACTCCAAGAGGGCGTATTGCATCCGAATTAGCATATCAACATTTTGGTTTAACGGTGGAGGAAGGTGAACGTGGTTAATCAAGTGACGGTTTTAGGGTATTTTTTGCAAGCGGGACTGGTCGTAAAATTGGTTATGATGATTCTGCTGGCCGCCTCGATTGCATCCTGGACCCTTATATTACAGCGATCATGGTTTTTTAAACAGAAAAAACAGGCTTGCGATGCCTTTGCCCGGCGCTTTTGGGATAGCAGTGATTTAAGTAAACTCTATGCGGATGTCGACACGCGTGAGGATGAAAAGCAGGGCTTGTCTTCCATTTTTCATGCGGGATTTAGAGAGTACATGCGCTCCCGTAAAATTGGCCAGGTGCGCATTGAGCCAATTCAGCGGGTGATGCAAATTAGCCATTCCAAAGAAGCGGTAGAGCTTGAGAAGCATTTGCCTTTTTTCGCCTCAGTGGGCTCTATCGCACCTTATGTAGGGCTTTTTGGTACAGTATGGGGTATTATGACTTCCTTTCAAGCGCTTGGTCATGCCCAACAGGCAACCATTGCGATGGTAGCTCCTGGTATTTCCGAGGCACTGGTAGCCACAGCGCTCGGACTATTTACCGCAATTCCTGCGGTTATTGCCTACAACCGATTTAGCACAAGAGCCACCCATTTGCTTGATCGTTACGATTTATTCCAGGACGAATTGGTCGCACTGATTGAGCAACAAACGGCCGCTCCAGTGAGAGGGTAACGCGATGCTTAGACAGAAAAAAAATCCCACACGCCCCATGTCGGATATTAATGTGGTGCCTTATATCGATGTCATGCTGGTTTTGCTGGTTATTTTTATGATAACTGCACCCATGCTGACGCAGGGTGTCACCGTGGATTTGCCCAAAACAGCCAGTGAATCCTTAAAGTCGGCTGATAGAGAACCTATCATCGTATCCGTGAACCAGCAAGGGGATTATTTTTTAAATATCCATAGCGATCCGGGTAGTCCGATTGCACCGGATGCTCTTAGGGTGCGTGTTGCAGCCGAGTTGGAGTTAGCAAGGCAAACAAAGCAAGCATTGAATGTGTTAGTAAAAGGCGATCAGGGCGTTCCTTACGGAAAGGTTGTTATGGCAATGAGCCTGTTAAAGCAAGCTGGAGCAGAGCAAGTAGGGTTATTAACGGATTCCTCTGAAGTGCAGGAGAATCGCGCATGATTGCTGAAACAAGCTACCGCAAGGCATTTTTTGCTGCCTTGTTCTTCCATGTTGCATTGGCCATTGCCTTATTGATAGACACAACAAGCCATCAACGTCCGGTAATGACACCTGAGGCAAGAAATACGCCCAGCCAGGGCGAGCCGAGTGATAAGCCCCAACAGGAAATTGTGAAGGCTGAGACTGTTGATAATCAGGAAGTAATGAAAACGGTTGCCCGATTAAAACAGGAAAGAGCAAATCAGCAGAAGGCTGAGCAGGCAAGGCAGCAGAATTTGGCAAAGCAGGCTGAAAGGGCAAGACAAGCCCGGGTGCAAGAACAGCAGCGGCTTACCCAATTAAAGCAAGAGACAGAAAAATTAGCCATCGCCAGAAAAAAACAGATTGAGGAAGAGCAACGCCATTTAAAGCAGCTCACCGAGCAAAAAGTCGCGGAAGCAAAAGCACTGGAAGAATTAAAAAGCAAGCAACAGCAACTCGTTAAAAAACAACAAGAAGAATCGCAAAAACTGGCTGTGCTTAAGCAAAAGCAAGCAGTGGAAGCACAGAAGGATGCAGAAGAAAAAAATCTGAGAGCTAAGGCGGAGTTGGCAGAAAAAGCGCGTCAGGCAGCGGCCCAAATGGCAGCAGAGAATGCCAGGAGCGCACGCATTGCAGGCGAGGTGAATAAATACAAGGCAATGATTGTCAATGCTATTGGCCGTCAATGGATTTTGCCGGAAAATGTGGACAACCGCTTGTCCAGTCAGTTTCGAATCCGTCTGGCACCGGATGGGGCGGTTTTAGAAGTGAGCCTTATGCGAAGCAGTGGAGATGCCATCCTTGACCGCTCTGCGCAGACGGCCATTTACAAAGCGTCTCCGCTTCCTGTGCCGCATGATCCTGCTACCTTTGATTTATTCCGCGACATTAGTTTAACGGTACGTCCAGAGAATATAAGAGGATAAACGTGATGTTAAAACGAGTACTAGCATTTTTTATATTGTTGCCGCAGGCACTCTTTGCCGTCGACCTGGAGTTAACACAGGGAATTAATTCGCAGTTGCCCATTGCGATTGATTCCTTTGGCTATCAGGAAGTCGGTACCCAACTGGCGCAGATCGTCAACAACGATTTACGCCTTTCCGGGCAATTTAGACTCATCAACGGTTCAAACGGTGCTTCCCGCTCCGTTTTTGCCTGGAAACAGTCCGGGGCTGACAGTGTGTTATTGGGAAGTGTCACCAAAACGGGCTATGACAAATACGATGTACAGTATAAACTGGAAGATGCAGTGGTTGCAGGACGCACGTTGCTTGCTAAAAACTATCAGATAAATGGCAGTCAGGTACGGGCGTTAGCGCACCACATCAGTGATGACGTGTATGAAAAATTGACCGGCGAAAAGGGTGTTTTTTCCACCCGCATTGCCTATATTCTGGTGCAGCGCAGCAGCGAGAAGGCGAAGTATTTTCTCGAAGTAGCCGATGTGGATGGCTACAATCCCCACAGTTTATTGCTCTCTTCAGAGCCTATTATGTCGCCAGCCTGGTCACCGGACGGCCGCCAAATAGCCTATGTTTCGTTTGAAAAAAAGAAAGCCCAAATTTTTACGGTCGATGTGGAAACCGGCAAACGCCGCTTACTCACGGATTTTGCGGGAATCAATGGTGCGCCTGCCTGGTCTAAAGACGGTCAGGAGCTTGCGGTCGTGCTTTCCAAAGGCGGTTCGCCCAAAATATACCGGGTTGATTTGCGTAATGGGGAGATGAAACAGCTCACCTTTGGTGACGCAATTGATACCGAGCCGCGCTATTCACCCGATGGCAAATCGCTGCTCTTTACCTCAGGCCGGGGCGGCTCTCCGCAAATTTACCGTCTCTCTCTGGCAGATGGCGGAATTAGTCGCATAACCTACGAAGGCAATTACAATGCGCGCGCTTCGTATACGCCGGATCAAAAACACATTGTGATGCTGCACCGCGAAGACAAATCGTTTAATATTGGCGTACAAGATACGGCGAATGGTCAAGTCATGCAGCTTACTTTCTCCTCCTTTGACGAATCGCCCTCTGTGGCACCAAATGGAAAGCTTGTGCTTTATGCAACGCATGAAAATGACCGCGGGGTATTGGCAGTGGTTTCGCTTGATGGTCATGCAAAAACGCGATTGCCTGCACGCGAAGGGGATGTGCAAGAACCAGCCTGGTCGCCTTATCTTGGCTAGGTGGCTGCTGCTAACCCTTTCTGTATTGTTTGCTCAATGGAGTTATGGCTGGAATGCACAAGGCCACCGCTTGGTGGCTCAAATTGCTTATGACAACATGACCTTTAAAGCGAAGCAAAGGTTTAACCAAATAAACCACGCACTGGATAAAGTGTATAAACCAGAAAACCTGGTCGATTCAGCCGTGTGGTTGGATACCTTGTATGTTAATAACAAAAAATGGATGTCTGAAAGGCACTACATCAGTTTGCCTTTTTCTTTTGATGGCACAAAGCTTATCCCTCCCAAACCGCTTAATGCCGTGACTGCTATTGCCAGCGCCAAAGCGGTGTTGCAAAGCGATGCAAGCGCTTACCAAAAGGGAATTAGCTTACGGATTTTACTGCATGTAGTGGGAGATATTCACCAGCCACTGCACGCGGCAACGCAATACAGCAGGGCTTTCCCCAGAGGGGATAAGGGTGGCAATCGCTTTAATTTGGGAAAAAATCCAGTAGCACCTAATTTGCATGCCTACTGGGATAGGGGTGGTGGCTTTTTAAAGCCGTCCAAAAACTTCTCTCACACGCAGCTGGAAAAAAAAGCGCACGATCTGGAGCACCGCTGGCCTTGCCATCCTGAAAACATGCAGCTCAATGTATACCAATGGGCACAGGAGTCTCAGAAATTGGCCATCACTAAAGCGTATCGCTTACGAAGGGGAACCAAGCCTACTAAACAATACAATGCACTGGTGAAGGAAACAACAAAAAAACAAATCGTACTCGCCGGTTGCCATTTAGCCGCATTGCTCAATCAGTTAGCTGCGTCTTAACCTTTTAAGGCATCGTATTTGCGTAACTGGTGAAAATCGAGCGCATCGTGAATCCCTGAGTTCCAGCCTTCCCTTGCTGCCCAGTTTACGGCTAATTGCAGCTCGCTTTCTGTCATGCGTGTTATTTCGTAGAGGGTATCCATAGTGACTCAAGCTATTGCTTCTCCTTTCAATTTAGTCGAAGATCCACAAATCGTCTAATATATGCTTTTGAAAGGAAGCGGCGGTTTGAGGTCGTGCTGATACAAATAGAAAATCATCGCATTGTACTTACGCGAAAACGAATAAAAAACATCAACTTGCGCTTGAGTGCAGAGGGTGCTCTGCGAGTCAGTGCGCCACTTAATTGCCCTCTGCCCGTTATTGAAAATTTTTTAAACAGTAAACGCGAGTGGATTGGGACAAGGCTTGGTCATTCTTCGCCTGAGAAAGCCGCTTTGCATTACGTGAACGGTGAAATGCATTGGTTCCAGGGGAAAAAATACCGCTTGCTTGTTCAGGAAACCAATTTAACACCGGGGGTTCGTTTAGAGCACGATTGCCTGCATTGCCTTGTTTCTCCTAATGCCTCTTTTGAAGAAAAAAAGAAGCTGGTCTTTGGTTGGTATCGGACAGAAATGCTTGAAATAGTGCCGGCGCTCCTAACCCAATGGGAGGAAACCATTGGGGTGAAATCCCGGGATTGGGTCATAAAAGACATGAAAACGCGCTGGGGCTCTTGTCATCTCATTAAAAAACGCATTTGCCTAAACCTTAAACTCATGCAAAAACCACTTGATTCGTTGGAGTACGTGCTAGTCCATGAATTGGTGCATTTACTCGAAGCCAGTCATAATCACCGTTTTCATGCCTTAATGAGCCAATTTATGCCTGACTGGAAACAGCGTAAAAAAGGGCTGATGCGGGTTTAAATAATTGCTTTTTCACCAAAGCCCTTCTAAATTGAATGTATACAGAGGTTAAATCAGGGAGAAAGTATGACACAGCCAAAAGAGTTTAAACACGAATCTCAGGATGCTCGCCGAAGGGATCAGCACAACAAAACCCATCCAGAAGAAAAAATAGTGCCTCAGGATAATCAAAAACCCGTTAAAGAAAATAAACGAAAAGAATAATTTGCTAAAAGGTGTCACACTTTTTGAGTGCAGGGTCTTTTTTGTGGTAAGCTCACTGCCTTCAAATGTGAGTAGAATATGATTAAAATAGGGCAGCATAATACACTAAGAGTAATAAAAGAAGTGCCATTTGGTCTTTACCTTGAGGCAGCAGAGTACCGCGAAATTTTGCTGCCTAAGAAATACGTCCCCGAGGGCACAACGCTTCATGATCTGCTGGACGTGTTTGTTTATTTCGATTCCGAAGACAAAATCATTGCCACAACCCAAAAGCCACTGGCAGAGCTAGGCCAATGTGCTTTTTTACAGGTGGTGGATGTGAACCGTTACGGTGCATTCCTGAACTGGGGTCTTGATAAAGATTTGTTGGTTCCCAAACCGGAACAGCACCGTCCCCTGATGAAAGACAAATCCTATCTTGTTTACCTCAAACTGGATGAACAGGGGCGCATTATTGCCAGTTCAAAGCTTGATCATTTCCTAAATCGGTTTGCTCCGCACTTTAAACCGGGTGATGAAGTGGAATTGCTGGTAGCAGAGCGTACTCCACTAGGCACCAAAGTGATTGTCAATGGCGCTTATTGGGGGTTAATCCATGAATCGGATTTGTTTCAAACCATTAAATACGGGCAAAAAACCAGCGGGTTTATTAAAACAGTGCGTGAAGACGATAAAATTGATGTGGTTTTAAGAAAGCCCGGAGTGGATCCGCTTTCGGAGTTGGGGCAAAGTATCCTTACCCTGCTTCAACAAAAAGGGGGCTTTGTACCCCTGCACGATAAAAGCTCGCCTCAGGCCATTGCGCGTGCATTCAATACCAGTAAGAAAAGTTTTAAAAGTGCTATTGGGCAGCTTTATAAACAAGGGAAAATAACCATTGAGGAGGGGGGGATTCGTATAGCTAACCCCAAAAACACACGATAAAATGCAAAAGGGGTGTGAAAGACACGCCCCAATGCAATGCGTTACTCGCTTATTTCCGTGGTAAGCAGGGCTTTTAGAGCAACTGCCAACACCCCGTTTCTTTATACAAAATGCACGCTTTTAAGTTATTAATTAAAGTTTTCGACAAATATTAATATAAATCACGCAATTTGCTGATAATTTAATATTTTCTTAATAATTACCCTTCATAATGGTTTGTTTTAAAATAGATGTCAGGGTAGGTAAAATTAATTATGATTTCCCAAAAAAAAGGTGTCGAGTACATTAAAGAACTAGTGAATGATCCCGCTGTTCAGATTATTAAAGCAGAGCGTCATCCAACGACCAAAAATGGAGAGGAAAAATCCGGTTCTCTCTTTGCGGTTTATAAAGAGCCGCCTTTTGCTAAAGGTAAATTTGGTAAGGTCTACAATGCCCGTCTTTTTCGTCAAGCGCCCAATGCGTTGCCAGAGGAGAAGAAAAAGCCCTTTGTAATTAAAGCAATACCAAAACCGCTAACGCAGTCAGAAATTGATTTTAGGGAGCTAGTTCAAAACGAGCACGATCTCTGCCGAATAGAACCCATCTTTATGAAAGTAAAAAAACCGGTTTATGTACCAGGAGGCGCTTTTTTGATTGAAGAGTATATTGAATGGGACGACTTAGAGCATTTGATACTACAAAAAAAGATTCAATCTGAGCATGTAATTCCCCTAATTAGGGCATTGGTTATTGCGGTAAAAGAGCAACTCATTGACAGAGGCGTTGTTCATAATGATTTGAAGCCGGATAATATTAAGGTTTGTCTTACTACCATGAGGGTAAAGATATTAGACTTTGGTCTTTCAAGAAGAAAAGATAAAGAATTCAAAAGCCATGGTGGTAACTATGCCTACGGCTCTCCTGAGTTTTGCAGAAGGAGGAAGACGGATAGCTACTCAGATGTGTATTCCCTGGCAAGAATCCTTGCCGAAATATCAGGTGGGAATTTGCAAACATTAATCAACAACACATCCTTTAAGCTTAGGGATGAGATAATAGCGTATGCAAAATACATCTGCATCCTGGCAAGCACCGAATTAAAGCTTCCTGATGAAAATGCATGGATTCTGCCTCTTTTAAAAAAGATGCTCCATCCCAATCCAAATTGCCGAATTAACATTAAGGATGCTTTGGAAGAGTTGGATTTTCGTATTGGTATGCTTCAATTTAACCCCAAAGAGAGCCTACCTAGCAACAAAGAAGGCATTTCCCTCGTTCCCACAGAAAATTCGGAAGACGATTGCGAGCAATCTGTGCCGGTAAATAACTTCGGCGGCTGAGGAATAGCGAGGCGCTTGCTTAGTGCAGGGGAGTTTGCTCCTGCACTTTATTTTGAAAAGGACACTGTGGCGTTGTAATTAAATACCCCCTCGAGCATAAAATACCATGATTGATACCGAACACTCTGCCGAAAATCTAATAAAACTAATTGAAGAAGCAAGAAAAACCACCGATTGTGCAGCCTTGATAACTTTCTTAAATTCCGCAGAGCAACTGGATATAAGCCTTAAAATGGCATCCAGTACATCCAGTGATTGGACCATAGAGCATGAATTTACCGAAATCCTCTTTTATGCTATCGGAATGAATGACAGGGCGTTGTTTGATGCCCTCCTGCCCTGGGTGGATGTGGATTTAAGAAACAGGGACGGACGCACGCCTTTAATGGAGGCGGCCTCACGCAATGATCTTTATATGGTAGAAGAGCTCATTTTCCAACATGCTGATTTGCGCGAAAGCTATTTTGGGCTTACAGCCTTTGATATGGCAGATAATCAAACAATAAAAGCCATTCTTCCTTCTAACCCACCCTATGTAGAGATGGCTCAATCGTATCTTTTAGACAAAATGAAGCAACTGCGAGCTACTTCAGACAGTGTGTATTGTTATGAAGGGGGAGTCTGTCACGGTTTTGCTATTATGGCGATACTGGCCTTTTTAGATCATAATCAATCGATTAAAGCGAGCATGAGTGCATTTGAGCAATTCAAACAATTGGTAAATCGCCTGTATTGGCTTGCGCCTGAGGTGTTCACTGAGCGGATAGAAACATTGCAGGATAAACGGATTCGATTGATTTCTGAAATTAAAAAACACAGGAATATTGCACCGGATAAACTGCTTAATCAACAAGAACAGAAAGCCTTACAAAAGGAAGTAAACTGCCATTTTGTTGAAAAGGAATTATTGGATTTAGCACTTCCTGTTTTATTTGATGGAATTGAAATAGCGCAACAATTGTATCTTCATAAAGCAATTCATGAAGAAAAAATAACCAGGCAAATTGAAAATTTCCCGGTGATGGATTTGTTAATATCCGATCATTTAATCGCTCAAAAGGGCGTGGCACTAGTCAAAGAGTATTCAGGTGTTTTTGATGAGAAGGAGTTAGCAGGCTACTTTAAAAACATGAAACAACAATTAAGGAAAAAGGATTTCCGCGTTTCTTTGTTTTTTATGGACATTGATCATACCTTAAGTGTCCATTTTAACCCTCAAAACCAATGCTGGTTTTTGACCGACTCAAATCAGGATTTGTATGAAACACCTCGAAATAAAAAAATAGCAAAACAGGTTGCATTAGGATATCAAAGTCCGACCTTCCAATTTAATGAAGAAATAACCTTACAACAAGCACAATATAATAGCTATGTCCTGGTGGAGGAAACCCTTTTTTATAAAGATAATCAGGGCGTTATTGAAGAAATTACTATTCCCGATTACCCAAAATTTAAAGAGGAATTGGATTCAATAAAAAAACAGGAGAACAAGAAAAAAATGGATGAATTAAGTTTCCAACAATACCAATCCCTCATCGCACAACTTACAAAGCACCGACCGGAGTACCTGGATTATACGATGGTAACTGTTTTGGTCTTTTGCAGTAAACTGCATGCAAAACAATTAACCCAAGCATTGGATGAATTGGATAAAGAGAGCTCCTTTCAGCACTTATTTCAGATGAACGATAAAAAAAGCAAACTAACCGATAAAAATGGAGTCACCCTGCAACAGTTGAATGATCGAACCAATCGGCCTAAAACGCCCAGAATTTCATTCAAAACCGGATTTCGAGGGGAAATTGAGCGGAAAAGGATGGACGTTACCGGTTCAACCCGGAAAATGTTTAATAAAATTCTTGCCGCGGCGGATGAGTTCCACAACGAGTGCGAGGACATGAATATTCTCTGCGCGATAGAACAAGAGTTCGGATGCGACAGGGAAAGACTTGCTCAATTTTCCGTCTTGCATCGCATGATGCAATCCGCAGAGCACAAGAAAAAAAATGAGAACGATTCTTCGATAAAAAACGCACCGACGTTTTTTAAGGAAGATAAGGTTCAACACCCTGAAGAGGGATCCTCCGCCTGCGCGAAGGATGACAACCTATCCTCCGTTCGCACAAACAGTCAATGACTCTGCCTGTTGACTCCTACCAATCACAGCACTCACCCAATATAGGTTAGTTGCAGTAACACTTCATTGGCAGCCATATGCGGTTGTGAAAGGGTGCCGGGCACATAGCTTCCCTCAATGCGTGTATTGCCTAAACAAGCCTGCCCTAAGCCGGTGAACCGGTAAGCTGCCCCAAGCCTCACATGGGAAAACAAATCGACATCGACCCCTAGGCCAAGTCGATAAGCAAAGGCGGTGGTTTGCTTATTTTGGTACAAACGTGTTGAAATAAGTAGCGGTGGAATGTTCGTTGCATACTGGGATGCGCTATTAAAAGAGGCTCCAACGCCCAGTAATAAATAAGGGTAGAGGCTTTGTTTAAAGGGAAGCATGAATTTACTTTGCGCCATCAACTGCCGCGTTAGCACACGGTATTGATAAGTAAAATTATCCGAGGAAGGAACATCTAATCCTTGCATCAAAACGCCTTTGACTTGATAGCTTGCTGCTTGAGTGTAGGCCAGTGCCGGTTGGATTACCCCCTGAGAGAAGAGAGGGTGTTCCGCCCCTAAAAATACTTCAAAAAGTCCTTTAACTCGTGTAAAACCCCGATCTGCGTAATAATAAAATTGGCTACTTCCAGGTACTGTAACAGGGAAGTACCGTGATTTGCCGGGGTTATCGCTGAACGCTGCTCCCCCCCCTGCTCCGGCAACGAGTTTCCAATGCGGTGTAGGCGTCAGTATCCCATCGGCAAAAGCCAATGAGTTGATAAGAAATCCACATAATCCCAAAGCTTGTGCGCGGTTGATTGTCATGAAATTATCCTTTTTCACAAAAAGCCTGTAATTCAGGCGAGCACACCAGACTGTCTAAACTGCCCTCTATTATTGGTGTGGTTGGAATATGAAACGTGCTATTAAAATATTTGTAATAGACTAGACGGCGATCGTAGTGATTGCATCCACCATTTACCATTCGTGTAACCGTTGCAATGTCCTGGCAAACGGGGCGGTTGGGATCATTGACAATCACATGAATCGGGCGAAAACCTAAGCGTGTCTGGCCATTGATTCGCTCCATCCAATACCAGAAGGCTCCCACAAAGGCTAACTTTCCATCCACCAGGAATTGGTTCACAAACGAGTAAAAGTTTTGATAGTTTTCTACACTACCGGGTGCTGGGCTTTGAATTTCAGGGTGTTGGTAATAATAACTGTAAAAAGCAAACATGGTATCAGCGGTTAACTGTTTAGGCCCCATACCTATCCACAAAGAGGGGGCTAATACGGTTGGATCATTTACGGCGGTTAATGCATAGCCACTGCCTGCAACAGTGACTGCATCTTGTGAGGGAATCATATTCCATTGATATAAAATCTGCACTGGGCTGTTGTTAAATACATAATAGAGTGAACCTTGCGTAGCGGGCGAAGGATCTGGCTGCCAGAAACGGTTAGTGTAGGTGGTATAGGTTCCCGGTGCAGGTGGAACCGGTGCCGTTCCGGCATTAGAACGTGCCACATAGTAAGGGGCTGCCTGATAATAATAAGCTGTTTTAAAACTCCAATCGGTTCCTGGGAGCAATACACTGTTTTCATAACGAAAATACAAGCCATCATTCGTATATCCAGAAACTGCCGAAGTGGTTTCCTGGGCAATAGTGGTTAAAAAATTAGAAAGCTCTTTATAGCGCCGTTCTTTGCTTGTACCGGGGTAGCAACCAAATTCAGGGAATAGTGCGGCGGCCTGAATGAAGTTATTATAACTAAAATAGCCACTGCTCACCGATTGAGGCGTACAGTAGGTGTTATAGAAATCTGCCTGCAAGGTGGAGCTATTTGGATCTAGCGGTGCTTTGCAAAATCCATCCAAATTGTTGGTGCTAAAAAGTACCGTATTGTAATAATTCTCTGCTGTTTTACCGACAACACTTGCCGCGCAACTGATTAATTCAGCCGCTCCGCAGGGTAGATTGCAATTGATTGCAAAGGTGTTTGTGCAGGCAAAAACATTCAAACAAACAATCCATTTTTTTACTTTCATCGTATTAAATCCCTCTATAAAAAAGCTGATTATTCGGCAGAACCCTATCTTTGCCATATGGATTGTTCAGCAACATACGTTTGGCCTGCGGCGAACAGGGAGCCTTGCAACAGAGCAATTGAATTAATAAGGCTGCTGGAACCAGGGCTTAATGTGGTCCACACACCTTTTGCATAAGCCCAGACACCACCACCGTAATTAGTGTTAACTCCCGTTGCATACAAGACATCCCCAGGACCAATCACCAGGGACTTTATATCAGAGCCGCCAGTAAATCCTAAAGAAACCCATTGCCCCGACTGGTATTTCCACACCGTCCCGCCGTGATTGTCGTATCCGCCTGCATAAAGCACTCCTTTGGAATCGACTACCAGCGAATGGATTTCAATAATGCTGTTGGGCAAATAGGTGTCAGCCCAACTGCCTCCGGCAACAGGATAAGAAAACACCTCGGCGAAATTGACTCCATAGCCTATTATTGCCGCGTAGAGGATTCCATTTGAAATCGCCAGCGAATCGACAAAATTTGCATTTTCCAGAGCCAGATTTGTCCAGGTGGTGCCATCAAAGGCGTAGACGGCTCCGTAATTGTTAATGGTGTCGGTGTTGACTTCTCCGCCCACGTAAAGCAGGTTATTAGGAACATAATAGAGGAGCGAGTCCACTTCATAGGGATACTCTTGCTGGCCGCCCGGCGTGAAGGTATGGTTTTTAAATTGCAAATCGACGACCAAAGCCGGATTGGTACTGGTATCCAGCGAATACACTGTACCAAATGCATTATTGTGCCCGCCAATGAAACCGTGGACAGCATCCTTAAACGTTAACGCCTGGAAGGTACTGCCTGAGCCAGTTGTGAGCGCACTTCCTTGAAAAATAGTCGACCAAATGCCATTGGCATAGCGCCACAATGCGCTAAACTCATTGTCTGAATGTCCGGCAGCAAAGAGGGTAGAGGTATTGCTCAGCAGTAATTCAACATAGCCTGCGAAGGATCCGTTACTGACTGAGGCAGACAGCTGCCATCCACTGGAAGGAATCGTTACAGGAAAGCCCTGACAGGTTTTAGGCGCACCCGGGATGCAAAGAATGGCATTATTGGCATTGACTGGATTATTGACAGCACCGGTAATAAGAAACCCCATAGTACAGCTTCCGCCCGCAGGCAAGGTAAATGGCGGTGTACAGGGCGCGTCAGGAAGGGACAAGTTTGTGTTTAAGGGCATAACAGCCGGCGGGAGTGAGGCCAAATAAACGCCTGAAAACGTGAGTTTTGTATTGTTGGTGACGGTATAAAAAGCCGTTACCGGTTGTCCACTATTGATTGAGGCGGGAAAAATGGTGTTTGGCGCAGGAGCAATAGTAAAAGGCAAGGCCCAAACCTTTGCGCTTAAAAAAAACAATGCACACCAGGCAACCCCTCTTTTTAGCGCAGGCATTTCTTTCATTTCAAGATCCCTTTGAAAAATCAGCGTGTTACAGAGTATTATTTTTTTCTCGTAATATCAATCGCATCGAGTTAATTCTGGCATTGCTTTGCTTTGGTGTACAAAGAATTCTTAAGCTTACTTATCCACAAATTCTGTGAGTAAATAGGTTGATAACAAGGAATAACGTATTTTAACTGGGTTTAACGAAGGAGAGCAGGGGTAACTTGCTCACTTTGTGCTAACAGGAGCAATGGTCGATATAATCTTAAATTATGAGGCAATTAATGTAGGGCAATGATATGACCGTAGTCACTAGAAATATAAATGACTTTGAAGAAACTGGAGTAGAGCTTCTTAATCCTTGGAAGCCGGTTACTTTAGGCCAATCTGAGATATAAACTGTTTCTCTGTTTGCTCTGCCAAATCCTTTAATGGGCGACCTACAGGACAGAATCAG
Organism: Tatlockia sp.; assembly: GCA_041659885.1. Taxonomy (GTDB): domain Bacteria; phylum Pseudomonadota; class Gammaproteobacteria; order Legionellales; family Legionellaceae; genus Tatlockia. The sequence continues at coordinate 147,893 of JBAZXN010000002.1, forward strand.
TGAATCGTTGTGCCATCATAAGGGGCTGGTACCTTGTTACAATCATGTGGAGTAACGAGAGCCGAGGCTGAGCACGCTGTTGTAACAATAGCTCTGAGGCGGTAATGGATTATCACATCCCGATTCGAATGGCCTGCTTGCTTTTTATATAAGGGCTCTGGAACAAGTGATAGAATGGCGTGGAAAACCTTCGTGTATTCGTTGTGACAAATTCCCGCTATAGTAATAGTAGGGTATTCTTATTAATGGATTAATACAATGCAAATAAATTTTCTTGATCGTGAGGAATTACAAGGCATTATATTTCAGTTAGAACAATCTCTTTATAATCACCAACAATGGTACAATTCAATTATTCGCTCCCTTATTTGTAAATTGCCTTCTGATCGGCGCGATATTAGTGCCGATGCACATAAAGATTGCCGATTTGGTCAATGGTATTATGAAACCGCCTCTGAGAAACTACGTCAAAATCCTGGATTTATTGCATTAGGTGAAGAGCACCACCATATGCACACCGTAACAACCAGGTTATTGGTTACAATAAATAATGGTGGTACGGTGTCCACTTATGATTATGATGATTTTGCTAATGCGTTAGAAAAAATGCGTCTTGAAATTTCTGTTTTGCAACGCGAATTGACTGAGCTGCTGTACAATCGGGATGCACTTACCGGAGCTATCAATCGAATTAGTATGTTGTCGGTGTTGCGCGAGCAACAAGCCTTAGTTAAACGGAATGTTCAATTATGTAGTATTGCGATGTTAGATATTGATCATTTTAAAACGATTAATGATCAATACGGACATACTGCCGGTGATTATGTCCTGGCAGGGGTATCGCGTTACATCATTGAGAATATACGTCCTTACGACAAATTTTTTCGAATGGGTGGCGAGGAATTTTTGATTTGCTTTCAAAATGCCAGCACAAAATATGCTTTTGAAATGGTTGAACGTTTACGTACAGGAATTTCTGAAATGCAACTCAATGTTAATGAAAATCAACGTATTAATATCACTGCATCCTTTGGCATTTCATCCATTGAATCAGATAGCCCCGTTGAGCAGAGTATTGAGCACGCAGACAAAGCGCTTTATAAAGTAAAAAATGCGGGGAAAAATAACACACAAATTTGGAGTTGATACGGCGCGTGGAAATACGCGCCGTACTCCTGCTCAAAAAGTATAAAGACTACTTATCCACAAATTCTGTGGGTAAACAGGTTAATAACAAGGAATAACTTATTTCAACTGGGGTTATTGGGAAATCACTTCTACGTTATTTGAAAAAAGATGCTCCTGTTCTTGCACTTGAGTTTAGTTAGAGTTTTGAACATTGGTTTAAAAGAAAAGCAAATTCTTGCGGCTGAAAATAAAGTTCTCTTTGATAATCTTGATTTGCATTTTCAGGGTTGGTTAGAAAAGTTATCACCAAAAGAAAAGGATTTTTGGCAGCAAGTGGAGAGTTGCAATTTAAAAACCAATGCCAATATTATCAGTATAGTTCGAGGCGAATTAGATCCTTCTTCGCTAGAGTTTTTTTCTCGTCTCAATAAGAAAAAAGGTAAGCAAGAAAAACAATCTTCTTTTTTAGAAATAAACAACAATATTCAGATCTCAGAACATACTTGAATAAATGTATATACCATGTATAATTATACTATGAATATACATATCTGGAGTTACAATGTCGACTGTTACTTTAACTAAATGGGGAAATTCAATTGGAATTCGTATTCCCTCAGTTATCATTAAAGAAGCTCATTTACATCCTGGTGAGGAATTGGAAATTAGAGCAAATGAAAAGGGTGTGCTTACATTAATTCCAATCAAAAATCAGCAAAAAGGATGGTTAGAGCAATTCAATGCTGCGGTGGATGATAGTAGTGAGGAGACTCATTTAAACCTAAACAATGATTTTGATGTGGATGAATGGACATGGTAAAAATAAAAAGGTTTGATGTTTTTTTAGTAAATCTCGATCCTACCATTGGTTCTGAAATAAAAAAAACACGTCCAGCAGTAATTATATCACCGGACTCAATGAATTTGAGTAGGTTAAAAACTGTTATCATTGCACCAATGACAAGCACTATTAAAGACAATTTTCCAACTAGAATCTTGATAGAATTTAAAGATAAAAAAGGACAGATTGCGCTTGATCAGCTAAGATCAATTGATCGCACTCGTATTGTCAAAAAATTGGGTGTAATTGAAAAGGAAGCTCAAAATAAGGTATTAGGTCTTTTATCTATAATTTTTCAAAAATAGTTTATCTCTGGGAAAGAGGGTCGTTCAGGTCGTATTACAACACATTACTCATCAGCTGAGTTGCAAAATCTGTATGAGGCTGCAAACAAGGTATGCGAGAAACAAAAAAGTGGGGTGGTGCTCACTTTGCTTCGCAATCCTAATAATCGAAAAGAGAAAGAAACAACGCAAAGAAGTAACGTGTTTTGTTTATGACTTTTTAGATTTTGTGCCCCACAAAATCCCCACAATGGATTTTAAGGGTAAGGTAAGCGAAGTGATTGGGTCTGGGGTAACACCATGATTTTACTAGAGAAATCATGGTGGCCAGAGGCGGAATCGAACCACCGACACGAGGATTTTCAATCCTCTGCTCTACCGACTGAGCTATCTGGCCCCAAGAGGTTGCTATTAGACTCCGATACGGCTCTTTAGTCAAGCTTCGTTTGCCGTTTTTTTTAAAAAAAATAAGTGAAATCAAAAAACTGATTAATTGCTTATCTTGTGGGTTTAATTTTAATCTTTCCTGCCTGGTAGGCTTTTGCAATGAGCGCGCCTAAGACGGCATTGCTTTTAATGAGTTCGATGTTGGCGTTCAAACTTTGACCTGCTGTCAGCTCTGCAATACGATTGAGAAGGAATGGGGTAATGGCTTTGCCGTTTAAATGTTTTGCCTCTTTCTGCGCTTTTTCGATAATGGGGATGATTTGTTCATCGGGCAGGGCGGCTGTTTTAGGGATGGGGTTTGCGATAATCATGCCATTTTGCAATCCCAATTGTTTTTGATAATGCATTAGCTCGGCAATTTCATCCGGGGTGTCCAGGCGATGCAAAAGGGGGATGCCGCTTGATTCGCTGTAAAATGCCGGGAATTCATTCGTTCGATAGCCAATCACAGCGACCCCCTGAGTTTCCAGTACTTCCAATGTTTTGGGGAGATCAAGAATGGATTTTGCCCCAGAACAGACCACAGTGACTGGGGTTTTTCCCAATTCAATCAAATCGGCTGATATGTCAAAGTTATCATAGGCATCGTAGTGCACGCCACCAATCCCTCCGGTCACAAAAAGCGATAGTCCTGCTAAATGCGCGCAAAACATGGTTGCCGCAACCGTGGTGCTTGCCGTTAGTTTACGGCTTAATACAAACGCAATGTCGCGGCGGGATGCTTTAACAACCTCTTTGGATTGCGCAATGGATTGAAGTAATGTGGAATCAACCCCTACATGGATAAATCCCTCGTGCAAGACGATGGTCGCAGGCGTGGCACCGTTATCGCGAATGAGTTTTTCAACTGCCTCTGCGGTAGCTAAATTAAGAGGATAGGGCATTCCGTGCGAGATAATAGTCGATTCCAAAACCACAACGGGTTTTTCCTGTTTTATCGCATCGATGACTTCTTCACTTAACCGCAGCAGGGCATGAAACATGATAGTGCCTTATTCTGGAGTAAAGCCTGCGGGTTTTTCCGAACCAGTACCAAAGAAAAAACGCTGCATTTCTTCATGAAGGAATTCCCGTGCTTTAGGATCAATTAAACTTAAGCGGTACTCATTAATCAACATGGTCTGATGCGCTAACCACAGCCGCCAGGCTTCTTGCGAAACCTCATTAAAAATGCGCTCACCCAACGGTCCAGGAAAAGGAGCCTTGCTTAAGCCTTCCGCCTCGTGATTTAGCTTGGAACAAAAAACAGATCGAGTCATAATAACCTTTATCAGTACAGTTTTAATCGCATAATTATGCGGCAATGTCGTTTGCAATACCAGACATGCTCACAATTACTTTGGGGGCCGATTAATCGGCCTGACACCTGCCCTGCTGTGCGATAATAATGTGCTGCGAGAGAAGCTCTTCCTGATCTTTGGTTAGCTCCTCAAACTGAACTGCCGTGTGGTACTGGGTTTCATTAAAATACTGGCTATAAACCACCATGGCATTTAGGACAATCGGAATCATTTTGGGTTTGGTATAAATGACTATTTTCATGCGGTTTTTTTCTTTAATGCGTTTTTTGGTTTTAAACGCCATGCCGCCCAAACTGATATTGACCTGACGCAGGTGGGTTTTTTCACCAATCATGAGATGGCGCGCTAAATATTCAATTTTTGCATTGATGAGATTTAGATAATGCGCAAGGGCGGGTTCCTTCAAAGCAAGCGTTTGCGTTAATTGCGCTAATTCGTAATCCAGACTTTGAAAATATTCCGTTGTTTCTACGTAGCGTTTGCCGTTATGACCCAATAACTCATCATTAATGCGCTTATCGGAATAAAAATCTCCGGATTCAATGAGTTTGTAATCAAAATACATCTGATCTTCAATTCGGAAGTGCTGACGCCGTTCATGTACTGGCATACCGTCTCCATAAAATCCTTTTTAGGAAATTCTCGGCTCGTTGTACTTTAAATATAGTCACTTATTGTTTCTTTTTGTATAAATATAAGCTAAAAAATTAAATCCAACGGCTAAGCATGTAAAAAACCGTTAAATGCAGCGGATAATAAAAGTAAAAAAAATAGGGGATACGCGGTAGTTTGAGATTAACCTGGGTCGCGATAAAAAGCGGCAGGAGGGTTAAAAGTGCCCAGCTATTCTCATTGAGATAACAAAGAGGAACAAAACTTGCCAGCCAGAGAAGCAAATTAAGCGGCGAAGGCCTTCTGCAAAAAAGCCAGGAGGTTAAGCAAAAAAGAAGGCCAGCCCAAAGATACTCTACCAAAAGTCCGCTGATTAAAAAAATACAAAAGGCCGCGATGCGATGAAAGGGATCGTTTGTTTCAAGCCAATATAAAATACCCGTTGCTGCAGCCAGCATAAACATAATGTTTAAGGGGAAGAGAATGGGAAGGTGGCGCATTGCCATATAGGCTGGTGTGGCCAATACACCAAAAAACAGTAAGCGCTTGATAACACGCGCATGAAGCCCTTCGGAATAGGCATTGGGATTCGCCAGGTTGTAAGCAAAAATAAAGGCAAATAGCGGCATGGCAAGCCGTCCTGCACAATAGGCAGGATAGGAGTGCGTACCCCAAAAAAACCGATTGAAGTGATCGATGGTCATTGAGGCGAGTGCAATCCACTTGATGGCTTCCATGGAGCCGCTGCTCACGCGTAGTGTGGTGAGGTAGCCGGATATTGTGCTTGTCAGGTTGTTCAAAAACAAGTCTCCCCTTAAGGATGTGAGCGAGATAATATATTTGGGTCAAGACTATATCTTGCTACTTTAAATTTCACTACAATAGCAATACCTTCGACAAGAATAAACCCTATTATGTATAAGCCTCTGGCTCTTTTTATCGGTTTACGTTACACGCGCGCCAAAAAACGCAACCATTTTGTTTCCTTTATTTCCTTAAGTTCCATGCTGGGTATTGGCCTTGGCGTGATGGTGCTTATTACGGTCTTATCGGTAATGAATGGTTTTGATGAAGAAATCCACAAACGCTTTTTCGGAATGGCGCCTGAAATTACCGTGAGTGGCCGCAGTGGGCGAATTGCTGATTGGCCTAACCTTGAAAATACTATCAAAAATACCGAAGGAATAGTTGCTGTGGCACCTTTTGTGGGAGGGCAGGGTTTACTTACGCATGAGGGACAAGTATTGCCTGTGGTACTAACCGGGGTGGATCCTGCAAAGGAGCAGGCATTAACACATCTGCAAGACAAGCTTCTTGTGGGGGATATGGCCGATTTACAACATTTTGGCATTATTTTAGGACGGGGCCTGGCTGATCGATTGGGTGTAATGGTGGGGGATAAAGTAACCATTATGATTCCCCAGGCCACGGTAACGCCAGCTGGCATGAATCCACGCTTTAAGCGCTTTAATGTGGCCGGTGTATTTTCAGCAGGAGCCGGGTTTAATTTTGACACGGCGATGGCCTTTATCAATATAGAAGATGCTCAAAAGCTTATGCAGTTAGGCACGGATATTACCGGCCTTAAAATGAAAATTAAAAATATTTACGATGCGCCTCACCTTTCAGAGCAATTGGCCTCGCAATTAGGGGAAGAATACGAAGTAGGCAACTGGACACAGCAATTTGGTCCGTTTTTCCATGCCGTGAAATTGGAAAAAACCATGATGTTTCTTATCTTGTTATTAATTATTGCCGTAGCGGCGTTCAATCTGGTTTCGTCCCTGGTGATGGCGGTGAATGACAAGCAATCAGAAATTGCAATTTTAAGAACGATTGGGGCAACACCTTCCACCATTTTGTGGATCTTTATCGTGCAAGGAATGATGGTAGGGATTGTGGGCACAGTCATTGGGCTTCTCGGTGGAGTTTTGTTGGCATCCAATGCAACGGCAATCGTCAATGGGTTACAGGCTTTATTCCACATGCAGATTTTATCTTCCAATATTTATTTCGTGGATTACCTGCCTTCTCGCATCATGGCGAGTGACTTGATCCAAATTTGCATTGCTGCGCTGTTAATGAGTTTTATTGCAACCATTTACCCGGCGTGGCGCGCCTCAAAAACGGTCATTGCGGAGGCTTTACATTATGAGTGATGTGATATTTAACTGCAAAAATTTAAGCAAAACCTACCATGACGGAACGGAATCTATCCAGGTATTAAAGGATATCAATTTAACCATCAATCGCGGTGAGCGTATTGCGATTGTTGGCCCATCCGGCTCCGGGAAAAGTACCTTGATGCATTTATTGGGCGGGTTAGATAAGCCAAGTTCCGGGCAGTTGCTAATGCAAGGGGTTGACTGGCAAGCTTTATCTGAAAAAAAGCGTTGCACCTTGCGGAATCAGGATTTGGGCTTTGTGTATCAGTTTCATCATCTATTGCCTGAGTTTAGCGCATTAGAAAATGTGTCGCTACCCTTGTTGCTATCGGACAAGGAGGTAGGGGATGCAGAAGAAAAAGCCCGAAGCATGCTTGATAAAGTCGGCCTCTCCCACCGATTGCGCCATAAACCTTCGCAATTATCGGGCGGTGAGCGGCAACGGGTTGCGATTGCAAGGGCGCTCGTGCATCAGCCCCGTTGTGTATTGGCGGATGAGCCTACCGGAAATTTGGATAATGCCACAGCAGCCAAAGTATTTGACTTGATGCTGGATTTGAATGAAAAATTACAGACTGCTTTAATTATCGTAACACACGACCAACAACTGGCCGCGCGAATGGATAAAGTGCTCACCATTCAGGATGGTTATCTGGGTTAACTCCCTTGATTGTTCTTAAATTTTTGTAGTTGATGCTGCGCTACGAAATCAAGGTTTAAACCGCCTCTCAATGCAATCGGTTTTGATGTGTTAACGTGCTTGCTTGGGTGCGGAGTATAAACCCTGTTGTTTTATATATTCAACCACTTCGCTGGGCAAATAATCGTCAACACACTTTCTTTCCGCCAACTGCTTGCGTAACCAGCTTGAGGAAACGTCAAAACGTCCTGCGTCAAAAAAATAAATTACCCCATGCGTTTTTTTGGTTATCGCTTTCCAATCGTCTGTTTTGTGTTGCTTTAAAAGCGTTTGAATGGGTTCGCAAGGGGCGGCTTCTTTAAATCCTTCGCGTTTGATCACCAAAATATTTGCAAGGGTTAAGAGTTTTGACCATTCATGCCATTGAGGAAGCTGGTTAAACGCATCAATACCCATGAGAAGCGTAATGGCTGTAAGATTTCCGTATTGTTTTCTAAAGTGCCGCAAGGTTTCTATCATGTAAGAGGGAGTGGGGCGTTCTATCTCAGCTAAATCGATGGTAAATGCGTTGCTTGCGGAAAAAGGAGCCAAAGCAAGTCGCATCATGGCGAGGCGATGGTCAGCGCGTGCAACGCGCGCATCTTTTAATACCGGTAGTTTACAAGGTAAAAAGGCAAAGGTTTCGAAATGGAATTGTTTTTGCACATTCAGGGCTGTATGAATATGGCCAAAATGGATTGGATCAAAGGTACCGCCATAAATGAGGAGAGTGTGCATAATTGCTCGCTTAATGCATTGGACCAATAGGCTTTAAAAAACACAATGAAAGAGTAAGTTGCTCCAGGAAATTCCAAATGGGTGCATTGGCATTTGATTTGATAGACCAATCAATTGTTTGGCAAAAGCGAAGCAATTGCAACAAAAGTTTCATTTCCCCTCGGTTTAAAAGGTTCTGATACAATTTGTTTTTTTGAGGCCATATTTTTAATTGACTGCAAGCCGTTGAAAAAGGAATTGCCTGCTGCTTTGTTAGCTCGCCTAACTTAATGAGCGTTCGAATTTCCTGGGTTAACATCCATAAAACCAGGATAGGCTCTACTTTGGTATTAGCAAAATAACGCAGTAACTGCACGGCCTTGTCCGCTGATTGGGTTAAGCAGGCATCCGCCAATTCAAAAAGCTGGTAATCGCATTGGTTTACCAGCGTGTCTTTTACCACTTCGACGGATAAGATAGTCTGCGGTTCGGCAGTCAGTGCCAGTTTTTCAATGACCTGCGCTGAAGCAAGCATGTTTCCCTGGGTATATTGTTGGATGAGTGCAGGAACTTGCGGTTCAAAAGCCAATGCGTTTTTGTGTAATTGCTCGGCAATCCAGTGGTGCAATGCCTGGGCATTGAGTGCGCTCGCCTGGACTGCAACAACACAATCCTGGTTGATTAGCCAGCTAATTGCTTTCTGAGTGAAGTGAGCTGTGCGCAACAAAAGCAAGCAAGAGGGATTAATGTTTTTCAGGTAGTGCGTTAAAACAGCCTTGCCTGGCGCATCCAGTGTTTTTTTCTCATAGCGAATGTCAATGAGGGTGTGGGTTGAAAAAAGCGAGTAGCTGTTTGCTTCATCGGCTAAAATAGCCCAATCGGATGGATTGGTAATGGATAAAACGGTTTCATCCACCTCTTTCCCTGCCTTAAAGGCACATTTGATGTCTTCGGCTGCTTTGTTTAAAAGATAGCAGTCCAAACCAAATAAAAGGTAAATGGGCGCTAGCTTTTGATTCAAATGCGACTTAAGGGCGGGTTGTTTGAGAAGCATGGTAGCTCTATCCTGGCTGTTGAAACTTAATGCGAAGGGACAGGCTTTACCCTTTCCCTTTTCTTCACTTCACGGCTAATTCGATTAATTATTTGTTCGACCGCCTCATGCCGCATTTCATCCATTAATTGCGCTTCTTCAGAGTTTGAGCCAAGGATGCGGTTGGAGTTAATGGTTAACTGCCGTGTAGCAAAAACCTGACCACTCGAAACGAGCGTTTCGCCCCTCACTTTGGAGAGTGTAAACCGCACATCGTAAATCAGCAAATATTGGCGGGGAGCAGTGCTTGCCGCGACATTAGTCATTTGCTGCTGGATGCCATCGCCTTCAATAACAAGCAAGTAGGCGGCCTTTGCAGGGTCTTGTACCAAATTAATATTGTATGCTTCCAGTTGGTTTCTGAGCATGGGGCCTAAGTCACGGTGCGCATCCTGGATAACAATGGCCAGATTATTAAACCAGTGTGGCATGTCATTAAACCCACGCAGGTGAAATCCACAGGCGGTTAGCAAAGCCGTAACAAGAAGCAAAACGGCTTTCCTAAACATCAGGCAACGACCAAATTAATCAGTTGACGGTGCATCACGACCACTGCTTTTTTGATGGTTTTGCCCTCAAGAAAGCTGTGCGCATGTTCCTTGGCAAGCTCAATTAACACCTCTTCACTGCTGTCGCTTTCTGCCGTGAATTGGGCACGTAATTTCCCATTCACCTGCACAACAAAGTCCAGTTCGTCTGCTTTTAATGCGCTTTTATCTACTTTAGGCCAGGGTGCGTCAATGATAATTCTGTCAAAACCCAACTGTTGCCATATATGATGGCAAATGTGGGGTGTGATAGGAGCTAACAGCCTGAGCAGGATACTAATTCCTGAGTGGATAAAGTACTGATCATTCTCGGTCTCAACCTGGTAGGAGGACAATTCATTAAAGAGTTTCATACAGCCTGAAACTACGGTATTGAATTGATGACGTTCGTAATCGATACTTGCCTGCGCTAAAATTTGGTGAATGACCAGACGGGATTTTTTTAGACGGCTTTCACAATGTTGCCAGTCAATGTTTCCATTGCCTCCGGCAATTGCATTGTTAATGTCTAAGCAAATTTGCTGGTGTTGGTGTGCCAAAGCCCACACCCGTTTCAAAAAGCGATGAGAGCCTTCAACCCCTGCATCAGACCATTCCAGGGATTGATCAGGCGGTGCTGCAAACATCACAAAAAGGCGTGCAGTGTCTGCGCCGTAAGTATCTATTAAATGGTTGGGATCGACAATATTGCCTAGTGATTTAGACATTTTATGCCCGTCTTTCAGTACCATGCCCTGTGTTAACAAGGCCTTAAACGGCTCATCCGAATTAACCAATCCTTCGTCACGCATGAGTTTATGGAAAAAGCGCGCATAAAGAAGGTGCATAACCGCATGCTCAATGCCGCCAATGTATTGATCAACCGGAGTCCAGTATTTGGCACGGTCATCCAGCATGGCATTAACCTGTCCCTTGCATGCAAAGCGGGCATAGTACCAGGAGGACTCAACAAAGGTATCAAAGGTATCGGTTTCGCGCACGGCATCCTGGTTGCATTTAGGACAATGGACGTGAGTGAATTCACTGCATTGTGCCAAAGGCGAACCGGAACCGGTAAGCGCAATGTTATCGGGTAGGGTAACGGGCAAGTCACTTTCAGGCACGGGAACAATACCGCATTCATCGCAGTGAATCATGGGAATGGGTGTTCCCCAATAGCGCTGACGTGAAACGCCCCAATCACGCAAACGGTAATTCACAGTTACCTTGCCCAGATCATTGGATTCAAGGTACTGGGCAATTGCTTTACTGGCTTCTTTTGAGGTCAACCCATTATAGGGTTCGGAGTGAATGACTTCGCCTTCACCGGTCAATGCAGATTGGCTGTAATCGTGCTTACTGCCGTCTTTCGGCTTAATGACTTCTTTCAGGGGAAGTTTGTATTTTTGGGCAAATTCCCAATCGCGCTGATCGTGTGCTGGAACAGACATTACTGCCCCTGAGCCGTATTGCATCAACACAAAATTGGCAACCCAAACAGGAATTTCTTCGCCGGTGAGGGGATGAATGGCTTTCATCAAGGTATCTACACCGCGTTTTTCCATGGTTGCGATGTCTGCTTCTGCCATCCGAACGCCCTGGCAGCTGGCAACAAATGCCTGTACTTCAGGATTTTGGGCTGCCGCTTCTTTGGCTAAGGGGTGATCAGGCGCTATTGCCAGATAAGTGGCTCCCATCAGGGTATCGGGGCGTGTGGTATAAATTTTTAACCGTTTGCCAAAGCCTGTTACCTTGAATGCAATTTCACACCCTTCCGAGCGGCCTATCCAGTTTCTTTGCATTTGTTTAACCTGGGAGGGCCATTCAGGCAGCTCGTCCAGATCATTGAGTAATTCGTCCGCATAGGCGGTGATTTTGATAAACCATTGGGCAATTTCACGGCGTTCAACCAGTGCACCTGATCGCCAACCGCGCCCATCGACCACTTGCTCATTGGCAAGAACGGTTTGATCGACCGGATCCCAATTGACTACGGCATGTTTCTTATAAACCAGCCCTTTTTCATACAGCTTGATGAAAAACCATTGTTCCCAGCGGTAATAGTCTGGATCGCAGGTTGTGATTTCTCTTCGCCAGTCGTAGGCATTGCCCAAGCGCAAAAACTGCTCTTTCATGGAAGCAATATTTTTTCTGGTCCATTCAGCAGGATGGATGCCGTGCTTGATAGCAGCGTTTTCAGCAGGCAGGCCAAATGCATCCCAACCGATGGGTTGGAGTACGTTTTTACCCATGGCACGTTGATAACGTGCTATCACATCACCCAAAGTATAATTGCGGACATGCCCCATGTGCAGCGTTCCACTGGGGTAGGGAAACATGGATAAACAGTAAAATTTTTCTTTATTTAAGTCTTCAGAGACATTAAAGGATTGTTTTTTAAGCCAATATTGCTGGGCTTGTTCTTCAATTTCACGCGGTAAATAGCTGTTATCCATAGTCATAAGAAAAATTTCAGTAAGGCTGCTAAGGATAACGCCTCTTGTACTCTACAGCAAGAGGTGAACGAACTAGTTTCTGCATAATCAGATAATAAATTGGATAAAGCAGTATAAATAATGCGCAAAACAGCAAGGCAGGGGCATTTCCAAAGGAGACCCAGGGAGTTACACCGGTTGCTGGAAAAATTTCGCCCAGGAGAATGCCTTCTTCAAAAGCAGGCAAATAAGAAACAATTTCCCCCTCGGTATTAATTACGGAGGACAGCCCGTCATTATTTGCCACGACCTGATAGCGTGCGGTTTCCAGAGAGCGTACTTGTGCCATTTGCACTTGCTGGTACATCGCAAGTGAATGGCCAAACCAGCCGTCATCGCTAATAGAGACAATCCATTCCGCTTTGGGTAGTTGTTTACGCAAAATCTCACCGTAAGCCAGTTCGTAACAAATGAGCGTAGCAATGGGATGATTGTGTACTTTAACTAATAATTGATTGCTTTTTCCTGCAACAAGATTGGCATCGGGAAGGGCAAGCCAGTGACCTAGTTGTTGAAAAGGTCGGGGGATATACTCACCAAAAGGCACTAAGTGTTGCTTTAAATAGGCGCCTTTGGCTTTGCCCAAGCTGATTAAGGCATTAAAATAAAAATTTTCCTCCTCGGTTGTTGGAGTAGGAATTCCAAGCATTATTGCAGAGCCTGCCTTTTTGGCTTTGTCATGCAGATCATTTAAAAAAGTGTCCACATAGCTTGGGGGTACAGGAATGGCTGATTCAGGCATCACAATCAGTTGCGTGCCTAATAATTGTTCGGTTTTCTGCTTATATCGCGCAAGCAATTGCCAAAATAATTGCTCATCCCATTTGTTGCGCATGGAAAGGTTTGCCTGAATAACCCCTACAGTCACAGGTGTTTTGCTGATTTTTGCGAAAGAGTGTGTTAATAAAGCAGGAGCCAGGAGCAATAAAATAAAAGCAAGGAACGAAAGGCGGCGTGTTTTGGTCTTTCCTTGCAGGCTATAGACAAGTAAGGCTGCGCTAAAGCAAGTTAGAAACCCCACGCCATACACCCCGATAACAGGCAAGAGTGATTTGACCGGTGCATCAAATTGCCCCACTCCAATTAAAACCCAGGGAAAACCACTTAAAAACGTTGCGCGAAAATATTCAAATAACACCCAAAGTGCACTGAACAATGCACAATTAAGAAGATTTCCTTTCGGAGTAGCTATTTTTTTATAGCTGTAGGACATGCCTGCAATAAACAAAGACAAATACAGCAGAAAAAGCAAGGTTATCAGTGTTGAAATAACCCAGTTTAAATGCCCGTATTCATGAATACTTACAAAAACCCAGGACGTGCCAAAACCAAAAAAACCCAGTCCAAAGAACAACCCTTTGCTAAAAGCATGGCCTGCACCACGGTTAAGTTCGGCATAAAAGAGTGCCAAGCCAAGGATAGCTGCTCCGGGTAGATGAAAGGGCGCGAAACTTAAAGGAAGCAACAAGCCAAACAAAAATACCCGTAAAAGGGGAAAGGCACGTATTGCTTTTGTTGAAAAAGGCAATACGTTTGGTGCCGAAGTGGTTTGGCTCATAGTGTTCGTGCTGAGAAAGGAAGGGAAACGATAAAATACTGCAGCACAAAGGTCAAGCGCAACATGCTGCAAGTGGTAGTTCCCCATAATGCATTAAGGAGTTAATGTAGAACGTTCCCTCAAACTTTTAAGCAATCTTACCCCCGGAGCAAACACTGAACCTCCCAAGGATTGAGCTAATGGCTTTTTAAAATCGAGCAATCGGTAAATCACCTCTAAATCCAATTTTTCCTGGTTGAGTGCATTTGCAATAGTGAGGCGTTTTTCAGGCCCCAGAATAAGGCTATCTGCTCTGATTTGGCAAAATTCAATGAACTGCTCTTTTTTAAGGAAGCTTGCTAACGACTCAAGTCCTCTTGGCGTTTGAATTAAGGCGGGAATATGCCTTTTCATTGCTTCAAAAATAAGGGCTTTGTGCGCCGGAAATACTGAAAACCACCAACTTAGTTTATAACTTGAGTTGATACTCTCTGGAAAAATAGGGCTTAATGCACTGAGTATTGTTTCAACCTGGTCTTTCTGTTCATAAAAAAGAAACAGATTGATGTCTTCTTTTATTGCTAATAGAGAGGGCAGTTTGTGACGGAGTGTTTCGAAAATAACCCTTACGTATTCCTTGTCAGTATTAAAATGATGAAGCAATGCACTTAAACTCTGGGAATTACTCACCAACGCTTCCATGCGCTCGATGAAAAAATCGAATAAAAATGCTTTGTCTGCTTGATCAAACAAACAAATCAAACTTTCAAAATCCGCATAAGTGTGCACTAAATTAGCAACTGTTTCTTTTGCCAATAAAAACAGCTTGATTCGTTGGTCTGGAGTCACTTTGAAGGCAAGTTGCCTAAAATGGCTTAGCTCCTTTAGTGACGCACAAAAGAACGCGTTATGTTGTGCGCAAAAATCGACTATTGCGCGTACCGGCACATAGGGCTTAAATGCGCAAAAAGCCTCAAGGCTTTCAATGAAAAGCATTTTTTGCTCCTGAAGTACAGTCCACAACAAATAAAGATTTTCCTGGCGGGTTTCATCGTAAATTTTCACGTATTCCCGAAAAGGAAGAAAATCAAAACAGGTTTCAATTTCAACGCTTCGATATTCTTCAAGAGAAAAAATGGCAGCAAAACGTTTTTTAATCGTGTCCAGGACAAGAGAAAATTGGCCCAGTGGTAAGCGAATCAAGAGCGCAATATCAAATGCTGTAGTTATCCTGTCTGCAAAATAGGTTAGGGTAATTTGTGTTTTTTGAGGAGAAAGGGTGGATAGGAGTGCATGCAAATCCTCCGTGTTTTTAATTAATGGAGAGAATTCCTGCAGGTAATCATTTAAAACACGTTCAAAGTGCGCATCACTCAGTACCGTAAAGAATAGCCCCAAACTTTCAGCGTCTTTGATGGCGGCATTCGGAATTCGGGGAGAATTTCCCTCGCGAAATTGGCTATTAAACAAGGAAAATTCGCTTATTTTGGGAAACGCATCGCGAAAGATTTCCAACAACACAGTGCGTTCTTCAGAAGCACTTCTTTTGAAGGTTGACCATAAAAAATGCTCGTCTTTTATTATTGAAAAAAGTTGCTCTTTAAATTCCCAAAGGACAACACCGCGTTGCGCGGGCGATAGGAGTTCCCGAAGCAGAGCCAGGTCTGAGATGTTTTTGAATAGATCAGGAATAAAGGGCTTAAAGTGCTGACAGAGCAGCATGAGTCGCTCGGTGTCCTGGGGAATCATTAGCTGTTTTAAACTATCGCGGTTAATAAGGTGCCTTCGGCACAAGTGTGGGGCAAGAAAAGGTAATAATGCGTTAAGGCTTGCAGGTTTTGTTTCAAGAAAAAATAACACCAGCGATTCTAACTGCCTAAATTGTGCAGTAATTTGCATAGTAATCTCTATATCCTGACAAAGCGCATTAATTTCAGAAGGCTTCATTGCAGCCAACAGTTCTACATCGCTTAGTGAAGTAATTTCCAAACGGATCTTGAGCCACTTGAGCGTGTTTTGGGTTAATGAAGCCATGTCTTTGACTGTAACATCCAGATGTTCCGTTTTATTGATTTCACTGTTTAATTGCAATTGACTCGCTTGCAAGGCAGTTTGCGATTGATGAAGCAATTGACTTTTTTTGCCATCAGACAAGGTTATTTCATTGAGTTCAAACAAATATTTTTCAATGAGCAAATCCAATTGTTCTCGGCGAGAGGAAATGCAGGTTTGAATTGTTTCTGTGGCATTTTTGTTTTTGAGCGGATCACTTGAAAAAGCAATGAGTAAATCAATCTCTCGTTTTAAAGGAGCAGGGATTGCGGCATCCAGGTGTTTATAGAATTCATTAAAAAGGATGATGGCATGATAGGTTCCACTTCCTGCATTGGTTTCTTCCCCAATACCGGTTGCAAAACCATTAAAATAAAGTGCACTGGTAAGGGCTTTCAAATGCCCTAACAACGTGCTCTTGTCACTTGAAACTCGGTGGTATTGTTCTAAGGATTCATGCACGGCGGTGGTAAAACTGGAATGGGTAATGAGTCGCTCGTATTCACTTCGGGTGATAAAGGGGAAATTTGGCTCGGGAAGCGAATAATCGTAATAGGGGTTATGCAATTTTCCGGGACTAAAAAGGGTTTCTAATCTATTGATAAGGATTACCGGAATAAGATAAAGCCTGTTTTCACTTAAAATATGGGTTCTAATTATTTCTTTAAGGCAAATGCATGGATTTTGCCAACACCTCTTGTTATTTTTATACGGAAGCAAATGGGGATAGCTAATATCAAGGGATTTTGCATGCATTCCTGGCATTAAGAATTCCAGTGCAGAAAAGGGCTTTTGTTCTGGTAATAAGGACAGGTTTTTTTCATACGCAACCCACTCTGCAATATCGCATAAAAGCAAAGTCACCTCATCGTGGGGAAGCGCTGTGTACCCTAATAATGTTCCCTTTACTTGCTCCCAATTTTCTTTTAAAAAAGAAATAAATTTTTCGATTTTGACTGGTTTTTCAAAAAAAAACAGCCTGAATAATTGGGATAAAACGCGCAGGCGATAGGTTTGAACCACTTGATCCTGCATATTGCGAAGTACTTGTGTGGTGTTATTGCTCATGCGGATCAATTGTTCTTCTATGGTTTCTCTTTTGTTCATAATAAGCCCTTAAGCAGTTCAAAAACTTAAAATAATAGCATTAAAAAATGAAAATAGTGAGCAAATTCAAGGCACAAGCTATCCAAGCCTTTCGTTTTTTAGTAGGATAACTGCTTCGTTTTACGAGATGAGGGAAGCATGTACAAGGTAATGGTAACGGGCGCTGGAAAAATAGGCAGTTTGATTGCTTGCATGTTGGCCGATTGCGGGGACTACGAAGTCCATCTGGCTGATTTGGAGTTTGCAGGAACGGATGTGACCCGTTTGTTGCAGGCAATGCCTGAAATAAAAACCGTTGGAATGGACGTGAGAAACCAGGCAGCGGTTGAAGATTATCTCTGTGAAAATAAAATCGATGCGGTTATCTCAAGCCTCCCCTATTTCCTGAACACCCATGTTGCTCTGGCTGCAAAAAACGCCGCGTCGCATTATTTTGATCTCACGGAAGACACCACGGTGACTTCGGCCATCCAGGCCATTGCTGAAAATGCCGAAACCGCTTTCGTTCCGCAATGCGGTCTGGCGCCAGGATTTGTCAGCATTGCGGCCAACAGCTTAATTCAACTGTTTGAGCAGCCCTTGCACGCCAGGCTGCGCGTGGGCGCACTGCCTGAGCGGGCAAGCAACGCGCTGCAGTACTCACTTACCTGGTCAACCGATGGCCTGATTAACGAATACGCTAATCCCTGCTTTGCTATTGAAAACGGGGAACCCATCACCTTAAAGCCGCTTGAAGATTTGGAAACCATTCAAATCGATGGTTCGGAATACGAAGCCTTTAATACCTCGGGAGGGCTTGGCAGTTTGGCCACGCTCTACCAGGGGAAAATTAAAGGCTTAAATTACAAAACGATGCGTTATCCTGGCCATTGTGAAAAAATGCGCTTTCTTATGAATTCACTCAAATTAAACGAAGACAGGGAAACCTTAAAGGCTATTCTTGAGCGGGCTATTCCTAAAACTTATCAGGATCTTGTGATTGTCTATGTGACCGTTGAGGGGATATCTCAGGGTGAGTTGATTGAAAAAAGCTACGTTAACAAAATTTACCCTAAGGTAATTCGCGGCCTTTATTGGTCAGCTATTCAAATTAGTACTGCCGCGAGCCTTTGTGCGGTAGTTGATTTGGTGAGGGATAAACCCTGCCGCGGACTTATACTGCAAGAAACTTTCAGTTTGGCCGATATTTTGGCAAACCGATTCGGCAGCCATTTTGCTTGAGAGAGACTTATGAAATTATTATCAGATCTTCACATTGCCCCAGTAAATTCCGGTGCATTTAGTGGCCAGGGTTGGCAAAGTGCGCTTAACACACATCGCATAAGCTCGATAAACCCTGCAACGGGAGAGCAGTTAGCAGAGGTCGCTACGTGTTCCTCGCAAGACTATGAAGACTTAATGGTGCGTGCCGATAAAGCGGCATTGGCATGGCGTCAGGTGCCTGCCCCAAAACGTGGGGAAATCATTCGCCAGCTAGGCAATGTGTTGCGAGAACATAAAGACACCTTGGGCAGCCTTGTTGCACTGGAAATGGGAAAGTCAAAACAGGAAGGCGATGGGGAAGTGCAGGAAATGATTGATATCGCAGACTTTGCAGTGGGTCAATCGCGCATGCTCTACGGTCTTACCATGCATTCAGAGCGTCCTAATCATCGGATGTATGAACAGTGGCATCCCTACGGTATTGTTGGGGTTATTTCTGCTTTTAATTTTCCGGTTGCTGTGTGGGCGTGGAATGCCTTTATTGCTGCGGTCTGTGGTAATGTCACCGTATGGAAACCTTCCGCGAAAACGCCGCTTTGTGCCATTGCGGTACAACACCTGTGCAACCAGGTGTTGAAAAAAAACAATTGCCCTGAAATTTTTTCACTCCTGATTCCCCAGTCACATGCTATTGCGGAAACAATGATCAATGACCGGCGTATTCCACTCATTTCTTTTACCGGTTCAACACGGGTAGGTCGACACGTTGCCATGCAAGTTGCAAGTCGACTGGGTAAAACCATCCTTGAGTTGGGGGGAAATAATGCCATCATTCTCGATGAAAGTGCTGATTTGGATTTGGCAATTCCTGCCGTGGTTTTTGGCGCAGTCGGTACTGCGGGCCAGCGTTGTACTTCCACAAGGCGTTTATTTGTACCGGAAAGTCTGTTTGATGCAGTACTTGGCCGATTAACGCATGCCTATAAACAAATTACCATCGGCTCCCCCCTGGACAGCACCCGGTTAATGGGTCCCCTCATTGATGAGCAGGCTGTTATCCAGTACAAAAAAGCAATTGAACGCATTCGCGCGGCAGGGGGAAACATTGCTTTTGGCGGAGAGGTATTGGATAGCCCTGGCTACTTTGTGCAACCCACGCTGGTAACCCAAGTCGAAAACCACTGGGATATTGTCCAGGAAGAAACGTTTGCGCCCATTTTGTATGTGATGCGTTATCGCACCGTGGAGGGAGCCCTTGCTCTGCAAAACGGGGTCTTACAGGGGCTTTCTTCCGCGCTGTTCACTAACAATTTAAAACATGCCGAATATTTTTTGAGTGCTATGGGCAGTGATTGCGGTATTGCCAACATTAACATTGGCACTTCAGGGGCTGAGATTGGCGGTGCTTTTGGTGGCGAAAAAGAAACAGGCGGCGGGCGCGAATCCGGTTCCGATTCCTGGAAAGCCTACATGCGGCGTCAAACCAACACCATCAATTGGGGCGATTCCTTGCCTTTAGCGCAAGGCATTCAATTTACGCTATCATAAATTAAAACCTAAATAAGGAAATGGACTATGAAGGAACCATTTTACATCAAGAAGGTCGCAGTCCTTGGTGCCGGTGTAATGGGTGCGCAAATTGCCGCACAGTGTCTTAATGCAGGGATAGAAACCGTATTGTTTGACTTGGCCGCCAAAGAAGGCTCTGCCAATGCGCTGGTTAATAAAGCCATTACCCATTTAAAGCAGTTAAAACCGAGCCCCTTGGCAACCAAAGCTACGATTGATTACTTAACAGCGCGAAATTACGAGCAAAACCTGGATGAGCTGGCTGAATGCGATCTGATTATCGAAGCCATTGCTGAGCGGCTGGATTGGAAAGAGGCTTTATACCAACGTATTGCACCGCATATTAATCAACAGGCGCTGCTGGTTAGTAACACCTCAGGCTTAAGCATCAATACCCTGGCTGATGTGTTGCCTAAAGCACTGCATGCCCGCTTTTGCGGCGTCCATTTTTTCAATCCCCCGCGTTACATGCATCTTGCGGAGTTAATCCCGGCATTAGGGACTTCCTCGCAAATGCTGGATAACCTGGAAACCTGGCTTACTTCAACCCTGGGTAAAGGAGTTGTTCGTGCGAAAGACACGCCCAACTTTATAGCCAATCGCATTGGCGTTTTTTCTTTGCTTACTGTTTTACACCATGCTTCTGCCATGGAGATGGGGTTTGATGAGGTCGATGCATTGACAGGAACCCTGATTGGAAGACCCAAATCAGCCACTTTTCGAACGATGGACGTGGTCGGTCTTGATACGATGCAGCACGTGGTAAACACCATGAAAGAGCAATTAAAAGAGGACCCCTGGCATCGGATTTTTGAATTGCCTTCCTGGCTGTTAGCGCGTATTGAGGCAGGTGATTTAGGGCAAAAAAGCGGACAGGGTGTTTACCGCAAGACTGGAAAAACCATTGAAGTGTTTGATGCAAAATTAGGCGCTTACCGTCCTGCTCAGGCAGAGGTCAGTGCTGAGTTAAAGACCATTATGAAAATAGCGGATCCTGCGGCGCGCATGCAGGCATTGTTTGCATCCACTAACCGCCAGGCTCAGTTTTTAACTGCCTACTACCGCGATTTGTTTCATTATTGCGCATACCACCTTGAAGCGATTGCCAATACGGCACGCGATGTGGATTTAGCGCTGCGCTGGGGTTTCGGGTGGGGGCAGGGTCCCTTTGAAATTTGGCAACTGGCAGGATTGGCACCAGTAGCCCAGGCAATTGAAAAAGCCATTGCAGCCAAAGAAACATTGGCTGAAGTTGCTCTACCACAATGGGTGCATTCCCTTGATGTCTTTTTCAATGAGAAAGGCGCCTACTCCCCACAAAACAGGCAATTTATCCCACGAAGCGCCTTGCCTGTGTATGAACGGCAACTTTTCCCGGAACGGGTTTTGGGAGAGCCTGCAAGAAGCAGTAAAACGGTTTTTGAAAACGAAGGCGTTCGCTTATGGCATTTAAAAGACGATGTGGCGGTTGTAAGCTTTAAATCCAAAGCAAATACTATCGGGCAGCCGGTACTTGATGGGCTTCATACAGCCATTGAACGTGCAGAACGGGAATTTCAGGGACTCATAGTGTATCAACCGGATGCCACTAATTTTAGTTCAGGCGCTGACTTGCGTGCGGTGTATGAGCTCATTCTAGCCAATAAAATGGATGCGCTAGAGGGCATGATTGCTCACTTTCAGGAAGTGGTCATGCGTATAAAATACGCAGCTGTTCCTGTCATTGCTGCACTGCGTGGCCGTGCTTTGGGCGGTGGTTGTGAGTTAATGCTGCATTGTACTGAAGTTGTGGCAGCGTTTGAATCCTATCCCGGATTGGTTGAAGCGGGTGTTGGGTTAATTCCTGCCGGCGGCGGTTGTAAAGAAATGGCGATGCGTGCCGCGCATAGCGCACAGGATGCCGATTTAATGCTCTTTTTAACGCCGTATTTTCAGCAAATTGCCATGGCAGAGGTTTCAGGCAGTGCACCAGATGCAGCACTTCGTGGTTACCTACGTGCGTCCGATTGCTGGGTTATGAATAAAGACGAAGTGTTATTCGCATCACTCGCTCGTATTAAAGCCTTAAAAGCCTGCAATTATCAGGCACCGCTTAACAAAACATTTAAAGCCGCCGGGCGCGAAGGGCATGCACGGTTACGAACCGGGTTAGTCAATTGGCTGCAGGGCGGTTTTATTTCAGAGCATGACTATTATCTTGTCGACCAACTGGCTTATGTGCTTTGTGGCGGGGAGGTTAATCAGGGCGAATTAATCGATGAAAAGTGGATCCTGAAGTTGGAAAAACAGGCCTTTATGCACTTGGCAGGAACGCCCTTGTCTCAGGCGCGAATTGCTCACCTGTTAGAAACTGGCAAGCCATTGCGAAATTAGGAGGAAATCATGACAAATGTATACGTAGTGGATGTGTTGCGAACGCCTGTAGGCAAAGCGCCGAAGGGCGTTTTCAGGCATACCCGTCCAGACGATTTATTAGCGCATACGATGAAAGCAATGGTTGCGCGGCAAAGCGCAATGGACCTCGCTGCCATTGGCGATGTGGTCATTGGGTGTGCAATGCCAGAAGCAGAGCAGGGTATGAATGTGGCTCGCATTGCCCTTTTGCTTGCCGGTTTGCCGCAATCGGTACCGGGAATGACTATTAATCGCTTTTGCTCCTCCGGCGTGCAAAGCATTGCAACGGCAGCAGCCTCTATTGCTGGCGGCAATATGGAGCTTGCCTTGGCCGGTGGCGTAGAGTCCATGTCGATGGTGCCATTGGGTGGAAATAAATACAGTGCTAACCCTGAAATTTTTAATGACGAGCAAATAGCCATTGCATTTGGAATGGGGATTACTGCAGAGCATGTGGCAAAACGCTGGAAGGTAAGCCGGGAAGAACAAGACAGATTTGCTGCAGAAAGCCATCGAAAAGCAGTATTGGCACAAGAACGTGGCGATTTTCAGGCAGAAATTGTTCCCTTTGAAATCACTGAACGATTAGCTTGTCTTAAAACATCAACGGTTGAAGTGAAAAAACGGTTGATTTCCAAAGACGAAGGGCCAAGAGCGGATACCTCTTATGAGGCTATCGCAAAGCTACGCCCCGTGTTTTCGGCCAAAGGCACAGTGACAGCCGGAAACAGTTCGCAAACAAGTGATGGCGCAGGGATTGCTCTACTGGCCTCGGAAAAGGCAGTTAAACAATACAACCTCAAACCAATAGGCCGGCTCTTAAGCTTTGCAGTGGCAGGCGTTCCTCCTGAAATAATGGGCATTGGGCCGGTAGAAGCGATTCCTCTCGCTTTGAAAAAAGCAGGAATTCGCCTTGCCGATTTGGATTGGATTGAGCTTAATGAAGCGTTTGCAGCCCAGGCTTTAGCCGTAATCAAAACACTGGATTTACCGCCTGAGCGGGTCAATCCTTTAGGTGGCGCGATTGCCTTGGGCCATCCCCTTGGAGCCACTGGCGCAATACGCACCGCGACCTTGCTGCACGGATTAAAGCGCACCAAAGGCCGTTACGGGATGGTCACCATGTGTATTGGTACGGGGATGGGCGCTGCAGCTATTTTTGAGGCGCTTTAAGATCGCATGTTTTCCATTGATAAAGAGGAATTGGAGCCGCGTTCTATTTTACCCTTAAACGGTAAAATATGGCTTCCCTTCCTGACCCTTTCTGTCCTTATGCTTGTTCTTTGCACCGTCCTGGTGGTTTTTGCTTACCCCCTTTTTTTCGGTATCTTAGGTCCTTTTTTGCTCGGCGTCTGTATTTTGAGCTTCGTGGCAGGGTTACTTATTGAAAATGCTGTTGCAGCCGTAGTGATTGGAAGTAGAGCAGAGGGTAAAGATTATCACTGGATTAATCACCAATTAGGAGGAGAAAAAAACGCATCCATTGAGGTTAATCATAAGCCTGTTGTTCCACAGAATACCCCTCTAAAGCCACAAATAAACCCCGCACCAAATCCAGATTGCTCCTCCAAACTTGCTTTGTCCCCTTTATCTTCTACTATTTAAGAAGAGGAATTATTTAGGAGTAAGCGTGCGACTACTGATTCTCGCTGCTTGTCTTTACATTAATTCAGCCTTTGCCGATGTCATCGTAGGTTTTACCGCTTACGATAATGGGGATTACACGACAGCTTACCCCCATTTGGTGCAAGCGGCGAATGAGGGAAATAATGAGGCAATGTACCTTTTGGGGCGCATGTTTCAGTACGGTAGCGGGGTCAATAAAGATCAAGGCAAAGCCTATGACTGGTATTTAAAATCAGCCAACCAAAACAATGCGCTCGCTCAACTCAGTTTAGGATTTTTATACGACAACGGGGATGGGGTAACAAAAGACTTTAAGCAGGCTTTTTCCTGGTATATGAAAGCGGCAAACCAGGGCAATGCAATCGCTGAGCGCAACGTTGGCCTTATGTATGCCGTAGGGGATGGGGTCGAATTAAGTGATAAAAAATCTTTTGAGTGGTTTAAAAAGTCAGCAGAACAAGGCTATGACAGGGCGCAGGTTAACCTTGCTTATCAATATATGACAGGAATTGGCACGGAAAAAAACATTGAAAAAGCCAAGGAATGGTATCAAAAAGCAGCAGAACAGGGTGACGCGAAAGGACAATACAGCTTAGGCTTATTGTTTACCGGCAAATACGGCATTCCAGCCGATCAAAAGGCTGCCACCTCCTGGTTTACTTCCGCTGCCAATCAAGGCCATAAAAATGCACAAGCCTACCTTGCTTATCAGTATTTAAATGGCTTGGGTATTGAAGCCGATCCTAAAAAAGCAGCATACTGGTATCAGGCTTCTGCGGAGCAGGGCAGCAGCATTGCGCAAACGGAGCTGGGGCAATTGCTCTTGATTGGTAATGGCATAGACAAAAATTATGAGCAAGCGGCCTTTTGGTTCTCCAAGGCGGCTGAAAACGGAGATCCCGTTGCACAGGGCAAGCTTGGCTATTTATACCTTGCCGGATTAGGGGTAAACAAAGACCCCGTTAAAGCGTATGCCTGGTTAAAACTGGCTTCTTTAAATAAAAATGAGCAAGCCGCCAAACAGCTTTCCGAACTGGAGCCTACTTTGCCCAAAGAGGTTGTGCAACAAGGCGATGACTTATTCAAGGAACTCAGCGCCAAACAACCGAAAGGGGATGAAGCGCAAAGCGATGACGATTAATTGCCGTTGCACCCTAAGTAGAGATGATTTGAGTAAAGCTAAATTTCCAGAGAGGAGTTTGAAATGAAAAAACATGCGAAAGATCATCCCGAGATTAAAGAAATTAAAAATATTTGCGATATTTTACCCAACGATAAAAAAACAAAAGCGGTTTGCGATGTTTTGAAAAAAAATAAAAAACCGCGGAAAAATTAAATTCAATTCCGTCTCTTTTGTTTGAACTTCTTTGAACGAACGATCGAGTCGTTACTCTTGAACGCCGTTGCAAGGCTGTCATGCGCTCCTGTTAACCGTCGTTCTGAACGGGGTGAAGAATCTCCTTCGAAATCATGCAAATATCCGAGATCCTTCAAGCAGCATGGCTGCTTTCAGGATGACGATGTTGTCTTGAGATAAAGGGAACAAGAAAATCAGGTAACTGGTTGAATTTGAATGGAATAATCCACATCTACCGTAATAAAATGGTTTGCCGGAACACGTTGCCATTGTTTATTAAAGTCAGTCAATGCCTCGGAGGAAATCACCACAGACTGTTGGGGCGCCAAGTCAACCTGTTCAAGGCAGTCTTCCTTTGACCAAAAATAACGTCCTTCCAGATAATGCAAGGATTCTGGCTCAATACTGCTGTCCGTACAATACCGACTCGCTATTATCCGTGTCCCATCAGTCAGACAGAGGTTATAATAAGAAGGTCCTGGCGTGCCACATTCATTGATTAATTGCTCAACCTTTTTAAAGGTGCTTTCTAACACTTCGGTAACAGTAAGGAGTTGGCTTAAGTCCTTTCCTTTTGCCAATTGTAAAAACAAGGCAAAAAAATGTTCGGAATCGGTTCCCCCTCTAATCCAGTGATAAATATCATCATCCAATAGATGCCGCAGAGGTCGTTTGATGGCAAGAAAATCCTGGATTTGTCCATTGTGCATTAACATCCAGTTTTTATAGACAAAGGGATGGCAATTGTAAAAATTGACTCCGCCGCTACTGGCTGAGCGAACATGCGAAAAAAAAAGCGATGACTTAATTTTATTACTTAAATGCAATAAATTTTCATCATTCCAGGCTGGAAAAACAGAACGAAACACCGCAGGTTCGGAGCTAATACCAGGCACATACCAGCCCATGCCAAAGCCATCCCCATTCGTAGGCGACGCGGTTTCTTTAGCCAACAAACTTTGTTGCAGCAACGAATCTTCAGGCTTGATAAGAACATTCGCTAATAAGATATCCTGTCCGGTGTAAGCTATAAAACGGCACATAACATTCCTTGTGAAATGCAACTAAGCAGATGAATTCATACTGGTTAGCTTATACTGGATTGCGTTGTAAACAAAGTGTAGCGGACTGTCCGTAGGATGCAATGAAGGAGCTGCTCACCTCATTGCATACCGATTGTTACGAGGAACTGCTTAGTTCGCGTGCTTTACTTCAATTTTTTTGACTTTTGCAGGTTCTTGTTTAGGTATAGTTAATTTGAGAACCCCTTTCTTGTAGTCTGCTTTAATTTTTGAGCTATCAACCGATTCGGGTAAAATAAAGCGGCGATAAAATTGCCCTTCAAAACGTTCCGTTCGAGAAAACCCTTCGTCCTCTTCGGTTTTGTCAAAGTGCCTCTCCCCTTTGATGGTGAGCACATTGTTTTCAAGCGTAATATCCAGATCCTTGTCTTCTACTCCAGGCAAGTCTGCTGTGACCAGGTATTTGCTCTTGCATTCTTTGATATCAATGGAAGGATTCCAGAGGCTGGTATCTGTCAACGCGTTTTCGTTAAAACCCTGTATAAATCGATCAACAATTGAGCCAAAAAGATCCATGGGCATGTTTTGTTGGGCTTGCTTTTGCTTGCGTAATGAATGATTCATGATAACACTCCTTGTTGGTTGTCAGTCGCTCCTTTTCTGATTAATTATAGTTCAAATGGCTGCTTTGTGTGATTAAGCCAGCGGATTCGCATCAGGCGCCGAATAATTTAAAATAACACACACCACCTTGATAAAATATATGTCAATTGTTTTGAATTACACCCATTTTGTAGGTTTGACCTTGGCCCAACATAGTTTTTCCCTTGCTCTGCCTGTTGGGCCAAGGCCCAACCTACTTCATAATTAACACAAACAGCATTAAAGTTTCCCATATATTATTTAGCATGGAACAATTGTATTGTTTTGAATCATTCAGCGTTCTAGTAAGTATTGAGGCTTTCATGAATCAGGCTTAAGGTTATCTTGCCCTTATTGTCTTTTTGCCGTTTTAAAACGGAATATTTTCTCCGGGTTAATGCTTGTGTCGAAACATCGGTAACGACAAGATAATACAAACTTTCCAGCGTGATTTGCTCATTGCGAATGCCTAGCTTTTCAAGAACCGGGTTAATTTTGCCAAGCTCTGTGATGCCTTCCTCACCGCGAAGTGCCACAATCTCATCGACTTGATAATCGGTTAAGCCAGCGCCCAAGGTCGCTAACACTGCTTTCGAGGCCGTATTTAGATTGATAGCCGTTAATTCAGGCAGCGCGCAAAGCTCCGCTTCCAATGCAGAATAAACCGAAGGCGAAAATCCTTTAACCAGGCGCAACTCCGAGACATTTTCCATCAATTGCATGGCTGGGAAGTAAGGCGGTTTTTGCTTAAGGTAATAGTCGAGATTAAGGGTTGAATTAGCCCCTGGTTGATAGGGAGTAAGCCAATTGCGCAAATTGTTGGTGAGTTCCTTCCGCGCATTTTGCGTAACACGTGTCTTTTTCTTGAGTAGCTGGACAAAAGATTGCTGAAAACGCTTGTCAGACACATTGTTGATATTAAATCGTGCATGCAAGTCATAGATGCTTCCTCTGGTGTGCACATCAGGGTAAATCGATTGCAATTTGTCCGGAAAATTCAGAATTTTTCCTGTTTTATCCAGGGCTTTTATCGGTACTTTGGGGTTTAACAAGGTGCTCATTGCCCAGAAAGTAACGAATTGAGAGGCAAGGTAGAGTTTGTCGTTTTCTATCGTTAAGCGAGTGCGGTGAATGTCTGATTGCAAGCGCAAGCTCATCGCGGTGGCCGCAATGGCAACCAGCGTCATAATAAAAAGGGCCGAAATTAAGGCACTGCCCCGATTAGGGAATTTCTGCATACAAAGCCTCGGGTATTATGAACAAGTAACTTAATGTGATAGCGCCCTTTAAAGTTAGATGCAATTGAATGGCTTTTGGGAAGGGCTCCGGTTTCTGGTTCGGTAAGAGCGCGCCCACTCGCCACTCTTTTAAGCTTTGCAACGTACTGTTTAAATAGGAGAAATGACACTCCTGCACGTCAGAAAGCAAGGTTTTATCAAGGTATTGGTTTTTATCGATTGTATCAAGGCTTAGCCATTTTCGCCGTATTAACTGGTTATTTTGGCAAAGGAGGGCAATGCGCTCTAACGTGCTTTGCCTGTACTGATTACCAGGCACTGCATTTCCAGCGCGCGTTGCCTCAAAAAATTGCGGCTCACCAATAAAAATAGGTTTGATGGCCAGGTGATCGGTTCGCACCGTTCGGAGAACCAATTGCTCTGTGTCCCGTTGGATGAATAAAAGGGCGAGCTGCAAGCTATTGATTTTGTCGGCTTGCGCCGTGACTCGGGAACGCGTAGTAAAGGCATAATACATTGCAGAGGAGCTTATTGTTGCAAGGATTGCAAACACTGCCAGGGCGATTAAAATCTCAATGAGGGTAAAGCCCTTGTTTTTTGTCATGGGTTTAACCTGTAACCAATAAGCGGTGAGCCAAAGGGGCCTTCCTGATGTTTACTGACGGTCACCGTGATTTGTTGTACGGACTTTACAGGAGTAGCGCTTAATTGAGAGCGCCAATACCAGCGCTGTCCCAGCAGGGTAGTCAAATGGGTTTCTTCGGGTTGTTGTGAGGAGAGCAAACGCAACTGGAACATGGTAATGCCTTGCATGGCAACCCAGTGGCTTATCGTTTTCTCTTTGATGCGTTGTGTGTTGGATACATTGCTTGCAGTCGCTTTTACCAATGCAGTCAAAGCGATTGCAATGACAGCTAGCGCAAGCAACACTTCAATCAGGGTAAATCCTGAAGTGCACTGTTTCTTCATGATTTTTTAAGGAGTACGGGTTCGCCCTGCTTTACGGCTAAACGGGCAAGATTGGGTGTTTTTACCGTGCCAAAATCCACAAGAAAGGAAGAAATTTCTCCGGACGCATTGATGATGATTTGTGGAGTGTTTTTGGATTGACGTACTGTAACAACAATGTTTTCTGGAAAGTGCCTTTCATGAAACATGCCTTTGGCAGGCATGGGCTGCCATTTTTCCTGATTTAATCGATGGGTATGGTATCCGTTTTTATCGAAAGTGATTCCCAAGGCATTGTTTTCTAAAATGGCCTGTAGTTGGAGCAATTTTAGATAAGAGGAAAATTGCTCGGCGTTCACAACAGCCCGCCGTCCTGCGCCAAAATCACCAAAACAGAGCAAAGTAAATCCAAGGGTAATGCCAATAATGAGCACTACCACAAGTATTTCAATGAGTGTAAATCCCTTGGTCCTAGCGGACATTCCAATTGCCTATCAGCGCATTTTTACCTTCTCCACCGGGCTGCCCTGATGCACCAAAGGTAAAAACATCCACTTCGCTGTGCTCGCCAGGATTAAGGTAGAGGTAATCGCGTCCCCAGGGGTCTTTGGGAAGGGATTTTAAATATTGTTTCCAATCGGAAGGTTCAGGATTTGAATCCGGTTTTTCTACTAAAGCCAATATACCCTGATCAGTGGAGGGGTAAAAGCCGTTGTCGAGCTTAAATAAATCCAGGGCGTTTTGGATTGCCAAAACATCTTGCTTTGCTTTTACCGCGCGTGCCTCATCGGGTCGATTGATAATTTTAGGCACTACAATTGAGGCAAGAATACCAAGAATAACCACAACCACCATGATTTCAATGAGGGAAAAGCCACTTTGCTTATTCATACAAACACTCCGCTATCAAACTGCGCTTATTCTATCACATTTTCAAAACGGTTTTTACCCCACCAATTGATCCATGGAAAAAACCGGCAAAAGGGTGGCCAAGACAATGAATAAAACCACAGCCCCCATAAAAAGAATGACCAACGGTTCAAGCAAGGTTAAGGCAGTGTCAATTAACCGTTTTACCTCATTGTCCATATGGGCTGCTGCTTTTTCCATCATGGAAGCAATTTGACCGCTTTTTTCCCCGCTGGCGATTAAATGGATTGCCATCGGGTTTAAAAAGCCTGTTTCTTTTAAAGCATGCCGTATTGAGCTGCCTTCACGCACGCGAACGGTTGCCAAATCAAAGGCATTGCGCATGGCAAGGTTGGTAATCAAACTGGCGGAAACGCGCATGGTTTCCAATACATTGACTCCTGCTGCAAATAAAATACTAAAGGTATGGATGTAGCGTGCAACGTTGATGGATTTGACAAGGTAGCAGCAAACCGGAAACTTAAGAATCAAGCGATCCCAAGCTTCGCGCACTTTACGGTGTGTCAGGCTTTTTTTGAACGCTATAAACAAGCCTATAAACAAAAGAAGCAAGAAGAGGCCGTACTGTTTAATGAACGCGCCCATATTGATGAGCAGGGTAGTCATAATCGGGAGCGCTTGCCCGCTACTGGTAAATACTTCAATAATTTTAGGAACAACAAAAGCGAGCAAAAAACTGATAATGGCGGTTGAAACCACAATCATCAAGCTAGGGTAAATCAATGCTTGTTGAATTTTTTGGCGCGTTGCCTGCTGGCTTTCGGTGTAATCGGCTAATTTTTCCAGCACACTATCCAGGCGTCCGGTTTGTTCACCTGCTCCTACGGTTGCACGGTACAATTCAGGAAAGGCTGCGGGAAATTCCCCCATGGCAGCAGCGAGCCCATAGCCTTCCAGCACTTTTGCCCGCACCCCAATGATGAGGCTTCGTACCTTGTCTTTCTCGCTTTGTTCGCTCACGCCGCGCAAAGATTCTTCTACCGGAATGCCTGCAGCAAGCAAGGTCGCCAATTGCCGGGTAAATAAAGATAAATCTTGCGCACTCAGTTTGTTTTTTCTGCTTCGCTGCGTTTGCTTGGCCAGCGCATTAATCTGGATGGGGATAAGTCCTTTTTCGCGCAATACTTCGCGTGCATGCCTTGAGGAATCGGCTTCAATCACTCCTTTTTGTGTAGAGCCTGATTTGGTTAGCGCTTGGTATTGAAAGGCGCTCATAGGATTCACTCCTCGTTTTCGAGGAAATCAGTGTAATCTATTGGGATTAATAAGTCACTTGCGGTAAACTGAGCAGGATGTCAATCTAGGAGATGATGATGAGCAAAACTGTGGTTCTCGATGCAATAAAGGAACATGATGCAAAGTTTATTGACTTGCGGTTTACCGATACGCGGGGGAAAGATCAACACATAACCATTCCCGTTTCCGCTATGGATGACGATTTTATTGAAAATGGAAAAATGTTTGATGGCTCATCCATCAAAGGTTGGCAAAAAATACATCAATCCGACTTGGCGCTCATTCCCGATGTTGACAGCATACTGCCCGATCCTTTTTATCAGGACAGCACCTTAATTATTCGTTGCAATGTCGTTGATCCACAAACCATGCTCGGTTACGACAGAGATCCACGCTCCATTGCACAACGTGCTGAAAATTACCTCCTATCAACCAAAATTGCGGATAAAGCCTATTTTGGTCCAGAACCTGAATTTTTTATTTTTGACAATGTGCGTTCGGAAACAAGCATGCGCCGTTCGTTTTATGAGCTGGATTCTGCAGAAGGGCATTGGAACTCAGGTAAAGAGCTGGAAGGGGGCAATACCGGCCACAGACCTGGTATCAAAGGCGGCTATTTTCCAGTTCCCCCGGTGGATTCGTCGCAAGACATCCGCTCAGCCATTTGTTTAACCCTTGAAGCCTTGGGGATTCCTGTTGAAGCCCATCACCACGAAGTGGCCACTGCAAACCAGTGTGAAGTCGCAACCCGCTTTAACTCGCTCTCTAAAAAAGCAGATGAGTTGCAAATTTTAAAATACGTTGTGCAAAATGTGGCACACAATTACGGCAAAACAGCAACCTTTATGCCCAAACCCTTAGTCGGGGATAATGGCAATGGCATGCATTGTCACCAATCCTTAATGAAAGACGGAGTCAATTTATTTACAGGCTCTCAATACGCAGGCTTATCGGAATTAGCGCTGTACTATATCGGCGGAATCATTAAGCATGCACGCGCCTTAAATGCGTTCACAAACCCTGCAACCAACAGTTACAAACGGCTGGTACCAGGCTTTGAAGCGCCTGTGTTGTTAGCTTATTCTTCTCGAAACCGTTCGGCCGCAATCCGTATTCCGCATGTAACAAACCCTAAAGGCCGACGCATTGAGGTGCGATTCCCAGACCCCATGGCAAACCCTTACCTGGCTTTTTCTGCCATGATGATGGCAGGACTTGACGGCATTCAGAATAAAATTCACCCAGGCGAGCCAATTGACAAAGACTTATACGATTTACCTCCTGAAGAATTAGCGGATGTTCCCACGGTTTGCAGTTCCTTAGAACAAGCCATGCAGCATTTACAAGCGGATCAGGAGTTTTTATTACAGGGTGATGTGTTCAGTCGGGATTTCTTGCAAAGTTATATTGCATTGAAAGAAGAAGAAATCCAAATGCTACGCATGCTTCCGCACCCGTTTGAATTCGAGTTATATTATAGTTTATAACCGCTGATTGTTCCTCACTACCCGCCTTTCTCCTCTTAGGGGAGAAGGTGTCGCAACGCGAAAGATAAGGGGTTACAAGAACCTATCCCAAGTTTAGTAGCCTTGATGCAGCGAAAGCGTAATCAAGGGTTTTCTTTGACTGAGACAGGTAAACCGCTCAATTCGATCGATACCCTTGATTCCGCTTTCGCTGCATCAAGGCACCCTGCTGCCAGCAACCAGACTACTCGTTTTATTTTACTTTCAATGGGTTGATTAGTTTTCTCTTGCTTAGTAGCATGCAGAAAATTTTTTCAGGAGCAGCGCATGGAAACGTCTTACAATGAGGAAGATCTGAAATACACCGAAGAAAAAAAAGAAGCGATCAAAAAGACAAGGGAAGAACTCCTGGCGCACCACAAAGCCACACAAGCGCATTTTTTGGAAAAGGCACCTGTTTCTTTAGGTGATAAGCTTGAAGAGGGGATCTACGATTTTCTAAAAAGCAAGGAGCAATGGCTCTCCCAATTTTTTACCACATTCGATACCCCTGAACTCTGGCGGATTTCTACACAGGAAGTTACGATTGCACCCATTGTTCAACTAGCAGAAATGCAAGGATTAGGAGCTGCAGCAGTCTATGCAGAGCGAATTTTAAAACTGGAAGATGCCGATTATGTCAATCAATTTGAAGAGCAAATATCAAGGCTTGGTGAAGAAAATCGTGAGGAGTTAGCCTCTTTTCCCGCAAGCGAGTTACAGCTTAGCCTGGCCAAACTCTATCGTATTTGCACCTACAGTTATTCCTTATATCGCATGAATGCCATTAAGGGAGGCCTCGATTTTCTTGATGAGAAACGCCAAAAAGCGTTAAAAGCAGAGGTAGCGGAATATGTCAGGGTGATAAGCGGTGAAATTTTGCAATTTCTGGCCTTATTTGCCGAGGAAAATGATCAGAATATTGAGCAACTGAAAGTAGAATTTCAGGTCAAAGAAAAGAAAACACCATTAAAAGAACGCTGGAAGCAGGAAATTAAACGACTTCAGCAGACAGAAAAAGATGAAGTTCTTGCCAGAGAGTACATCCTGGAGACATTTGAGACGATAGAGTATGACATGTCTCACATGACTGACGAGGATGAGGTCGACCCAGTCGGCAAATTTAAGAACCTGCTCAGCAAAGGTATCCATTTTATGGATAATCTGCATAACAGACTCCTTTTTGACTGTATTCCATTTGAACATGATGCGTATGCAAGTAACTTAAAAAGGCTAAAGAAACTTGAATTGTCCGATATAGCCGTGCAGCATGATCTTGATCGCTATATTAGCTTACGTGAAGATGCTGTTCTTTTACGCTATTTAGTACTCCATGAGATGCCGCACATCACGCTTGAAAATATCCAAGCGCTTGGGGGGAGAGAAGAACGGCTCGGTTTAATGAAGTATCAGCGCGAAAACATATTGTCTCTGCGAGAGTGGAACCTCTCTATGCTTCAACGTTGCGAAGCGTTAATGAAGGTTTTATGGCATGATTTTAATGATTTCGCTTATTTACGCGATCTTTCCCTGCAACAGTTGGATAAACTCCTGCATTATATGGAGCCTTGGGCGGGAGTCAAATCAGTTAGTAAGGTAAAAAAAGCAGCTTACGATCTGTTCAAAAAAGACGATGTAAGATTGCTGGACGACTTGCATCAATTTATTCGTTGGGATAAAGCCATTCGTTCGGCGCTCTATTGCAATTCATCGGAAGAGATAACGCAGACCATCCATGATGCCATTGCGTTTATAAACAATCCAACGCATATCTTTCATCTGTGCCTGATGGACTGGCAGGTACCTTTAGGAGTGGATTTGAAACAAAAGAGCTACTCTTTACCAATAGGCGCGTTAAAGGATTATCTCACCCTGCGTTGGCATGTGGAGCAGTGGACTAATAAATTCGCAATTTCCGCAGTGGCTGAGGTACGCGAGGTTTCAGTACCGCAAGCGATAAAGATCGCATGGGTTAAAAAACTTAAATGTTTTATCGATGAAAAAAAAGGATCAAGGTTATTCGCAGAAAAGCTCAATAGCAGTTTTCAGGATGTACTTGACACTCAGGATAGTCTTAGCCCTGTCCAGCAGTCCAAATCCTTTCATGCATTACAAATGCATGCCAGGAAGCTTTTGATTGAGTCCATGACGAGTCTTTCAGAAACGATGAACCTTGGGGCTGTAGCAATAGTTGCGGAAAGAATCACCCAGTTGGATAACAACCTGGATAAAATTCATAAATTTGGTTTGTCGCTACGTAGTCACCAAACCAATTCGGATCGCCTTCCAGACTTTGTCGAGGTACTTGCATTCTTTTCTTATAATTATTCCTTGAGAAAATTTTATGCTGAAGGTGCTCCAGAACTCATAGACATCGACCATCAACGAGCTATCAGAGCAGAGCTTGCAGCGTATGTGCGAACTATTGCAGAACAAACGATAGTCTTTCTCAAGAAATTTTCAGAAGAAGAGGATATTAACCTTAATGAACTGAAAAATACTTTTCAGAGCGAAGAAATGAGTGATGGAATGAGTGAGATCTTGCATAGGAGGTGGTTAAACAGCATCTCAACCGAGGATATGAGCAGCAGAGACTCTCAAAGATCCCGCGAGTTTGTGCAGGGTACTTTCAATAATTTGGAACGGAAGATAACAGATGGGCTCTGGGCTCTACGCTGGTCTGACGACAATGCAAAACGCAATCTTCAATCAAACCTGGAAGAAGCAATTCAGTTTATTGAAAACCTTGGTGTTGGGGTGGTTTTTAGAAGTATTAAATTTAAAGACAGTAGCCTGAATGAGGATTCATGCCGCCCTGTTGCTTGTCAAAAAACGCGTGAATTGCTCGGGCGCTATGTGGCGCTTTGCAAGGATGCGGCGCTCTACCAACTGCTTTCTAGCAAAGGCATGGACATCACAATGGAAGAACTTGTTGGATTGGATAGTGTCTTTAAAAAGGAGCTCAATAACTGGCTGGATAGAAATAGTTTTTTGGTATCCCTTTCTAGTTGGAGTTTAGCAATGCTTCATCACAGAGAAAGGCTTCAGCTTTTGTTTTATCATTGGAAACCGTTTAATGAGTACGATTATCTACGGCAATTCTCATCCGCAGAGTTAGGTCGTTTTTTGGATACTTTGCAACCTTCAGACTGCGGCTGGATGAATAAATTGCGCTTTTACCTGATAAAAGAAGGGCAGGACAGCTTACTGAATCCTTTGGAAAAATTTAGCAATCTCGAAAAGCAAATTATGAAAACGCTCAGTGCGAACAGTTCGGTCTGGACTCTGCCCAAAGAGTTTCATTTGATGCTACTTGAAGCAATCAACTGGATGAAAAATCCTGAATACAGTGCCCTTTGTTGCCGAATGAACTGGTCGGAAAATGCGGAAAAAGTAAGTCGACGCGCTCAAAATTTTCCAATAAACAGTGAGGTGCTTAAAAAGTATTTTTCACATTATGCGAGACTTCGCGAGGGTTTAAAATTATGGGTTGATAGTTCTAATCAAGGATTGGATGCAATTAAGAGTGCATTGCCTTTGCAAGACTTCCAATGGCTTAAAGCACATCCCGGGATAACCCTGCAAAGCTGGACCCCTGCCATGTTTTATCACCGCGAAAAAATGGTGGAATTTTTTAAAGTATGGCCTGATTTTTCTGACTATGAAACGCTGAATGATTGCGCATTTGACGACTTGGGTTCTTTTCTTCAGCTATTGATGAAACCTTCGCGTCATTTTAAAAGCATTAAAGATCAGTATGTTTTTGCTAAACATTTACCGCACTCCGGTTGGTTATCGACTGTTTTGCAATCTCCTGCTGCGAACTCCAAGGTCAGAAGGATGCTGTCTTTGCTTTCACCAACGGCTAAGGAAAACCTGCTGGCGAGAAAGCCTGATCTTAAAGCCATGGATTTCTTTAAAAGTCTTAGTGAATTACATAACAAACAGCAAATTGCCGAGTTGCTCCTGACAAGCTCCTTGCTTCAATCAGCCTGCCTTGGTTCCAAATCACCGGAAATGTCGCTCCTTTTTCAACTTTCCTACGAGCAACTGGTAACGTTGTTTATGCCCGAGGATGGCAATGTTCAACAGGCCAAAATACTTTTGAGTATTAACGGCATCGCCTGTCACGCCAAGGGGTATTGTTCGCTCATTGATCAATGGCATATTCCTATAGAAATATTGCCTTTGGTACAAGAGGTGATGCTGAAGAAAAAAATAATGGTACCCCAGGAAATGTGCGAACTACTAGCCACGCCTGCGATAATAAGGGCATATAAAGCGCAATTTTTTGATGCAGACTGGTTGGGATCGTGTACTGTAAGCGATGTGAAAATGCTCGCACAGCATGTGGAAGAGGCCCAGGAAAAAGGATTTGAACATGTCTGGGATCCTCGCTTTGATGCATTTATTCGGAGCAAATTGCCCGCCGTTATCCAACAGGGCTTTTTTGCTGTGCATGCGGGGGGAGGGCGACAGCCAATCAATAGAGACTCACCTGTTTTTAAATAGCAAGCAGCCCTCAAGGGCATGCGAGCTTATCTGAATTTTTTTCTGCAGATTGAATGCTTGCCTGGCATTCAGTCTGCGATCTCAACGAGTCAGTTCATAATGCATGAAGCTTCGTAGGGGGTTGAAATCGACAAAAATACCTCCATATTAATTGCATCTTCTGCATTTGGATTAAAATGAACTATAAATCGCACGATCTCTTAACCTGGGTTCATCACTTGTTTTTGTTTTATAAGGACAAGGTTTTTCGTAAATTAATACCCATAATGTTGGTCATTATCATCTACGCTTCGACCATTGCCCATTTTTTTGAGCATGCAACCCGCCTTAATCTTGGACAATTTCATTTGATTTTCAGCTTTATTTTAACGATTGTTATCAGTTTTCGGGTTAACAGCAGTTATGCCCGTTGGTGGGAAGGGCGCATTTTGTGGGGGGCTATTGTCAATAACTGCCGTGATTTGGGCATGAAATTTGAAACGTTCGCAGGCTTAAATGCACACCCTCAATTTAACGCCTTGTTAACCAGTTTTCCAAAAATGCTTAAAGCTTTTTTGCGTAAAGATAAAAAAACAATCCGTGAAGAATGTTTAGGGCTAGGGATAGATGATTTTGCAGGAAAGCAACCGGTGCTGTTACTTATCCAGCGCATGTATTTTATTATTAATCAGTTGCGAAACGAGGATCACATTCGCTTTGAGCAATACATGGCGCTTGACATGCATCTGGTTGGTTTAAACGATACCGCAGGTGGATGTGAGCGTATTGCCAAAACCCCGGTACCGCAGGCTTTCTCCTTTTTCGTCAAACAAGCCCTGTTATTTTACACCCTCATGTTTCCCTTTGGTTGGGCTGAGACCTTTGGTTTTGCTATTATCCCCATTATGGTCATGATTGTTTATATTTTACTGGGGCTTGAAATCTTATCCGAAGAACTTGAAGATCCTTTCGGAAAAGACGACAACGACTTACCCCTTGATGTCATCTCCCGAAAGATAGCACTCGATATTAAACAGATTAGGACAGATAGCCCGCTTTGAGGGGGGAGAAGTAAGTTTTGGTAGCCTTGATGCAGCCATATCCTTCCCCATAAGTGTGGTTAAAAATTAGCAGGAGTATAAAAAGAAGATTAGTTGTAACTACTCAGGTTCCCTTCTCCCGCTAGCGGGAGAAGGTGCCCGAAGGGCGGATGAGGGTAGTTTAAAATATAAGAAAAAACACTTGCAAAAACAGATGGGTAGGATCAAATAGTC
>JBAZXN010000003.1:0-160601 GCA_041659885.1 Tatlockia sp.
TCAGGCAAAGACCCAAGTCTTTTCCTGTTTTAAAACAAAGCAGAAAAATTGAACAAAAAAAGTTGTTGCTTATGAATTGCTAAAAAAATAGGCGCTTATTGGAAGCGCCATTAGGCCAAGGCCCAACCTACTTCATAATTAAAACAAACAGTATTAAATTGTCCCATGTTATTTAACATGGAATAGTTGTATTGCTTTAAATCATTCGGCGCGCTAGGGAAGATAATAATAAGGATTAGGTAACTTAAACCCTTTTTGGGCATATCCCCCTTTGATGTCGCTGAATTGATCGCCAATGGAGGCCACAATGGTGTAGCCTTTTTGTTCTATCAATTTTCGAGTTTCTGCTTTAAAGGGGATAATCGAGGCCTGATGGTAGTTGTTCGGTTTAAAGAATAGCCCATCCCAGTTGTTATAGCCTGCCTTGACCAAATTCTTTTGAGTCGCTTGCAGAAGAGCCGTGGAGCGGCCGGTTACAAAAAAAACATCCACACCGTGCTGTTTTGCAAAGGTATACAAGGCAAGGGTTGGGTTAATGGCGGGTGCATCGGCAGCTTGAATGTCCTGGGTAATTTGCGCCTTGTTGCCGTCAAACTGACGCTTGGCCATACGCGGGTAGTTGCTTAAACTGGTTTCATCAATATCCAATACCAACGCTAACTTTCGCTTGTTGCCAAGGCGGGTATTAATGGCTATTTGGCTGGATAAATAGGCTTTGGCCTGATTGATTACGCAGGCTAGTTCCTTCTCATAAAAGCCCGAATCATGGTAGGCCGTAATTTCTTTTTTTAAAATACTTAAGTTTAAAGGCTCTGCAAGTGCAACAGAGGCGAAAACAAGACTTAAAGCAAAAACAAGTCGTTGTAGGATTGGAAGCATTCCGTTTTTCATTTAGTCATCCAGCAAAAAAAATGATTTTGGATTATACGCGGAAAAAATGCGCTGTCAATTTGCACCGGCCTTGCAAAGTGCGGTATTATTCGGCCTTTGCTTTAAATAGAACTTATTTAGTACTATATTAATAGTAACGCGTTGATTCGCTTTCAAAGGGAATCAAGACCTATTTAGTACTAGATTATTTGATGTGGGGGTGGTATGCTGCGCATCAGCAAATTGGCCGATTATGGAACAGTTGTAATGGTGTATCTTGCAAAGAGCGGACAATCCCTTTGTAATGCCCGAGACATCGCCTTACACACCCATTTAACCGTACCAACAGTAAGCAAATTATTAAAGCGTTTAACTGCGGCAGGATTATTGACGTCAGTTCGGGGTGTGAGCGGGGGGTATCGCCTTGCGTGGCCTACCTCTGAAATCTCGGTGACTCAAATCATTTCTGCCCTGGAAGAGCCGGTTGGGTTAACCCAATGCAGTTTGCATCCCAATACCTGCTCTTTGCAAGAGGTTTGCCACATTCAGGGCAATTGGCGATTGATAAGCCAGGCCATTGAAGCAGCCCTTGACAGCGTTAGCCTGGAGTTGTTGGCTAAACCTTCGCTGTTGGCAGTGGATATGGACCGGATCAAGCAGTTAGCAAGTGGAGTAAGTCATGGCGAAAAGCAGTGAACAGATTAATTCCCTCCTTGATAGGGAATACCAACACGGTTTTGTAACCGACATTGAAGTAGAAACATTTGAGCCTGGCTTGAATGAAGACGTCATTCGGCGTTTGTCTGCGATTAAAGGCGAGCCTGAGTTCCTGTTGGAATGGCGTTTAAAAGCCTATGCCCATTGGTTAACCATGCCCCATCCTGAATGGTCAAGTGTGCATTATCCACCGATTGACTACCAGTCAATCGCTTATTACTCTGCGCCCAAGTCTAAAAAAGATGCACCTAAAAGCCTCGATGAAGTGGATCCGGAATTATTGCGCACCTATGAAAAGTTAGGTATCCCCCTAAGAGAGCAGGAAATGCTTGCAGGGGTGGCAGTGGATGCCGTGTTTGACAGCGTATCCGTTGCTACAACCTTTAAGGCAAAACTGAAAGAAGTGGGCGTTATTTTTTGCCCATTCTCCGAAGCCGTGCATGAATACCCTGATTTATTGCGTCAGTATTTGGGAAGTGTGGTGCCCTATCGTGATAATTTTTACGCCGCACTGAATTCCGCAGTTTTTAGTGACGGCTCGTTTGTTTACATCCCCAAAGGCGTGCGTTGCCCGATGGAGTTATCCACTTATTTTCGAATTAATGCGGCCTCCACCGGCCAATTTGAGCGCACATTAATTATTGCCGACACCGACAGTTACGTCTCTTACCTTGAAGGATGTACTGCTCCCATGCGCGATGAAAACCAGTTGCATGCCGCAGTGGTTGAGTTAGTCGCCCTGGATGGTGCGCAAATTAAATACTCAACGGTTCAGAATTGGTACCCTGGTGATAAAGAAGGCAAAGGTGGGATTTATAATTTTGTTACCAAACGCGGCGCTTGCCGGGGTAAGCGCTCTAAAATCTCCTGGACACAAATTGAAACCGGCTCTGCCATTACCTGGAAATACCCCAGCGTAATTTTACAAGGCGATGACTCGGTAGGTGAGTTTTATTCGGTCGCACTGACTAATAACTACCAGCAGGCCGACACAGGAACCAAAATGATTCATCTGGGCAAAAACACTCGCTCAACCATTATTGCGAAAGGAATTAGTGCAGGACATGCGCACAATGCGTACCGCGGTTTGGTTCGGATTGCGCCCACTGCAACCAATGCGCGCAATTACACGCAATGCGATTCCATGTTAATGGGTTCGAACTGTTCTGCGCATACGTTTCCTTATATAGAGGTCAAGAATCCAACGGCACAATTGGAGCACGAAGCAACCACTTCAAAAATCAGTGAAGAGCAATTATTTTATTGCCAACAGCGTGGGATAGACATGGAAGATGCTGTTTCCATGATAGTGAATGGGTTTTGCAAGCAAGTATTAAAAGAATTACCGATGGAATTTGCCGTAGAAGCAACCAAATTACTCGGTATCAGTTTGGAAGGGGCAGTAGGCTAATTATGTTAAAAATTAATGAATTACAGGTCGCAATCAATGCGCAGCCCATTTTAAAGGGCATCAACCTTAACGTGAAGGCAGGGGAAGTCCATGCCATTATGGGGCCGAATGGTTCCGGAAAAAGTACGTTATCCAAAGTTCTGGCGGGGCATCCGGCTTATGCGATTACTTCCGGCCAAATAGATTATTTGGGGCAGGATTTGGTGCCTTTAACACCTGAAGAACGCGCACGTGCCGGCATATTTATGTCGTTTCAATACCCGGTAGAAATTCCAGGCGTTACCAATATTAATTTTCTCAAAGCGGCCGTTAATGCGGTGCGTAAAGGCTTGGGTAAAAATCCCATGGACGCCATTGAATTTTTAAGCTTTATCCGAGCAAAATGCCAGCTTTTGGATATGGATGAGAGCTTTTTGTACCGAAGTATTAATGAAGGCTTTTCAGGTGGTGAAAAAAAACGCAATGAAATTTTGCAATTTTTAGCCCTGGAACCCAAACTGGCCATTTTAGATGAGACGGATTCCGGCCTGGATATCGATGCCTTGCGCGTTATTGCCACCGGCGTTAACGCCATGCGTTCGAACGAGCGCGCCATTATTTTAGTAACCCATTACCAGCGCTTGCTGGATTACATTGAGCCGGATTTTATTCATGTACTGGCGAATGGTCGGATAGTGAAGTCGGGTGATAAATCCCTTGCACTGGAACTGGAGAAAAAAGGCTATAGCTGGTTGGAAGAAACGGAGCAGGTATGAGCGAAGTTGTAGAGTTTTATCACAAGCAGGCGAAGGACGGCTTTTCAACCATTCCCTGGTTTGCCACATTGCAAGCAAAGGGTTTGCACGAATTGGAGCGCGTAGGCTTCCCAACGCGCCGCCACGAAGAGTGGAAATACACGCTGGTGGATGCCTTGCTGCGTGAGCGTTTTATGGTGCAGGAAAACAGCCAGGCAGAACCTTTTGCGCAGTCGGATTTTCCTTACACTCCGCAGGCCAGTGTTTTAAACGGCCAGGTTTCTGTTAATCAGGATGGGTTGCCGGAAGGCGTCGTGGTGCAATCACTTGAGCAGGCACTGACTTTTCAGGAAGAAAAAATAAAACCCTACATTGGTCAGCTTTTGCAGCATACCCACGGCTTTCAGGCGCTCAATACCGCCATGTTGCGTTGTGGCGTATTTATTCATATTCCCGCTGGTGTAGTCGTTGAAACCCCCATTGTGGTTTCACACGCTCAGAATC
This sequence comes from Tatlockia sp., assembly GCA_041659885.1. Taxonomy (GTDB): domain Bacteria; phylum Pseudomonadota; class Gammaproteobacteria; order Legionellales; family Legionellaceae; genus Tatlockia. The sequence continues at coordinate 4,237 of JBAZXN010000003.1, forward strand.
AGGACAATCAGGCCGTTCACAGCCGCCTGGTGATTGTGGTTGAAGAAGGGGCAGCAGCGACGGTGATTGAAGACTATTGGGGCAATGCCGAATGCAGTTATTTGACCAATACCGTGACCGAGCTTTTTGCTGCAAAAGAGGCAAAGCTTACCCATTATAAAATGCAGCGCGAAGGCAAAAAAGGGTTTCATATCGGCCATTTGGCTGCCCGTTTAGGCCACGCTTCGCAGGTGCAAAGCCATGTCATAAGCTTAGGCGCCCAATTAGCGCGTAGCGACCTGGAAATCTCCCTTGAGGGAGAAGGGGCAAGCTGTTTATTGAACGGGATTTATGTGCCTACCGAAGGGAAGCATATGGATCACCATACCACGGTAAATCACCGTGTTCCCAACTGCCAGAGCGAGCAGGATTACAAGGGAATTTTACTCGGTCAATCCCGTGCTGTATTTAATGGCAAGGTGATTGTAGCGAAAGACGCACAGCACACCGAGGCAAAACAGCAAAATAAAAACCTGCTGCTTTCGCCGAAAGCGGAAATTGACACCAAGCCGCAACTTGAAATTTTTGCAGACGATGTCATTTGTACGCACGGGGCTACCGTTGGCCAATTGGATGAAGAGGCATTGTTTTATTTGGCAACCCGTGGAATTGAACAACAGGATGCAAGGCGTTTTTTAATTCATGCCTTTGCAGAAAATAACTTGCGTTTAATAAACGATACCGTTCTCGCAAGTTGGATGACTGATTTACTCAGCGCACAATTGAGGTGATGACGATGACTAACCAAAATGCCTTAATTGATCGTTTGGATATTGCTGCAATTCGCAGGGTCTTTCCTGTGCTTCACCAAACGATAAATGATTATCCTTTAACCTATCTGGATAATGCAGCTACCACCCAAAAGCCGCAAACGGTTATTGATGCAATAAAATATTACTACGAACACGATAATGCCAATGTGCACCGTGGCATGCACGCCTTAAGTATGCGTGCTACCCAGCAATACGAAGCAGTTCGCAGCAAGGTGCAGCATTTTATCAATGCCAACTCAGTTCGGGAATGCATTTTTGTGCGCGGCACGACCGAAGGAATCAATTTAGTCGCTCAAAGTTTTGTGGCTCCAAGGATTTTGCCGGGTGAAGAAATCCTCATTACCCATATGGAGCACCATTCCAATATTGTGCCATGGCAAATGGTTTGTAAAAAAACCGGAGCCCGTTTACAAGTGGCCCCCATCTCGATAGAAGGCGAAGTGCTGCTCGATGAATTTGAAAAAAAATTAACTGATAATACCAAATTTGTCGCGATAAATTACGCCTCCAATGCCTTGGGCACCATCAATCCCGTGAAAAAAATGATTGAAATGGCGCATGCGCACGGCGCATTGGTTTTACTGGACGGGGCGCAATCTACCGCGCATTTACCCATTGATGTCCAGGCGCTGGATTGTGATTTTTACGCTTTTTCCGGGCACAAAATGTATGGTCCCACGGGGATTGGCGTACTTTGGGGAAAAGAGCATTTATTAGATGACATGATGCCTTACCAGGGGGGCGGTGAGATGATTAGTTATGTCACCTTTGAAGCCACTGAATACGCCACCCTTCCTCATAAATTTGAAGCAGGTACGCCCAACATTGCCGGTGCCATCGGCTTGGGCGCTGCAATGGACTTTCTCTGGTCTTTGGATATGGAGGCGATAGCCGCCTATGAAGCGCATTTATTGGCCTATGCAACAGAAGCTATCCAGTCGATAAGAGGGTTTAATATTGTCGGTACGGCCAAAGAAAAAGTACCGATTATTTCCTTTGTGCATGGAAAAATTCACTCCCATGACATTGCAACAATTTTAGACAGCTCAGGGATTGCCATTCGCAGTGGCCACCATTGCGCAATGCCCTTGATGGATTTTCTTCAGGTCGCTGCAACCACGCGTATCTCGTTGTCTTTTTATAATACAACGGAAGAAATCGATCGCTGCGTGCAGGCCTTACACAAAGTAAAAGAGGTGTTTGCATGATGGATTTGCGTGAACTGTATCAGGAAATCATCATTGATCATAACCGTAACCCGCGCAATCACTATGCGATGAACGATGCCACAACACAAGCGAATGGGTTTAATCCGTTGTGCGGTGACAAATTGACCCTGTTTCTCAAATTGGATAAAGAGCAAATTGAAGCCGTCAGTTTTGTCGGCTGCGGTTGTGCTATTTCGCAGGCGTCAGCCTCCCTGATGACCGATTTTTTGTGCGGTAAAACCATCGCACAAGCGCATCAGTCGTTTAAGCAATTTCACGACATGTTAACGCAGGAAGACGACAGCAATTTAGCGCAACTCGATAAACTAACGGTTCTTGCAGGCGTTAGAGAATACCCGGCACGGGTCAAATGTGCGACACTTGCCTGGCATACCCTGGAAGCCGCTTTGAATAAAAAAGCAGCTACAGTCAGTACGGAGTAATGCGATGTTTGGATTAAAGAAAAAAACCGATAACGCCGTGTTAAAAGAGGCCATCATTGCGGCATTAAAAACGGTTTTTGATCCGGAAATTCCGGTTAATATTTATGACTTGGGTTTAATTTACGATGTTTCGCTCGATGAAGAGCAGCATGCTCAGGTCAAAATGACCTTAACCACCCCAGGTTGTCCGGTCGCCCAGACGTTTCCGGGTACTGTGGAGCAGGCGGTCAATCAGGTCGAGGGAGTGAGTGATTGCACCGTTGAATTGGTTTGGGAGCCACCCTGGACTCAAGATCGAATGACCGAGGCAGCACGGCTTGAGCTAGGGCTTTATTGATGTCTGATAAATCCTTGTGGCAGCCTTCAGCCACTCTTGAAAACTTGAAAAAACGGGCAAAATTGCAAGCCACCCTTCGTGCGTTTTTTACCGAACGCGGGTATTGGGAGGTCGAAACACCTGCCTTATCCCAATACGGGGTAACGGATGTCTATTTATCCAACATCCAGGCTACTTTTCGCGGGAAAAGTTATTGCCTGCAAACCTCTCCTGAGTACCACATGAAGCGGTTATTAGCGGCGGGCAGCGGGCCTATTTTTCAAATTGCCCGTGTTTTTCGTGATGACGAATTAGGGCGTTGGCATAATCCTGAATTTACCCTGCTTGAGTGGTATCAACCGGGGATTGATCACCATCAGCTCATGGAGGAAATGGATGCTTTGCTGCAATGTGTTTTGCAAACCCCTCCCTTGCTTAAAAAAACCTATCAACAAGCCTTTATGGAAACCTGTGCCATTGATCCTTTCAGTGCGAGCCTTGAGGCTTTGCAAGGGGTACTCGTTCGTTTTGAATTAGACAAGGTATTAACACCGAATGAGCAGGACAGGGATCAATACCTTTTTTTACTGATGAGTCATGTTGTGGAACCTGCCCTTGGCAAAGCCCAGGCTCCGGTTGCAGTTTACAACTTTCCTCCGTCACAGGCCTCGCTTGCGCAGGTCAATGAGGGGGTCGCTGAGCGTTTTGAAGTGTATTACAAAGGGGTGGAGCTGGCTAACGGTTTTCACGAATTAACCGAGCCCCTGGCTCAGGCGGCACGTTTTGAGCAAGACTTGGCAAAACGCCGCTCGCAAGGGTTGCCAGAGCCAACCCTCGATCCGCATTTACTCAATGCCTTGCAACACGGACTGCCAAACTGCAGTGGAGTGGCTTTAGGCATTGACAGGCTATTAGCGTTAGCGCTCAATCAAACCGCCATCGCAGAAGTGCTGGCTTTTGATTTTGCAAGGGCCTAGAGCATCGAATGATTTAACACAATTCAGCTATTCAAAATTAAATAATATGGAACAATTTGATTCTTTTTGTTTTTATTATGACGTAGGTTGGGCCTTGGCCCAACATGGCATGGCAAGGATAAAATCTATGCTGGGCCAAGTGATCTTGCCCAAAAAAACGGACACCCTGCCAAGCTACCATTTTGATTTCAAATACCCCCCAGACTTGACCTGACAGACACTTCCTAAAAACCGGCGACTGTCAGATCAAGTCTGAGCTACTGCATATCAGGTTTAATTGTCACAGTAATCAAACCTTGAAACTAATTCATGTATAGTCGATTAAATTTTAAATGACCGTCATCCCGAACGGTAATCCCCCCAAATAATAATGACATCATTATATTCAAGTAAGTGGAAATTTATTAAATTTTAGGTTATCATATATGATAACAAATAATAGAAATAATGATGAGTTGGAAAGTAGAGTTTTATCAAAAAGAGTAATAAAACACCTAAGTTTGAGCTGGATATGGCAAAAAAGAGGAAAGCGGAGGTTGAAAATGAGTATTCAAAACCTAAAAGGTAAAGCATTTAAAAATCCTGAAGTAAAGGCAGAGTATGATTTATTAGAATCAGAATTTGCATTAATTGACATTTTACTTTCCATGAGAAAAAAATCCGGATTCACTCAAGAGGAAATTGCCCACCGAATGGGAACTCAAAAAGGGAATATTTCAAGATTAGAAAAGGGCGATAGTAACCCGAGCTGGAAAACCATACAAAGTTATGCACACGCATGTGGATTTGAGGTTTTAATGAAAGTTAAGACAATCTCTTCACATACTGATAACCGATAGAGTTTGGCAATTATGAGGCCCGTCCAGGATTCTGACAAAAAGGACCGTTCGAAGTTTAAGTATTACACATCAATCTCAATATAGACTCATGGAGATTTAACTTCTTTCAGGCGATTAAGATTTCCTTTTTTTACTTTCTTATTAATAGTGACAACAGCTGCCTGGTACGCTTCTTCAAATAACCCTTCCGTCTCCATTAATTCAATGGTCTTAAGCGTTGGGTTTAGAACACATACCCATGTCATCCATCCATATACTGGGTGAGGCATGAGTTTATCTAACTCCGTAAAATCATATTCTCCTTCGATGACTTCACCAGCAGCTGGTCGCTTAGGGACCGATTTAAACAATTTTATAAACGTTTTTTTTGATATCTTGAGATTCAAACGGTATTTACCACCGGTGTTAAGATTACTGGCAGAATCATTAGCACCATCTTTTTCTTTGAAAGTAAGTACATAGGCACCTTTCGCGAATTGTCCTTGTGGATTATAAAATATCCCTCGCTCACCCCAATTCTTATTTTCACTGAGTACTGGATATTTAAGCTTAACACGTTGTATTAATTCATTTACTTTCATAAGTTCTCTCGTCAAGATCAACAAACAACAAGACACCACTAGCGGAATTCATGGTGCAAGGCTTCTGCTAATTTGGGATAGCGGAAACAATAACCGGTTTCCAGCAGCCGCTTTGGAAGGACGCGTTGCCCTTTTAATAATAACGATTCACCCATTTCGCCAAAGACCTGCTTAATAAACCAGGCTGGCATTTTTAAAAACAAAGGCCTGTTCATTGCTTTGGCAAGAAGGCGCGCAAAGTCCTCCTGACTCACGGGATGCGGCGCTGTGAAATTAAAATCGCCGGTAAGCTCGGGCTTGTCGAGTAAAAAAAGATAGGCCGCAACCAGATCTTCAATGTGCATCCAGGAGATTACTTGCTTTCCATCACCAAGAATTGCCCCAAGGCCGCAGTAGAAGCTCGGAGCCAATTTTTTTAAAATCCCCTCGCCTTTTTTTAATACCACCCCGAAACGGGTTGTTGTTACGGGCATCCCACTTTCCAGGGCAGGTTGCAGTGCGTTTTGCCATTTTACGCCGATTTCACTTAAAAAATCGCGTGGATTATTGCAATCAATGGGGCTTTCTTCATCAAAAGGCTTCGGATCGTTACTGTCTTGCATGCCATAAATTCCAATGGCATTGGCGCAATAAAAATGTGGGGTGGCTTCCTGCTTTTTGGCCCATTGGATAAGGGTTGCAGAGGTTTTAACACGTGAATCGATGATTTGCTGTTTAACGGTTTCATTCCAGCGGGAAGCACTGATATTGTGCCCGCAAAGGTTAATGATGGCATCAAAGGATTTCGCGTTGAGCTCGTCTAAACTTTCCCAGCTGCACAGTTTAATGTGGTTTGGGAAATAACGCTTTAACAAGGACCAATCCCGTCCAACCACCGTAATATTATGCCCTGGCTGGAGTGCTTCCACGAGATTTCGTCCAATAAAGCCCGAGGCACCGGCTATCAATACATTCATGTTAACTTTCTTCCTTTTGGTAGCGACACAGATTTTGAAAATCGCAGAGTTGGCATATTGTTCCACTCAGGGGTTTGGGAAGGCAATACCCTTTGGCAAATTCTTGCGCCAAATCTTCCAGTTGAGTGTGCCAGCGCTGACGGTAAGTGGTCCAGGTTTGTTCCTTTTTTAGTAGCGAAACACCGGGGGTTGAAAAGTTGTCTTCGCTTATTCCCTTGCAGGCCATTTGCCCGGTTTTGAGTTGGGAAAATAACAATCCCTTGATGGATTCGTCCAGTAAGGCGTACAGTAAAAGCTGCGGCTCTTGCGGTCTGTCTTCATTCCAGGGAGCGCTTTGCGGTAAACTGCTTTTGTAATCAATAACCCATTTAATCTCTGGCAGCAGGGTATCGATGCGGTCAACACGCACTTTAAATTCCATTCCGGCCAGTGTTAACTGAAAGGATTGCTCCAGCGACTCGACGCTAAAATCAGGCCGCTGTTTTTCCCATTCCAGGGCGGCGTGCACAAGACGCTTTAATCGAATCCTTTCAATTTCCTGAATCAAGGCCGAAAAAGAATGCGGCCTTTTATTGATAAAGGGTTGCAGTGCGCGCTCTATGGCATCCGAAATAAGCGCCTCCAATTGAGGTTGACTTGCAGCTAACAGGTTTTTTTGATTTTTAAGGCTTTGCCATAGCAATTCCATGACCTTGTGAATCAATTGACCGCGCTCCATGGAGGCAAGCCCATCGCTTGGGCTTGGGGCCGTTTTTGCATGCAAGCGATGCGCTGCAAAGGCACGAAACGGGCATTTTGCCTGATTCGCTAACAGTGCGGTTCCGCCATTTGGCCTTTCTGTTGCAGCAATGGGCAACTGGAATGTTTCCTCGTAGGGTATGAGAGGAGAGCGCACTGTTGATTCTTGCGGCGTATAGCCTTTAAACGAGGGGAAATCCCCAATTAAGGGGCTTGGCATGTTCGGCTTATCGGCTGTGATGCGGGGATAGCTAAAAATCACTTGCGCACTGCTGGCGCTGAAACGGTGGATAGCCTTTTCTGCCAAAGCCCATTCCCTGTCAGGACTTGCATAAGGCATGCAATGCACCTTTTGCAGTGCTTGCGGAATAAAGGGGGATGGTTTGGTGGTTTGCGGTAAACATTGATCGGTCAGGCCCGCAATCCATAAGGCATCAAAGGTGGCTCCTGCGGCCTCAAGAAGACCTAGCACATGAATGGTGGCATGGGTTTTCTGCGGCTGAAAAATAGCGGTTTTTGCCAAATGAACCAGGGCAGATAAAGCATCCTCCTGGCGCATCACTTCAGTAATCAGGCTTAATTCCTTCAACTCATCAAATAAGGCTAAAAAACGGTGGTAGACCTGGTAATTAGTCGAGTGCAAGGGGTATTCACCGGGAAACCCCAAGCCTTCCAGGCGATTTTGAAACAAGCTAATCCAGTCAGCAAGCCGTGCCTTTTCGGGATAAGGTGCAATTGTTTTAAGGATTTCCGTCAATTGAGGGTTGGTGTTATTCAGCGTTTTAAATAAGGTGCTTGTGTAAAAAACGCGCTCCTGTACCAGGTCACTTTCCTCCAGAAACTGTGCTCTGGTAAGCATTTCTGACTTGCTTCCCATGAGATAGGGCGAATGTAACAGTAAACGCAGGGTGTCATGATGCATGGTTTCGGTCGTTAAGTGCAAAAAGCCTAATGCATGGGCAACGAGCGGATATTCTCCCAGGGATTGTCCTAAAGAAATATTAAATTGGTCTTTTGAAAAATGCTTGTGCAAAAGCCGTTTTAAGGCATGGAATTCATTTTGCAGATTAGGAATAACCACCCCAATTTTTTCCAAAGGCTTCTTAAGCCCTTCTTTTAACCAAAGGATTAATTGCTGGTATTCGTCCTGGTTGTCTTTGGCTGCATAGTGAAAGCAAGCGTTTTGTTCGCTCTGTAAATCAAAATGCTGCATTTTAACCTGAAAGGATTCCAAATGCGCCATCAGTGCATATTGCTCTGGCGTATAATCATCAAAACAAGCCCAAATCATTGCATCGGAGGTTTTTTCATGGGGGTATTTGAGTAAATAACTTCCCAGTTGTGCCTCGCTTATCGCGCCGATTTGTACGAGTTTTTCCTCTACCGTTAAGGCCCATTGTTGAAATTGCCAGGTAGATTCCCGGCTAAAGGCTTCCTCGCTAAAATCAAGCTGCCACAGATGAACACGGGTCCAGGCTTCAATAAGCGCATCAAGCAGCCCTTCATTGCAGGAAAAGGGAAGTGTCTGGCGCCATAGGTAGCGAAATTGCGCGGCACTCAAGACAAAAGGATGGGGATCTTTTGGAAAATCATGCGCAATTTTTTTAAATTGCTGCTGCAAAAAGGAAGCATAAGGCAGGCATACCGGCTTATCCTGAACGACTTTGGGGAATTGTTGTGAAAAATCGCGTAACAGTGCGCTGCTTAACCGGTTATTGGGCGTGAGTACCGTATTGTGCGCCTGCATGCAGTCAAGCAGTTGCGCCTTACTTGTTATCATGCCTTTCCTTCGCTTTAGCGAACCGCTCTTTGTCGGCAAGCAGCAAGCCTGGGAAAAAACGTTTGTTAAAATACACCGACACGAGTCCTGTCAGCGGAACAAGCCAGATTCCAACGGTCATTAAGAGCGAAAGTAAAACCAAACCATACACAACAAAATAATCCTGCCAACGGGAAAAATGCAGGACATTATGCAAATAATAATGCGCCAAAACCCCGAAACTGCCAAGGACAAGGGACAAAAGAGCGAGCAAGATACCGATTAAAAAAGGCCTGTTCCACTTGGCGTTTTTTGCTAATGGTTTTCCTAACAACGCGCCGGCAATGCCGCCGGTGATTGCTGCAATAAAAAGGGAAGAGAAAAACGGCAACAGGCGCGTATCTTTTAATGTGAGTAAAGTGTATTTGGCAAACAGCATAAAAAACACAGCATAAAGCGCGAAAAACACAGCGCCTGCGAATTTTGGGCTTATCGGGTGAGAGTGGTTAGTCATGGTTTTTTTTAAGGGCTAAGGTGTTCCCTATTTTGCGCTTTAGGCTCCTCGGAATCAATGTTATTGTGTATTTCCTTTGGCAGTTTCACCTTGTCAGCCTTCGAATGCATGATGTCATAAACCAATCGCCCACGTAAATACATGGCAGCAAGCCCTGCGGCAAGCGCAAGCCATAGCCCGACAAAGATAAAGCAGTAAAAAAGAATAAATAAATAGGTGATGAAAACATGCCAAAGCGTGAAATCCACAAAGGCATGCGGATGGTGCTTGTGCAATAAATACAAAAACAAGAGGGCATACAGGGGAACGGCTGAAACCACCATGCCAAAACCCAATAAAAACGCTTTGCGGCGGTAAGGTTTTTTACAGTGCACTATCCATTTCCCAAACAAGGCACCAAAGCTGCTTGCGACAACAACGGCTAACAGGATGGCCTGGAAAGTAGGCAGAATTTGCTCCATTCCAATGGCATACAAAACCGTATCAATAATAATGGTAGAAACGACTGACAACACACCAAAATAAATGGCAGCAAGCAGGCGTGGGTTCGAAATGGCCAAGGCTTCATCACGGTTTTCCATATGTTCCTCCAATACCTGAAAATAACGCTGTATCACTTAATTCATGCCTGCGATGCGAAGAGCGAAAACACCACGCTCCACTATAATAGTAGGATTCTTTTTCCGGATTTTCCAGGAAGAATCCTTTCCTGTCTCATTTCAAATAATCATGCACTACCCGCCCATAAGGCAGGGTAAGATCCGATAAAATATGCACGGCTTTTACGATTTTTTTGATGGGAAAATGAGCAAGCGGTGCCATGGCATGATGAAAAAAATCAAGCCGGGCAGGGCCTGTCCAGGCGCCTTTGATGACGATGTTTTTTAATTGATACTCGACTAATTCACATACTCTCGTTGTGCCATCGACATGCGGGATGATTTTTAAGAGATAGCAGGGCGCAGCCATTGAGGTTGCCAAATTTTTTTGCATCAGCTCCTGGTATTTAAACCCCATAGTGGCTGTGGCAATTCTGCAACTTCCGTAATCCAGTGTCCCAATGAGGGTTTCTTTTTCCACCTTTAAGGTAGGTTGTGCTAATTTTTTAGGAAATCCCCATATTTCACGGCCTGCGGCAATAGGCGGCTCATCATCCAGGTACATGGCATGGCTGTAACTGCCGGCTTTTCCTTTGTAGCGTACCGGAATAACCTGTCCTGACTCCGTGTAATCGCCAAAACCGGTGGAGTCTGGCATGCGAATGACTTCAAACTGGATGAGGGGTTCAACCACTTCCAAGGGGGCCGGGACTGCTTCCCGTAATAAATCGAGATCTGTTTCATAGGTAATGATCAAGTATTCGCGATTGGTAAAGCGATAAGGGCCTTTAGGATAGGACGGATTGTGTAAAGGCATGGCAAAAGCCTGTTGTCTGACTTCCGATTCGTTCATAGCAGATTACTCCATAAACCATCCGTGACTGACCACTAACGATTGACCCGTTAAGGCATTGCTGGGGAAGGATGCGAAAAATAACGCCGTCTGGGCCACATCGTCTGTGGTGGTAAATTGGCCGTCAACGGTGTCTTTCAGCATCACTTGCTTTATCACCTGTTCTTCAGTTAGTCCCAATTCTTTTGCCTGCTCTGGAATTTGTTTATCAACCAGTGGCGTTCTTACAAAGCCTGGGCAAATGACATTGGCATGAATGCCGTATTGCGCTGCTTCTTTAGCGACTACTTTACATAATCCCAGTAAACCGTGTTTTGCCGTAACATAGGGTGCTTTAAGCTTTGAGGCTTCTTTTGAATGCACAGAACCCATGTAGATAATACTTCCGCCCTTATTGGCTGCATACATGTGCTTTAAACAGGCTTTGGTGGTTAGAAAAGCGCCATCCAAATGAATGGAAAGTAATTTTTTCCAGTCGGAATAGGCCAGTTTATCGATGGGGTCAATGATTTGAATGCCGGCGTTGCTGACTAAAACATCCACTCCGCCAAACTGCTTGACAACAGCTTCCACACCGAGGTTGACCTCGTCTTCGTCAATGACATTCATTTTGACAGCCATGGCCTTGCCCTGTTCCCGATTGATTTCATCGGCAACCTGTTGGGCTGCATGGAGGTTGAGATCGGCAATTGCCACTTGTGCGCCTTCTTTGGCAAAAACCAGGGCGATTTCTTTTCCAATCCCGCTGGCAGCACCGGTTATGATGGCAACTTTATTCTTTAAGCGCATAATCACAGTCCTTGTAATGGGTATTGGAAGAAGTATAGCATTGAAAGGAAGAGCGATCCTGGTTCATGTACCAAAAACCAGGATCGAGTGCTTTTAGTAATAAACGTAGGGTCCACGGTAACCACGATACCCATAATAGTAGTCTTGGGATTGGCCTATCTGGTTACCAATGAGCGCACCTGCTCCTGCCCCAATAATGGCACCACCGGCACTTCCTCCGGTCAAGGCATAGCCTAATCCGGCTCCAGCCGCACCGCCTGCAACCGTACCAACCTGGGTGTTAGTGCAGGCACTTAAAGTCAGTGTTGCGGCACTGGTAAAAACTAAGGCTGCTATTATTTTTTTCATAATGGTTCCTTTTGTTTTATTGTTTCCTTCACCCAAGATATTAGTACAAAAATATTCACAATGTATAATTTATTTGCAAAAAAAAGACGGGCGTAACCGGTTTTTTCACGACATGAGGCGAGAAGACGGGGTGTTGTGCATGGCATCCATTTTTTCTCTTGAGAAATTATGCATCCCCCAGTAATATGGATTTATCTTTTTTAAAATGAAGAGTCATTATGTTTCGAGGCAGTATTGTGGCATTGGCCACCCCGATGTTAAACGACGAAGTGGATGTTCCCCGTTTAAGGGAGCTGGTTGAATTTCACATTCAGGCAGGCACGCATGCTCTGGTTGCGGCAGGCACCACGGGTGAAGCGGGCACATTATCCAATAACGAGAAAATGTTGGTCATTAAAACTGTGGTGGAACAAGCGAAAGAACGCATTCCGGTTATTGCAGGGACTGCTTTAAATGCCACGAAAGATTGCATTGCCTTAACCAAAGAGGCAATGGAATGCGGTGCGCACGCGGCACTTATCCGAACGCCATCGTCCATTAAGCCAACCCAGGAGGGGCTTTATTTGCATTACAGCGCGATTGCGCAGGCGGTAGGCATTCCTATCATTCTTTATAATGTGCCAAGCCGTACAGGCTGTGATCTTTTACCCGAAACCGTAGGGCGGCTTGCTAAAATTTCCAACATCATTGGTGTTAAAGAAGCCATAGGTCAGCGTGAGCGATTTGATGCATTGGTTCTGGCTTGTGAAGGAACAATGGATATTTATGCCGGTGATGATTTTGCAGCGGCCGAGTGGATGCTAGCTGGCGCAAAAGGCGTGGTTTCGGTCACGGCGAATGTGGCTGCCCGAATGATGTCTCAATTATGCGATGCAGCGCTTGATAAAGAGGCTGCCGCTTGTTTAGCGATTAACGAGCAATTAAATCCACTGCATGAATTAATGTTTGTTGAAACAAATCCCATTCCAGTCAAATGGGCTTTAAGTAAAATGGGTCTGATGGCCAATGAAATACGGCTGCCTTTGACAACCTTGTCAGATGAATACCATCAGCCCTTAGAGCAGGTACTTCGTAGCTTACAACTTGTTTAAGAGGATTTTTGTTGTGAAAAAAATTAGTTTTCTGCTCCTTGCGTCATTGTGTTTAGGCAGTTGTGCCCAGGCAATCAGTAATGGAGAAAAAGAATATTTGCAAAGTCGAAACGGCAATGCGTTGGTGGTTCCATCGCACCTGAGTGGTTCAAACATTAGCCATTTTTATGATCTGCCGGAACAAAAACAATCCCCGCAAGCCAATATTGCTCCGCCAGGCGGCGCTAACTGATGACAATTGATACGGTCGAGGCGGCGTTCATCCAGACGTTATCACAACGTATTGTGGAGGCACAAAGCAATATCCGTATCTTAGATAGCATCAAATGGGATGATTCCATCAAGCAGGATTTTTTCCGCCATAAAGGCAAGCGCCAACCTGCGGTTAACACAGCCTATTACGAGAGCAGACCCCTGCCTTTTAATGCCCAGGAAAAACAGGAAGAGTTCCGTTTAATTTTGCGCGATACGCAAAATCAGTTGGGTCAGTATTCTGCCATTACCCGCCTCATTAAACGCCAGTGCGATGAGTACTCGCGTGCAGTGAGTATGTTGGATGTACGCGGTACCCCTGCTTTTTGTGAGCTTGCCATGGAATTGTACGGCAGTCCGCACGATGCCTTTTATTCGGGTGGGCCGCGCTTGTCTGATTTAGGAACTCTCCTTTTTGATGTGTTAACTGCACTGGATGTGCAATTGCAATCGGAAGCCGACATCAAACGGTACACGCCGAAAGAAGCGCAGTTTTTATTGCAGGAGCGTTTAAGCCAGTTTTTTGAGCATCACCCGGGCAAGGTAACGGTTATGGTGAGTGACGGAATGGTCGCCGACGCCTCCGCTGGTGCCGATACCATTAAACTAAGCCAGCAAGCCATGTTCAGTGAGCGGGATTTGAAATACCTTGAGGTACACGAGGGGTGGGTTCATGTGGGGACTACCTTAAATGGGTTAGTGCAACCCTATTGTTTCTTTTTAGCAAAAGGTTCGCCATCAACCTCGGTGATCCAGGAAGGGTTGGCCGTTATCGCAGAAATAATCACTTTTTCCTCCTATCCCGGGCGGGTCAGAAAAATCACCAATCGGGTTATTGCGCTCGAAAAGGTCAGGCAGGGGGCAACTTTTCTGGACATTTACCGCTACTTTATTGAGTGCGGTTTGTCGGAGGAAGAAAGCTACAACCAAACCGTTCGTATCTTCAGAGGCAGCACGCCAGAGGGCGGGCCGTTTACCAAAGATCTTTCCTATGCAAAAGGATTTTTGCTAATCTACAATTTCATGCGTTTTGCTATCAGCGAACGCCGCATTGATGCCATTCCTCTTCTTTTTACGGGAAAAATGGCATTGGATGACTTGCCCTTGTTAGGCGAATTGCGCGAGCGCGGTTTGCTGTCTTCGGCAGTGTATTTACCCCCACCGTTTCAAGACCTGGCCGCCTTAAGCGCCTGGATGAGTTTTTCCCTTTTCCTAAATAAATTCAGCCTGACCGAAATTCAAAAAAACTTTGGTTTTCTATTGGGTTAATGCATGCTGCGCTAGAGCGCCGAATGATTTAAAACAACACAATTGTTCCACTCCAAATAATATATGGAAAAATTTGATGCTGTTTGTGTTAATTATGAAGTGGGTTGGGCCTTGGCCCAACATGGCAGAGCAAGGGAAAAACCTATGTTGGGCCAAGGCCCAACCTACAGAATGGGGGAAATTTAAAACAATTGATATATATTTTATCAAGGTGGTGTGTGTTATTTTAAATCATTCGGCGCTCTAGTGAACACCTTGAGTGCAAAAATACGTTTGTTACTTTGCATAGGAAGGTAATTTACCCTGCTCGCGAAAAGCAACTCTTTAAATAAGACATCGGGTGCTCTTCCAATACTTGCGGTGCTAATTCGTTTAACTGTGCTTCTGCCTTATTAATTAAATCCAATCCCTTCGAAAGTTCTTCTTCTGTGAGTTTATTTTTTCGGGCATTGCGCGCGAAGAAAAAAGTGAAGTTTCGCAAGCCCGTGAACTGTTCATTGGTTTCAAAGTGCTCAGATAGCGCCGCATTAAGGGTTTCTATCTCTTTTTTTATTTCATTAGGGAGCATGGTTTATCCTTTTTTAAATTGATTTTCATCGTTTTTATTGGGAGGTTCTTGCGATTTACTTTTAAAAAATGGAAGGTTATTTAACGACAATTTCCTGGCCATTTTACCCGGCACAACGGCCTCTTTCGCTTCATTTTGTTTGAAGACCTCATAATTAGCCCGTGTTTTATCGGGAATTTCTTGCCCTAAACTGAGTTGGCGTGCTATGACTTTAGCCCATCCGCGAGCCATATCCGCAGAAAAGTTAACTGAAATTAAGTTGCTCTCTAAAAAGCCTGGGATAAGCATCACTTCTATCAATTGCTCTTGCGTTTCGCCATACAGTAACCCCCCATCTGGCGCCACCATAAACCAGGCGCCTTCGAGACTACAACCCTTTGGGTTTCGCATCTCAAAACCGTGCCGGAATAAGTCATTGATATTGTGATCATAATTGGGATGAGGAATACGGTAGTTTTCTTCCCCACTAAAAAGTGCTTTTTGAAAATGTTTACTTAAATGGTCATCCCACACGGCCAATACCGCAGGATTTGGGCGTTTTGCTGCAATTTTGTCATGA
Source organism: Tatlockia sp. (assembly GCA_041659885.1). Classification (GTDB taxonomy): domain Bacteria; phylum Pseudomonadota; class Gammaproteobacteria; order Legionellales; family Legionellaceae; genus Tatlockia. The sequence continues at coordinate 19,708 of JBAZXN010000003.1, forward strand.
TAACGCTGAATAACCCAATCGGTTTTATCCTGTAAGCTGTTAAAATCGATGATATTTTCTTTACCAAACTCCGCCAGGCCCTCACTCAGTGCTGCTTGCAAATCTTCCAATAGATTTTTTTCGCCATAATAGGCATTGGTTTCAAGGCGGTAACTGTGGTTAAGTGTCTGCAGAAATAAAAACTCATGCGGGGTAATGCATCCTGCACGCTCCAAGGCAAAATCACTAAATAAATCATTAGGGTCTGAAATATCGAGCAGCAGGGAGTCAAAGCCATTTCTTTCTTCGGGCTTTTTAAGCAGTGCTTCATTCTTTAAGAATGCAAAGTATTCCATTGTTGTGTTGAGCAAGAGAATCATTTCATTCAAAGAATGTTTGGTATCCAGGGTGTTGAACTCCGTGCGATAGGCTTTGCGAATACGCAAAGGATGCCCAAGCACCAACCCGTCCCAGTCTCCGGTAATAATTAATTGGCATTGCGCATACACGCCAGCAATTTCCTCAGGCGTTAATGCAGCCAGGATTGCCGAGAGCTTTTTTAAGTGCGCCACTTTGTCATAACGGGGATGGGAAGAGCCCATGGCATTTAAAAAATCATTAGCGGTTTTAGGCGTGCTTGCAAACACCGTGGCTTTTTGTAATTCACTGTCCAGGGGGGTATTCGTTCTTTCCTCAGTGTAATACAGATTAAAAACCTGATTCGCTATGTGCTGGTATGTTTCATCGGGAAGGGTTGCCAGCGTATCGGGTTTTTTAATGAGAAGATGCACAGGATCCCAATGGGGATGATTTTCCGGCCTGTCCCAGGGTCTTGAATAAAATTGCGGGGGCGCTTCAATGTTTTCATTTAACTTTAAAACAAACTGACCTTGAAAAGCAGGGTCGCCTTTGTTTTCTTTGTATTTAAGTAGTAATTGCTGGGTTTGCGCATTGTAATTAAGTACTTCCAAATCCCCGCCGTCATCGATTTCTCTTAATAAATCCAGAAGGGTGATTTTTAATTGGACCGTGTGCTGGTACTCGGGAGAGGAAAGCGGCAAATTAAGTGCTGCGCGATCTTTTAAATGGAGTCCAATGGCTTCAAAGCGGCCTGTCTTCTGGTTAAGCTGAACGCGGGTAAAGGCTTTGTTTTCGGCGATAGAGCCTTTAAAAAAACCCTGGTTACTCGTTTTAGACAGATTAATACCACTTTTTGCACTGCGTTGCTGATTATAGACCGGCGGATTTCCTGCTCGTAAGATAATGCAAACGCCAAAGGCATAGCTTTGTAGCAATAAGTGGCTGGCAAATTCAGGCTGCATTCCACAGGCTTGCATGGCGTCCTTTTGTGTTTTTATTCCTGCAACAGAACTTACAGCGCGCGCTGAATCAAATAACACTCAAGTCTCCTGGTTGTCCTTTGCTCTATTTTGCTTTAAAAAGCGTCGCCATGCAAAATAATTTTAGCAACTCTTCTGCCTGCAATCACTACACGTTCCAGACAATTTATGCTTTAATAGCTTATTTCGTTTTTAGAGTATGCTATGACTTTTGTGATTACAGAAAGCTGTATCAAGTGCAAATACACGGATTGCGTGGAAGTTTGCCCGGTTGATTGTTTTTATGAGGGACCCAATTTTCTGGTCATTCATCCGGATGAGTGCATCGACTGCGCTTTGTGCGAGCCTGAATGCCCTGTGAATGCCATTGTTTCTGAGGACGATTTGACCGAATCACAACTTCCTTTCAAAGCCCTTAATGCAGAGCTTTCCCAAACCTGGCCCAACATTACCACTAAGAAAGACGCGCCCGCTGATGCCAAAGAGTGGGATACTGTGGAAGACAAACTGCAGTATTTGCAAAAAGAGTGGAACTGAGTGCAAGGGCTTGATGAGGCCATTTCGCATTGTCAAGGTGTTTTAAGTGATTCAGGCAGGCTCAGCACTGCAATTCCCGGCTTTGTAGCGCGGGATGCACAAATTGAGCTTGCCAAAGCCATAACAAAGGCCATTGTTGAACGCTCGATGTTAATTGCCGAAGCAGGTACCGGGACTGGAAAAACCTTCGCCTATTTGGTTCCTTGCCTGTTAAATGCCAAAAAAACCATTATTTCAACGGCAACCAAAACCTTGCAGGATCAATTGTTTGAAAAAGATTTACCCCTGCTAATTCGTGCACTGGGTTTAGGACTTCGTGTACAAAACCTGAAGGGACGCGCCAATTACCTTTGCCGTTACCGCTTGGCACTGCATGCCGAAGAAGGGCAATTTATCAGCCCCCAAATTGCCCATGAAATTGCAGTAGTGCATGAAAAACTGCCGCAGTTTAAAGAAGGCTGTCGTTCCGAATTATCAGAGCTTAGCGAGGATTCTCCGGTTTGGCCTTATGTGACCTCAACGATTGATAATTGCCTTGGCAATGAATGCGCCTTTTACCAGGACTGCTTTCTGGTGAAAGCCAGAAAACGGGCCCTGGAGGCCGATTTGGTTGTCATTAACCACCACCTCTTTTTTGCGGACTCGCGTTTAAAAGAGGAAGGTTTTAGCGAATTATTGCCAGGGGCTGAAGTCGTGGTTTTTGATGAGGCACACCAACTGGCTGAAATTGCGGTAAATTTTCATGGCGAGCGCTTAAGTACCCGTCAAATCCGTGATTTGGTAGACGATGTGTTGCGTGAATGGCCGGTACTGGATTTAGCCAATCAACCCATAAAAGAATTTAGCCTTAACACCTCGCAATGCATTGACCAATTACTGCTGGCTCTTCCTGAGCGTGAAGATCGCTTGTCCTGGCAAGAAATTGCAGGACTTAACGCTTTTGCAACGGCCTGGCAGGATTTAATCACGTTGGTGGATGCTTTTATTGAATGCATGAAGGCGGCAAGTATCCAGGATAATCCAGGGCTTGTCCGTTGTTTAGCGCGTTTTGAGGATGTACAGCGTATTTTGCTGCACTTTGAGAAAAAGGAGAGTGCGGAAATCCGCTGGATTGAGCGATTCAAGCACAGTCTGGTTTTTCATGCCACCCCTTTTGACGTGGCCGAAGCGTTTCAATCCTTGATTACGCGCCAACAAAGTGCCTATGTATTTACCTCAGCGACGCTAACCATGGCTTCCTCCTTTGATTGTTTCACCAAGCCTTTAGGTCTTTCCAATACCCCCACACTCGCTCTGCCAAGCCCCTTTGACTACCAAAAACAGGCCATTCTCTATTTACCTCGTGAACTGCCTGATCCAAAAGATGCGCGCTATTGCGAGGGCTTGGTAAAAAAAGCCATTCCCATTATCAATGCCTGCAAGGGGCGTTGTTTTTTCCTGTTTACCAGCCATAAAGCGTTAAAAACAGTTGCTGGTCTGCTTGCCAATACATTAAACTACCCCTTATTAATCCAGGGTGAAGAAGCAAAGCCTATTTTATTGGCGCGTTTTCGCCAGTTGGGCAATGCGGTACTGCTTGGCACGGCCACGTTTTGGGAAGGAGTGGATGTGAAAGGCGAGGCTTTATCCTGTGTCATCATTGATAAACTTCCTTTTGCAAATCCCTTTGATCCTGTTGTTCGCGGCAAAATGGCTTATCTCAAATCCAAAGGGTTGTCGGGTTTTGATGAGTTATCCTTGCCGAATGCGGTCCTCGCTTTAAAACAGGGTGTAGGTCGATTAATTCGGGATGTGAGTGATAAAGGGGTGTTAATGATTGCTGATCCGAGACTGACCGGTAGAAACTACGGTTACCAGGTTTTTGCAAGTTTGCCTGCTTTACGAAAAACCCGTGACGAGCACACTGTATTAACGTTTATTCATGCAAATTTGGCTGTAGAAAATGAACCTGTTAGCAATTGACACCTCAACGGACATCGCCTCTGTTGGACTTTTTGTAAATGGTGAGATGCTTTGCAAAGAGCAAGGCATGGCACGCAGCCACGCGCAGCATTTGTTACCCATGATAGAAAGCCTGCTTTTAGAAACGGGCAGCTCGCTTTCGCAACTGACAGGCATTGTTTTCGGGCGAGGGCCTGGCAGTTTTACCGGGCTTCGCGTGGCGTTAAGCATTGCAAAAGGGTTGGCTTATGCCAAAGACTTGCCCTTGTATCCGGTGAGTAGCCTTGCAGCAATCGCTGAGGGAGTCTGGCAAATAGCGCCTCAAAAACCTGTTTTAGCGGCAATGGATGCAAGAATGCAGCAGTTATATTGGGCCTTGCATTCAGGCTTGGGTGAGGCGCATGAGCAAGTGACTGCGGCGTCTGACATCAACCTGCCCATCGATACCCCCTTTATCCTGGCAGGAGTGGGCATTGCACCGTATATTGAACTGCTGCCACATCATCTAAACCAACGCATTGAACAACACATCCCCCTTTATCCTACGGCGCAAAACATGATTTCGATGGTGCTTGCTGGAAAAAGTAAGCCTGTGAGTGCCGAAGAAGCATTACCTGTTTATGTGCGTAACCAAGTCACACAAGGAGATTGTAATGGATAAACGATTACTGGATATTTTAGTGTGCCCACTTTGCAAAGGGAAATTGGTCTACAAGGACAATGAATTGATTTGCCGTTTTGACCGCCTCGCCTATCCGGTGCGGGAAGGCATTCCCGTGATGCTTGAGCAAGAGGCGCGTTTGGTACCCCTGGATGAAAAGGAACAATTATGAGCATTGCGTTTCACGCCATCATCCCCGCCCGATTAGGCTCTACAAGGCTGCCTGGTAAATTGCTTCTTCCGCTTGAAGGAATGAGTGTACTTGAGCGGGTAGTTCGACAGGTGCAAAAAGCAAACCCTGAAACCATCACCATTGCTACGGATAGTCAGGAAATTGCAGATCATGCGGCACAGTTTGGAGCAGAAGTGAAAATGACCTCTGCAAGCCATTCCACAGGAACCGATCGCAGTGCCGAGGTGGTGATGCGAGGCAACTTTCTGGATACTGACATTATCGTGAATGTGCAAGGCGATGAGCCCTTTATTGCGCCGGAATTAATAAGGCAAGTCGCTGAAAGCTTGCACCAGGCAACGGCCCCCATGGCGACCTTGTGTTGGCCCATCACGGAGATTGAACAACTGCTGAATCCCAATACGGTCAAAGTAGTGCGGGATAGGCACAATAATGCCTTGTATTTCTCACGAAGCGCAATTCCTATGCATCGCGACGGGTTACAAAACACCAATGGTGCCTACCGCCACATTGGATTATATGCTTACCGTGCCGCCTTTTTACTTGAAGTGGTACGCATGCCTGTCTGCCAGCTTGAGACAACAGAGGCTTTGGAACAACTGCGAGTACTTTGGAGTGGCTATAAAATAAGGGTAGAGGAAGCTTGTGTAGAACCCTTACAAGATATCAATACGGAAGAAGATTTATTGCGCGCCCGGCAATTGCTTAGGCAAAAACGGGTATCTCGTTCTTTAATTTAACGTGAGTGCTGGATAAGAAGCTCTGATTTATCTCGATCCGTTCGGCCTGAGGAGGGCTTTAGAAGGGTTTTGAACTTCCGTCATCCCTCGCTGCGCGAAGGACCTCCTGATGCTGGCACCGTGCCTGGTGCAGAAGATCCTTCGCGCAGCGAGGGATGACGGGCCTAACTTAATGGCACTATCCTGCACTGGCACCTAACGTTTTGTAAACGTCATTCCCAAGATTGACCATCGCTTTTTCGGTTTGCGTAGCACCCTTTGTCACAAAGAAAGGTAACCTGTCGTCACTAAAGGCGTGCTTTAATTTCTGAAAGGGTTTACAAACCATTCTTCGAATAAATTGCAGGAAGCGATTGCGTTCATGAGTAGACCAATTTTCCATCTGATCCGGATCAAGATACGATTCTGCGCACTGTGCTAGCTTTAATCGATAGCTTTCTCCAGAGGTAGCGCAGGGTGAATTTTTATTAATTAAATTGATATCTTTGGTAATGTATTGGGCATTAATCGCTTCAAAATCTTTTTTCATGGCTAATAAACGAGCCAACCGGCTATCGATTGCATTCAAGGCCACGGTTTTGGATTCAAGGTGGGTTAAATCCAGGTGGACCGTTCCAATATCAGCAAGATGGGCGAGCAGCTTTGAGTTGTTATCCCGTTGTGCATTGGTTTGCGCGTTGCCTAGTATGCGTTGGTATTCTTGCGCTAAGGTGTTAATCACGGTGAGAGAGGTCTTATAGGCAACTGATTTCAGCCTTTGCTCAATAAGGAGGCTTTTAGCCTGTACTTCCTGAAAGGTAGAAAATGCCGTAGAAGCTTCTTTTGTAATAAGATTAAAATCGTCTAAAACAGCCTGTAAATCTTTAGTCTCTGCAGAAGTAAATTTATTAAATTTGTCTTTTGCACGTGTAGCTGTCTGATCAAAAAGGCCTTTTTTCTCGGTAAGCTCTTCAATAAAAGGGTTTTCCTTCGCAAGCTGCGGCGGTACAATTGTGCTTTTGGATAAAATATTATCAATGGCATTCTTATTTGTGCTAATTAATTCGTTTCGAACCTGCTGTACTTGCGCTTTCAGTACGGCCACCTCCGGTTCAACCTGCCCTTTAATGTAAGGGAGGCTTTTTGCCTTTCCGGCAGCAATCAATGCATCAATGGAGTGAATCCCTGGTTCTAACTGCTCCAATGCAGCCCGTTTGGTTGTTTGAGGTAAAAGCAGTTTATCTGCATCTTTTTCGGAATTTTTAATGGTTAAAGCAGGACGCGTCTGAGCTATTTCATCGCTCAATTCTTTAATAAGGGGCGCTCGCTGTTTTTTGTATTCACAGCGAAGCGCTGCAATGCGTTCCTTAGCCGGTGCAATGAATTTTTCAGTATACTCTTTACAGAAAGACTCCAGTTTATTTTTGTTCTTTTGCTGAACGAAAATGATTTTCTCAAGCAGCTCGATGGATATCTTTTGTTTTTGCAATGTTTCAGTAACATGGGAGTAATCATGCTTTAAGTCATAAAATTCATCGAAATACGCAATGTATTCGTTTTTTAACACATTTTCCGTAGCAAGTCTTATGGGGTAACTTTCGTTAAAAAGATCCTTATGATACTCCATCTGCAGCTTTATGTTTTTGAGCGAGTCGCTAGTCTTTGCAAATTCCTCTTTAAAAAAAGCACTCAGCGCTTCGGATTGTTCTTCCAGCTGGGCTTGTTTTAAAAGTTGCTCCAGTCCATCGGAGTACAGGTTTTTAATTTTACGCAGTTTGATAATATACGGTGCGTTCGAAACGATTGAGGGGGGGCTAAAGGTTTTAATGAAATCCTCAATACTCTTTTCAGAGCAAGGTGTTTTCTCACGGAGGTGTAAAAGAACCTGCTGTTGAAACGCACTGGTCTGCTGTTCGTTGTTAAATCCCCCTAAGGCATGCAGTTCAGTTATCACGCGGGTAAACAGGTTTTTAATTTCCTGTTGAAGGGAAGGGGATGAATTTTTAAAACGAAAGATCGCTTTGAAAAAATCACTTAAGTGAGCAGGAAATGCTGCCACTTCAGCGGGGTTATCCTTCGATAAGGAGTCTATGCGCTCCATTATCTGTTGCTTACGACAGGCCATTTCCCTGCTAAGAAAAATGAACTCTTCTGTTGCTCTTGTTAAGTAAACGTTGAGTATGGATAAGTCGTTTGCATGAAATTTTATGTGTTCGTCTTTTCGGGATTCGCTAAACCATTCAATGATCCGCTTGGCTTGGGTATGGAATCCTTCGTATTCCCAGTACAAGGTATTGATTTGCTCATCAATTAGAAATACCTGCTTATCCCTTGTAAAGCGAGTCTCGAAAGCGGCTAATCCTTGGTTCTTAGCTGCTGTAAATAAATCGTAAGTCTCTCGTATGGATATTGCTTCAAGGCCCGATTCTTCTATTTCAACCTGACGAGTGCGTTTGATTTTTTGCTTATTTTGAGAATCTGAAAAAAGCGTATTAACCTGTTCACGCGTAATGAATAATTGAGCGGGTTTCTTGGTAATTTGTTCTATATAATACGTTGGAGTTCCTTGAACGGGAAAGTCGGTATTTCCCCATTTTTTCCAATGAAGGTCTTCAAGTATTTTTTTATATTCTTTATTTGTCTCTTCTGCTTGATGCTTAAAATGTGAAACAAGAGAAGCTAATTCAGTGCGTTGGCTGTGTTCATTTTCCCAAGCGAGTCCAAAGTAATCTGCGCCTAATTTCAACTGTTTCTTGCCAAATGCAATAATTTCCTGTTCATATTGCTCTGGTGCTTCCATAAATTGTTCAGGCCATGGCAATCGATACGCTAATCGCAGGTGATGCGGCAAAATAAAAAGGGTACGAATGGAGGCAATCAATCCACTGTAAGTCTTCAATTTTTGCTTTGCTTCATCCAACTGCATAATACACACCCAAAAGATTACCCGCCTTTTACCTCGTGCAGCTTAGCATGTTTTACCTTAACAAAAGCTTAAGAACAAGGGTTTTTTTTGATCTAATTTTATCCAACCGCTTGCGGGTACGATCCTAAAAGCGTCATCATTACTGACATGGCGGTCAACTCATTTAATGCCGCTTGAATGTGCGGTTCGGATTGATGTCCTTCAAAATCAATGAAGAAAAGGTAAGACCAATTGCGGTGGCGGTAAGGTCTTGATTCAATTAAAGTCATATTGATTTTGTATTTATCAAATGGGGCTAGCAATTGCACTAAACTACCGGCTTGATGCGGGGTCGAGATAATTAACGAGGTTTTGTCACATCCGCTGGGAGCAGGCAATTGTTTGCCTAGAATAATAAAGCGGGTAGTGTTGTTAGGGTAATCTTCAATGTGTTGGTGGGATTTATTAAGTTTATAGATTTCAACGGCATTGTCCCCGCAAATGGCTGCGGAATCCGGCTCTTTTGCTGCCCGCTCCGCAGCCACCCCATTGCTTGCTACGGCTTGCAATTCTACATGGGGATAATGCAGTGCTAACCAAAGCCTGCATTGCGATAACGCTTGCTGGTGGCCGTAAATGGTTTTTAAGGGGATGTCCGGGTTAATGCGCGCCAGATGATGGCGAACGCGCAGGGCAATTTCACCGCAAATCTGCACCTGGGAATTGATAAGGTTATCGAGTGTGACATGAATGATACCCTCCGAGCTGTTTTCAATAGGCACCACGCCATAATGGACATTGCCGCACTCCACTTCCTTAAAGACTTCTGCAATGGAAAGCTCAGACACCAAATGCACGCTTTCCCCGAAATGCTTCCTTGCAGCTTGCTGTGTGAAGGTGCCTTCAGGCCCCAGGTAGGCAACAGACAAAGGGTGTTGGAGGGCAAGACAGGCGCTCATAATTTCGCGAAAGATGCACGCTACCTCCGTATCAGGTAACAGGCTGTCATTTTGAGCGACGAGCGTGCGAAGCACTTCGGCCTCACGTTCCGGACGGTAATAAACAGGGGCAGGCTGGGTTTGTTTTATTTTGGCAACCTTTGCCGCAAGGGATGCACGCTCTTTTATCAACTGAAAGAGTGCCTTGTCTATTGTATCAATTTCTGCCCGTATTTTTTGAAGCTGCTTGTCAGTCAAGAGGATGCCTTGTCTTTTCTATTCTTCCGTAAGTATAGTAAAAACGCGGGAATGATCATGATAAAAATCCCGCTGGCAAACACTAAGCGAAAGTGATTGGCACTGCCTATCTGCATGCTGTTTTCAGGAGGAATAAAGCCCACAATCAAGGTGATAATGCAACCAATAAGCCCAAGCAAGCAGATAAGGTAATAGCCTGCCCGCCCGCCAGGAATGACAAAAGGACGCGGCAGGTCTTTAAATTTATGCTTTAAATGCCAGGCAGCAAGGAACATCACCACATACATCAACATATAAAGTTCCGTACTTAAATCAGTAAAAAGCCAATAGATGGCATTAATACTGGGCAGCAGTAAAAAGCCACTGCACAACAAAGTGACCAAAATGGCCTGGAGCAATAAAATGCGGGATGCGATGCCGTGTTTATTTAAACGATAAAGCCAATGCGGCAGAAACCCATTGTCGGCTGCAAGCAATAACCCCTTTGCTGGTGAAATAATCCAGTTCACCATGCCGCCCAAACTACCCAACAGCAACAAAATCACAATAACAGGTATTAAGGCGGATAAATGGTAGCTTTGAAAAAAGTTGGTAAAAGCCTGCATCACCCCATCCACCAGGTTGATTTTTTCTTGCGGCAGCACAAAAGCAATGGAAAGCGATCCAAAAATCATGGTAGTCAGAATGAGAATAACGGAAAAAAACATGGCACGCGGGAAATTGCGTTGCGGATTAGCAACATTTCGCACATGCACGGCAGCCAGTTCCATTCCCAGAAACGAAGTCATTATCGCGGTAAGCGACACCCAGGATTGGGTGTTTGACCAATGCGGCATCAAGTTATGAAGGCTTAAATCAATGGCAATGGGGTTGCCCTTAATGAGCCAGATGATGGCCAGTAGAATAATAAAAGCCATAGGAATTATCATACCTATTACCGCACAAAGGCTTGCAAAGGCTGCCGATGCGCGTAATCCGCCAAGTCCTAAAAAGGTGAGCGACCAAAAAACAATTAAAATAACCGCAATCAAATAATATTTATTTTCAGCCAAAGCGGGATTAATAAGGTAGGCCAGGGTTCCTGCAATAAAAGAAAGAATGGTCGGATACCACACCATGGTATTGATCCACTGCAGCCAAATGGTGAAAAAAGCCGCCGTTTCACCAAAAGCATGTTTCACCCAACTGTACACACCGCCTTCTTCTTCAGGCCAGGTCGAGGAAAGCTCCGCCGAAACGAGCGCAACAGGAATGAGAAAAATCAACGCAGACAATACAAAAAAGAAAATAAGCGAGGAACCAAACAGGGCCGTTGCAGGTAAATTGCGGATGCTGTCAATTGCGCCTGTGATAAGAAGTACGAGTGAAAGTACCGAAATTTTTTCTAAAGACCACGCTTTCATTGTTTGACAGTTCCAAAAGAGCCTATTGGCAAAAAGATTACCATTATAAAAGAAGGAGGGGAGCCTTGAAAGCGTTTTTTAGTAATATGCTTTGGATAAGCCCCCACTGATTCAATGTATTGCATTGAATCAGTGGCCTAATTACGGGTGGCTCATGACAGGATTGCTTCGATTTTGGTCATTGTTAAGCACCACCCTTGTGTTAGCCAGGATTTTTTCAGTTCGATGTTTTACAAGCTCCGTCACAAATTCCCCTACCTGGTCAATTTGCCGTTCTTTTATTTGATTGATTTCAATGCGAACCGCGTTTACTGCTAAAGCAAAAACAAGTGAGGCTGCCAAAAAAAGAGCAGTTGCCGCAACAAAGCCAATTACTGCAGCAGCCACCCCCATTCCCACAGGGCCTGAAACCATCGCCAATCCTGCAAATAAAATGCCCCCGGCACCAAGGAATGCCACGATAGCGTTTACCGTGCCATTTATCAGATGATGGAAAATATCCCAATAACGTAATGCACAGTCTTTTTTTAGTTGGTCAAACGCTTTCAGTAAAGCGGTTGTGTCCTCAAGCGTGGGAATGCCCTTTTGAACAAAAAGTCCATGCACATAACGGCCGAGTAAATTTTCAAGCGCATTTATTTTGGTTTTATCCGCGCGAATGCGCAATTGGGAAAGCGCATCGGCGGCAATTCTCGCCTGTTTTTTGAAGGTGTAGAGGTTTTTAGGGGCGCGTTCTATTCCGTTCACGCAATCACTCGTTTCATGAATGGCATAATTAATTGCCTGTTCATAGCGGGGGCTAAAAAAACGGGGTAAATAAAACTCTACAATCATGATTTTTCTCACCGGCCTTGACTTTTGTGGCGAAATTATTAACAAAAAGGATATTTTAAATTCAAACAAATCCATTTGCAAGGGATTTATAAACAGTGAGAGGAAATTGCCTTACTTTTTTTCGCGGTGCATCCCGCCTTTGCAAGCAGGAGAAGGAGGGCTGCTTTGGGAGCGCTTCAGCCATTCTTCTTGCGTAAACAGATGTAAACTTAAGGCATGAAGGCCATTCTGTAACTCATTGGCAAGTAAGGTATTGAGCAAGCGATGGCGCTTTAGAGGGGGCAAACCCAAAAATGCTTCAGAGACAGCGGTTATTTTAAAGTGCGTTTCAGAGTCTTTGGGAACGCTGTGTTGGCTTGATTCGTTTTCAACCGTTAAAAAGGTCGGGTTCAGTTTTTCTTTTATGAGGGCGGTTATTCTTTCCTGGCGAAGCATATTGAGACTCTTTCTTTAGCAATTTTGCAATTATACCACCACACAATCCTTTAGCCTATTCCAGACTGGGGGATTATGTCATACTCAGGCTATTTTAAAGAGGAGTGAAATCATGAAAGAGAAAGGGTTGACGTTAATTGAGCTAATGATTGTCATTGCCATTTTAGGCATTCTTATTTCCGTTGCGGTGCCGGCTTACCGTGACTATACAGTGAGAGCGCGCATTTCCGAAGGGCTTAATCTTGCAGAAGCGGCCAAACTGGCGGTAACGGAATCGGCCATGACAAACCATGGCTTGCCGGCTAATCAGGCCGAAACAGGGTATGTAAGTCCTGCCAAAACAGCCAATGTGGAATCAATAGTCATCAAACCCCAAGGCATTATTACCATTAATTACACCGAGGCCGCTGGAAAGGGCGCTATTGAACTTGTTCCCGCATTACAGGCCACAGGCGAAATCACCTGGAGCTGTAAAGGGGGAAGCTTGCCAAGACAGTACCGTCCGGCAAGCTGTAGGGATTAGAGCTTTTTTGCAACGCAGTGGTTTTTAAGCCGCACGTAATCGGGCAAGCCGTTCACATAGGGTGGATAGGCTTCCCCTTGAATTAAGGGCGCTAAATAACGGCGACAAGCCTCGGTAATTCCAAAACCGTCTTCCCGAATAAATTCAGGTGGCATTGCTTTTTCCTGATTGGCGACCTCTGCAAGCGGCACATGCCCGATAGACCATCGGTAGGGGGTATCTGCTTCCCGTTTGATAATGGGCATGACCGCATTGTGCCCGCTTAAGGCCAACTCGACCGCCGCCTTGCCCAGTGCATAAGCATGATCCACATCCACTTGCGAAGCAATATGCCGTGCTGCCCGCTGAAGGTAGTCGGCTACTGCCCAATGGTATTTGTAACCGAGTTCCGCTTTCACCAGTTGCGCCAGAACCGGTGCAACCCCTCCTAACTGGGCATGACCGAAGGCATCGCGAAGGCCTGCATCACTTAAAAACTTACCCTCAGCATTGCGAATGCCTTCGGAGGCCACAACCACGCAATAGCCGTATTGCTCCACACAGGCTTTGGTTTTCTCTAAAAACCGTTGCGGATTAAAGGGCGTTTCGGGGAATAAAATAATGTGCGGCGGTTGTTCGCTGTGCTGTGCGGCGAGTGCACTGGAGGCTGCAATCCAACCGGCATGCCGACCCATTACCTCAAGAATAAATACTTTAGTGGAAGAAGCTGCCATGGAAGCAACGTCAAAACCTGCTTCAAGGGTTGAAATGGCAACGTATTTGGCCACTGAGCCAAAGCCTGGGCAATTGTCGGTGAAAGGTAAATCGTTGTCTACGGTTTTGGGTATCCCAATGCAGGTAATGGGATAACCCATGTGGCTGCCAATTTTTGAAATTTTGTGTGCCGTATCTTGCGAATCGCCGCCGCCATTGTAAAAAAAATAACCGATGTTGTGCGCCTTGAACACCTCAATTAACCGTTCAAATTCCTCGCCATTGTCTTTTAATTTATAACGGCAAGAACCGAATGCACCGGATGGGGTATGCAACAGCCTGGCAATGTCTTCATCGCTTTCCAGTGAAGTGTCTATCAATTGCTCATTTAACGCGCCAATAATGCCATTTAAGGCGGCATAGACCTTGCCTATTTTAAGCGGATGAAGCCTTGCTGTTTGAATAACCCCGCAGGCCGAAGCATTAATTACCGCGGTAACTCCTCCGGACTGCGCATAAATTGCATTTTTAACTGACATAAAATCTCCGTGATTGCTTCAAAGTAGGAATAAACTGTCGTCCTCGTGGTTTAAGTATGAGGCGAGCTAAAACTGAATTGTAAACAGTCCTTGTTATTTGTAAAACAAATTTTTCAAGCGGGATTATAAAAGGGGTGCAGCTTGATTTCCTGAGAAAAAATACCTGTCAGGTCAAAATGTTGACGGCTATGGCCTTGGGGAGAGCGAGTAAAACGCCCTTGTTTAAACGTGTCCAGGAATTAAAATGAGCAAAGAAATGCAACAAATGATTTGCATTTCGCTGCCATTACGTTCAATTGAAAATAATTAATGCGATGCTTATTAGCAGGATTATAACTACAATGCCAATTTTATGTTTATGCGCCATTAAAGAGTCCACTCATCCAAGGTAGTTTAGGGTCTGTCGCCAATTGCCAACAAACTCTATTCTATACCCAAGAAACTTCAAAATGCTAGGTTTTGGACGGCTTGATTTTTGCGCCTCCCGTTCAGAAAAAAACGAGTAATAGCAATCCTATTGCGAGTTTTTTTCTGAACGGGAGGCGTGAAAAGCAATAGACCAAAAATAGCATTTTGAAGTTTCTTGGGTATATACCCTTCAAAGAAAGGTTTCCATTCTGAGAGAGAGCTTGCTTACCAGGTACTCACTGCCTTGCTGCCGGTGTCTCAAGAAGTGGTGCTGGCTTGATAAAAGCTGTTAAATTCATCGATAACCTCATCAATGCTTTGGATGAGTTCTGCAAAAATGGGTTTAATTTCCTCGATATTTTTGCTGTGTTTTGCCTGTTTTTCAAGTCGGACGACCTGGGTTTGTAACAGGGGGACACCGCAAAAACAACAGGCACCATGCAGTTTGTGTGCTGCGTCTTGCAATCCCTTCACATTTTTATCTTGCAAGAGGAGCAAAAATTCTGCTCTGTCTTTAACCAATTCTTCAACAAAGCGGGCTAAAAATTCTTCAGCCAAGGCTTGGTTACCCGATACTTTTTGCACACAAAGTTGCCAGTCAATCGCATAGGTTTTTGATTTTTTAAGAAAGGTCAGCAGGTGATTGAGTAATTCTTTTTCATCGATGGGTTTTTGCAAGCACAAATCAATGCCCGCTTTTTCAAGACGCTTATTGCTGAGATCGCTGCTGCTTGCACTAATTGCCACGATGGGGGTTAGCTTATTGAGCATGGATTCTTTGCGAATCATACATGCTGCATCCAGGCCATTTAATTTGGGCATTTGCAAATCAAGCAAGATTACATCAAAACGCTTGTGCTGGCAGGCGGTTACCGCTTCCTCGCCATTGTCTACTGCTTCAATCGATGTGTATTCACTGAGCAGGGAATTAAGCAGCATGCGATTGACCGGGTTGTCTTCCGCGATGAGGAGTTCTGGATGGAGCAGGCGCAATTTGGAGCGCAAGTTTTCTATTTCGTGATTAATGGTTGTTTTCTGGGTCGCTTTGTTCAATAAAAGCTCAATGCTTTCATGGATTTTTTGAATACTCACCGGCTTAAATAAAAAGGCTTGTGCACCAAGGGATTGCGGATCGTGGATTAACCATTTAGACGTTAAAATAAAGGGCATGTCGTGTTTACGCAACACTTGGGCAATTTGCTTTTCACAGCCTTCATTCACGTTGATGAAGGCCAGGTTGCAATCGCTGTGTTTGGTAAATGCGGCCTCAAGCTGGCTAAAGGAATTAATGGCAATGCCTTGCATTCCCCAATAGCTTAGCCCATTGCATAAGGCCTCAAGGTAGAGGGGATTGTCCTCGTAACAGAGAATTTTAATCTGATCAAAACGCTGACTCTGGTTTTTCTCTACTTCGTAAGCGGCCAATTTTTCCAATCGAATATACACCGCAAAGGTAGAGCCTTTATTCACTTCACTGGTTAAGGTAATGCGGCCTTGCATTTCTTCCACTAACCGTTTGCTAATCACAAGCCCCAAGCCCGAGCCACCGAAACGACGGGTTATCGTGGTATCTGCTTGATTGAACGCATTAAACAGTTTGGTTTGATCGTCACTGGAAATGCCAATGCCGGTGTCTATAAACGAAAGGCAAAGCGTGTAATCTTTGTCTGTTTCCTGCTCAATGGACGTGCGAATGAGCACATAACCGTGATCGGTAAATTTAATCGCATTACTGGTTAAATTGGTGATAATTTGTTTTAAACGCAGCGGATCCCCTAAAACGGTTTTAGGCACATCGATTTCCGTTATCGGAATCAAATCAATCCCTTTTTTATGGGCATTGGGTGCGGTAAGTGCTAATACTTCATCGATGCAGGCGCGGATGTCCATCGGGATGCAATCCAGATGCAGTTTTCCGGCGTCCATTTTGGAGTAATCAAGGATATCATTAATAATGCTTAATAAATCCTGGGCTGAGGATTTGATAGTTTTGACGTAATCCAGTTGCAAGCTATCCAGTTTGGACTCCAGCAAGACATTGGTGAAGCCAATCACGCCGTTCATGGGGGTTCGAATTTCATGGCTCATGTTGGCTATAAATTCTGATTTTTGCCGGCTTTTTTCCTCGGCTTTTTTCTTCTCAAGGGATAGCTCGATGTTTTTTTCTTCTAACAGTTCGAGGCCCTGTTGCAAATCTTCCGTTGCGACTTCAATGTGCTGGTTTAAATCCTTAACTGTATTCAGGTATTGTTGCTGCATGTGCGCGCAGCCACGCTCGATAATGCCAAATTCACCAGGGCTTGAGGTATTGATTTGCGTTTCAAACTCATTGCTTAGAATTTGTTTCATACTGCGCCGCAGGCGATAAATTGGAATGTAAATGCGTTTTGACAGGAAATAATGGATAGTTAAACTGAGCAATAAACCAAGCAGGGTAATAAAAATGGTAACAATATACATTTGGTAACGCTTGATAAGCATGGATTGGGTGTCGATATCAATTGAAAGCCAGCCTAAAATGTCATCCGCTTCCAAAGAAACCGGGTTGGTTAATTCTTTAAAAGGGGCGTTGGAGTACAAGTTGAATTTCGGAATGGTCACCGGCGCCAAAAAATTAATGGTGTAGCGTTTGGTTTGTTTGCTCTCAATATAATCCCCCGTATATTGCGGTGGTTTAAAGGATTGATGGAGTGAGTGTTTGCCTCCGCGGTAGGCGAGCAGTTGACCTTGCGCATTGTAAAAAGCCAGCGATTTGACCTCAGGGTTTACCGTTGAGGCATTAATTAAGCCCTGTAAGGTGCGGTTGTCGCTTCGCATCATGGCGAATTGGGCGGCTGGCAAGAGTTGGCGAATGTAGGCCTCACCGAGACGCGACATGTGTTGGTTAAGATCTTTATTGTATTGGCCATTGTAAAAAACGGCAAAAAGCAGTGCGACTAAAAAGACGGGGATTAGTGTAGTGATGCGCAGCTGATATTTGATACCCAATTTTTTCATGAACAAACCCTGTAATCCCACCCTTGTGTCATTAAGCAATGAGTCTCTTTGCCTTGCTGCGAAACTCAGTTATTATAGCGCGAATATTTATTTGCTTACAACGGAGTACTAATGGAAGTCCGAACACGTTTCGCTCCAAGCCCGACTGGTTTTTTACATGTAGGCGGTGTGCGTACCGCTTTGTTTTCCTGGCTTTATGCCAAACGCCACAACGGTAAATTTATTTTACGCATTGAAGATACCGATCAAGAGCGCTCCACGGAAGAATCCGTACAAGCCATTATTGATGGAATGGACTGGCTGGGGTTAACCTGTGACGAAGGGCCTTATTACCAGACCGCACGTTATGACAGGTACAATGCCATTGCAAAAACCCTGCTTGACGAGGGAAAAGCCTACCGCTGCGTATGCAGTAAAGAACGTCTGGAAGCCCTTCGGGAATCGCAAATGGCGGCTAAAACCAAGCCGCGCTACGATGGCCATTGTCGCGACAACAATCTGCAAGATACCGGTGAACCCTTTGTCTTGCGTTTTAAAAACCCGCAAACGGGCGTGGTGTCCTTTACCGATGAAGTGTACGGTACGATTCATGTCGACAATGCCGAGCTTGATGACCTGATTTTACTGCGTTCAGACGGCCATCCGACCTATAATTTTGCGGTGGTGATTGACGATTGGGATATGCAAATCACCCACGTGATTCGGGGGGATGATCATATCAACAATACGCCGAGGCAAATTAACTTGTTTAAGGCACTTAATGCTCCAGTACCGGTTTTTGCTCACTTGCCTATGATCCTGGGTGAGGACGGCAAACGGTTATCCAAGCGCCACGGGGCGGTAAGCGTTTTACAATTTAAAGAAATGGGTGTGCTTCCGCATGCATTGCTCAATTACCTTGTAAGGCTTGGATGGTCACATGGGGATCAGGAAATTTTTAGCCTGGCAGAAATGATTGCAGCCTTTGATTTAAGCCACGTAAGCCGCGGTGTATCGAGCTTTAATTACGATAAATTGTACTGGTTAAATCAACATTATCAAAAAAGCGACCCAGTTGATTCCGTAGCCCTGGCCTTGCGCTGGCATTTTGAAAAGCAGGGGATTGATCTACAAAAAGGCCCATCCCTTGCTGATTTGGTACCCGTTCTTGCCGAACGTTATAAAACCTTGGCTGAGCTTTGCGAAGAAAGCCGTTATTTTTATGAAGATACCATCCCCTACGATGAAGAAGCGGTAAAAAAACACTTAAGGCCGGTTGTGTTAGAGCCGCTAACGGCTTTATACACACGTTTTCAGCGTGTTAACGATTGGGAAGAGAACGGTTTGCAAGAATGCATCAACGATATCAGTGCTGAATTTGATATCAATATGGGTAAAGTGGCGCAACCACTACGGGTGGCTATCACCGGTAAAAGCATGTCTCCGGCAATCGCTGCTACTCTGTTTTTAGTGGGTAAAAAACGCGTCCTGGAACGCATGGAGTATGCACTGCAACGTATTCGTGAGCGTGCAGCGGGGATAAACTAGGCGCGTGCTTTCAGAGTTACCTTCAGATAGCTAAGGAAAACCTTGATTGCGCTTACGCTCCATCAAGGCTACCTGCTTTCTGCTTTTTTTTAGTGCCGTAGCCTTGATGGAGCGTAAGCGCAATCAAGGTTTTCCTCGGCTATCCCTTTCATTATTTAAGGAGAAAAAATGAAAAATTTGCGACTCATCACCTTGTTGTCCTGTGGAGTAATCACCTTAACCCATGCGCACGCTACTCTAAATCTTGACCCTTCAAAACCTATTGCGAAAATGATACCGGTCATTTCGGTAAACAATAACACCAGCGATGTGGGCACGGACTCCAGTACCACCCTCATTCCCAATAATGGCTTAAATACCGTACCAACCAAAGACATTGGAACCGACACCGATTCCAAACAAACTGAAATGGAGCGCAATTTTCGTGGTAATGCCAAACCCTACCCGACAGCGCCGGCCTATGCGCCTCCACCACGGGCATTTACTCCGAATACTCAATAGGCTTCAATGAACGCTTTTCTACCGTGTGGAATCCAAAACCCGTGGTGAGAAAATCAAAATTGTTAACGATAAGCGAGAGTTGGGTTGACATTTTATCGCAACCCTCCTCAAAATAACTTCTTTTGCCAGCGCTAATTGAGGAATCTTAGCTTATGATTACATTGTATCAATTTCCAGGCCTTTGGGGATTGCCAAATGCAAGCCCTTTTTGTATGAAGGTGGAAACGTATTTGCGCATGGCAGAACTGCCTTATGAAATAAAATTGGTAAGGGATCCTCGCATTGCCCCGAAGGGGAAGTTACCGTTTATTCAAATCGAAGAAAAAAAGATTGCCGATAGCGAAATAATAATTGATTTTTTAAAAGCGAAATACGGGGATTTGCTGGATAAAAACTTAAGCAAAGAGCAAAAGGCATTCAGTGTATTCCTCGATAATACCTTGTCTTCGTATTTTTACTGGATAGTGGTTTATAGCCGATGGCAATACGAGCCCAATTGGCTGCACATTAAAGCGGATTATTTTGCAAAAATGCCTTTTCTTTTAAAAACGTTTGTACCCCGCATTGCGCGCAAAAATACCTTGAAAGCACTGTATATGCAAGGCACTGGACGCCACAGTTACGATGAGGTTTTAGAGATGGGTTTTAAAACCATCAATGCCCTGGCCGATAGTCTTGCTAACAAAAAATACTTTCATGGAAATGAACCGAGTACTATCGATGGAACCGTTTTTTCTTTTCTGGCAAGCCTTGCCTGGACTCCTTATGACGATGCGTTTAAAACCCAATTGCACAGACAAAGTAATTTATTGGGTTTTTGCGACAGGATGTGGAGCGCGTTTTATCCGGAGTTCGCAAAGCCATTTGCTTTAAATTACAATGAGATAAAAACCGTATGACTGAAAAATATGGCTTTGCAACGGTTATTTTATTTGCTAGTATTTCTTCGCACAAATCACTTTAGAGGTTAAAAATGCCAATTATTAATGGAATCCGTTTACAAAAGAAAGAGAAAATAAAAGCCGAAATAACCAGCGAAACGCTCGAAAAAATAACCGAATATTGCGCTTGGGCAAATATCGAAGACATTGGCTTTTTTATTGAAGAAGCAGCAAGTTTTGTTTTCGCTAAGGACAAAGAGTGGAAGCAACATAACAAAGCAGCTAAAAAACGCACGGCTGCTGCGTGAAATTTCATCTGTAAGGCTTGGTAATTTCTCCCAGCCTTTACACAGCGATTTGAGTCTTCAAGTCGCTGTGTAAAAAGAGCTGGCGCGTTAACTTAACCAATCATGCTCGGACGTATCCTCAATGTAAACACTGGCAGGACTTTCTGATTTCTCAGAAGTAGGGGCAGTAATGGATGGCGCGGGGTTTTTAAGCGCTTCGGTTAGGGTAATAAAGGTATAGCCGTTTTGTTTATACATCTTAATAATGTCATTTAAAGCATAGCTGTTTAACAAGTTTGCATGGATTAATAAAATTTGTTTCACAGGCTGATCTTTTGCTCTTTTTTCCGCTTTGAGCGTTTGCTCCCAAATATAAGCCAGGTAGCGTGGTTTTACTTTGTCAATGTAGGCTTCCCTTACGCGAAAGGGGACATGGTAAAGTTGTTCATTGAATCGAAAATCCTTGCTGTCAATGGTAACTGGTGCAATGGTGTAATGGTTTTCACTCAGGTAACTTAATACTTGGGGCCTGGTTTGTTTATTGCCTTCTGCAAGATAGGGGTAACGAAAATATTTTGGCTCAGTCATTAGGGGAGTTAGAATTTTATCGGCGCGTGCGACATCGGCAATGTACTTCTCCGCATTCATCTGGTTTAAATTGTAATGCGAATAGGTATGGTTTCCTATCATAAAGCCTGCATTGCGAAAGGCTTCCAGAAACGCCCATTGCCCTTTGCCAATGGCACCGGCAATGACAAATCCTGTGGCAGGTACGTTGTTTTCTTTCAATGCTTCAATTATTTTATTAAAACGCTCCGTGGCTCTTTGCTGGTTACCTGGGGTGGTCATATTGGAGGCCACCAGCGGTAAATCGTCGATTGTGATGGCAATTTCGCGTGTCTGCGCAATTGCCGCGCAGCTTAGTGATAAAAGATACAAAAAAGGCAGTGTTTTCATAGACATTCCTTTATCGAGTGGTATAAATTGAGTGTAGCAGGGGATATTTAAACTTGCGAAAAAAATGTAAATTAAAAATTGCTTGACAGTTAGCGAGCCACTCATTAAACTTCGATTCTCTTTTTGGGGCCATAGCTCAGCTGGGAGAGCGCTTGCATGGCATGCAAGAGGTCGGCGGTTCGATCCCGCCTGGCTCCACCATCATTAACCCTCGGTTATTGATGGAGAACAACTCTGGGTCCCCATCGTCTAGAGGTTAGGACACTGCCCTTTCACGGCGGTAACAGGGGTTCGAATCCCCTTGGGGACGCCATTTTTTGGCGTTAAAGTAGTAAAGTGGTAAAGTAGTACGTAGTTTAGTTCTTGGTCCCCATCGTCTAGAGGCCTAGGACACTGCCCTTTCACGGCGGTAACAGGGGTTCGAATCCCCTTGGGGACGCCATTTTCAGAGTCTTTCGAAAATGGTTCTTGTGTTAAATCCAAAGAGTCGCTCATGCATCCGGTGCGCGTACTCGTCTGTCATATTCGCAATGTAATCACAAATGACCCTGCGTGCGGCTTCTTCTTCTTCGGCTTTATGATAAAGAGCACGGTTTTTATTATCCAGCAAACTGCCGGGGTTTGAACTCACTGCTTCAAAAAGACGAAGAACCACTGTTTGCCCGCCGTATTCAAAGGTGCGCGCTTCTTGTGAGTCAATCACATGTTCATAAATGCATTCCATTAGGTAATTCAGTAAAAGCCTTGCCTCGGGCAACAAGATTATGTTGTGTTTCAAGAGCGGGTTTTCAAACGCTTCATCGGTAGTGGTGACTTTTGTCGCCGTAATAAAATAATTAACCATCTCTCCAATCGATTGTTTGCGATGACCAAGTTCTTTACTGAACAAGCCGTTTATCAACTGGTTTTCAGCCAAGGGGCTTTCGGCTATCAGCTCGCGAAACCGATTGTGATCAAAGTGCTCGCGGGTAATTAAACGCAAATGAATCGCATCTTCTAAATCGTGTACGCCATAGGCGATATCGTCTGCTGTGTTCATGATAGAGCAGTCAAAACTGTGAAAAGCGGCCTTGCCGTGTGTTTTTTCCTGGGGGTGTTTTAGCAGCGTTTTAAAACGGGTTGTATCCGTTTCACTGAATGGGGAGAGTAGCCAATCCACTTCCGCCTGCTCGCAATCAAAATAGGCTTTGGGAGGCAACCAATCGTTAATTCGAATGGCTTTGGTTAAGGACTCTAGCTCTTTTGGCAATTCGGTTGCAACCACCATCGCGCGGTTAACCGGGTATTTCAAAATGCCGAGCAGGGTGCGTCTTGTCAAATCCAGACCAAAATCACCGTAACTGTTTTCGAGTTTGGTTAAAAGCCTTAAGGTTTGGCCATTCCCTTCAAATCCACCATGGCTTCGCATCATGTAATTTAATGCCACTTCACCGCCATGCCCAAAAGGGGGGTGGCCAATGTCATGTAGCAAGCAAATGGCACTAATTAAATCGTCGTGAGGGAGTAGGCCTGGCACAATCGATTGCTGGTGGTTTGTTGCAAGATTTCGCACAATACTGCGCCCAATGGAGGCTACCTCAAGGGAGTGGGTGAGGCGAGTACGGTGAAAATCGCCTTGATCGGTGCCCAAAATTTGCGTTTTACGCTGCAAGCGGCGAAAAGCAGGGCAATGAATAACGCGCGTTCTATCCCGTTCATACGGTGCACGGTGATCCTGGCTGCTGCGTTGGCAAGTGAGTCCGGAACGTCTATGAGTCCACATAATGCCTCTTTAATTACGTCAGTTGATGTAAATAGGAATTGTCAAAAACCCTCACTGTATTCGATTATAAGAAGATACTCAAGTTATTAGGAATTCAGCAGATAACCGTTATAGGAAGGAAAAATAGAAGGGGTTATTTATGAAAAGGAACAGCGCACTTTGCACAATTGCTGTGTTCACAACGGTTTTAACGGGTTGTGGCGCCAAAGAGACTCCTGATTATTATGCAAGCTACAGCAGTACCACGCCCTATTTTCAGGATCAGCAATATTACGCGAGTGATTCCTTTCCTGACTATCCGCAAGCTGAAAGGCGTATGGGATCAGAAAAGTATTACGAAGCGCCTCCTCTGCAACACACTTCGCATAAAGACATGGACAGCCACTGGGTGAGTCAACAAAATCCTTCGGGTTTTACCGTTGAAGTGTTAGAGAGTGAAAAGGCGTCTCAGGTCGCTTCGGTATTGTATAAAGCGCCCAAAACTAACCGTATGGCAGAGGTTCGGTCTTCACGTGGTGGGAAAACGTACTACAAAGGGGTTTATGGCAGTTATTCAAGTTTTGAAGAGGCGCAAAAGGCACTCAACAATCTGCCTTCGGAAATAAAACAAGGGGCTAGCATTAAAAACTGGAGCAAGGTACAAACTGATCTGTCGAATTAGGGTGTGTCATCAATTAATTTTTTGAAGCGAAAAGGTGGCTTATTGAGCGCCATTTTAAGTGTACATCAGACCTTGGAGGCTGTTTACTGGGCAGAAAGTACAACGGCCAGTTTTACAATGCCTGCAGTTTCTGTGCGCTCTGCGCTGAATTGTTTAAGCGTAATGGTGTAGTGATTAGTAAGGTTCCACAACAGCAGCAAGAAGGCATTATAGGGCACTTTTTCGAAGGTTAATTGCAGCTCGCCGCCGGCAGTTTGCTGCAATTGGTAAGGATAGGCTTTAAACGTTTCATTTAATTGCTTGCCAAGCAAGGCAAGCAATTTGGTATTGCCAATTTTTTCTACCGTGGTTTGGCTGGTGGATTGTTTTTTAACCTGCTCCATCCAGGCGAGCGTTTCCTGCTTTTCAGCCAATTCCAGCGATTTTTTATGCAGTGAAGCATTTAAGGGCGAATAAATCAAAAAATAGAGTAAATAAAGGATAGCACAAAGGAGGCCTGCACCTGCCATGAGGCGCTCGCGTGCATTCAAGGTATTCCAGTAAGTGCGTATCACAGACTCAGCTCCAGGGTGCTTACGACTTGGTTATCGCGGGTAAACGCTTGGGTTTGTTTCGTTTTAAGCCCATTTTTTAGCAAGGTTGCCTGGAATTCCTCAAGCGTTTCAAAGTTTTTTGCTAACAGGGTGACGGCTACTGCGTTATTTTGCATGCGAATGTGCTGTAAAGTGACCCGCCCTTTGGTAAAGGAGAGGGACAGTTTGTTTAAGATAATCCAAAACGACTTCTCGCCTGCTCCCTGACTCCCTTTTAGCAGTTGGCCAATACGGAATTTAGGGCTGATAATTTGGTGCGCATGAGGAAAAAATTGCTTATAAATCACCGCAATTTGACTATCAACCCTTGCCAAATCACGGTTTAGCCAATGGATTTGGGCTAAATTTACCGCCAGGATACTGAGTAGCCACAGTCCCATCATGCCAAGGGCTGCCTGATAAAGGGTTTTATTCAAATAATGTTTGCTGCCATGTACAAGCTCACCCTGGCACAGGTTAATCACTTGGTTAGCCTGTAACCGTTTTGCTAACCAGACAAAAGCTGACTCCTGTATTTCTACAGGTTTTATTTTGTTAGAAAGGAAAGGGCTCGAGTCTGTAAAGGTGTAGAAAGACCGCTCTTCCTTCCCAATCCGGTTAAGATAAACAGAAGCAAAATCAGGGCTTATCGCACCCTGAAACTGCGCGTTGTTTACCAGAAAAAAGTCCTCAATTAATGCCATTTCGCCTGAATGGAGTGCAAACCAGTCCAGACTGAGCCAATCAAAATCAAGGTGCTTTTCATCCAGTAGGGCCATGAGGTTTTTCAGATAGGATTTATCACCAGCCAGGACCAGATAACAGCCATTGCGGTAAAACTGCGTATCGTATGCGAAGTGGGTTGATTCAATCGTTTGGGCAATGTGTTCTTCGAGGGCAAAAGGCAGGGCCGCCCGTGCTTTTTTGTCTGGTAATCGCGGTAACTCCACTTGATGCAAGCTAAACTTGCTACCAGGTACCAGGACACAAGTCTTTGCCTTCAGTTGCAAGGACTTGATTTCCAGAAAAGTACGCTGTGCCAGAGGGGTAATCACTTTGCCTTGCTGATCAAGCTTTAAGCAAAGCGCACCCTCTGTATTGAGATGGTGAGCAAAAAGAAAGCAGGTATCCATAGGACCGCCTTGTTGTTATGCATACGCGTGTTTTTTGCTTACCGAATGAAGTGCTGTCCACTGGCTTTTCAATTGCTGTGACAATAAATACACCGCCATAGCATATTGCGGGCTGGTGTTGTATCGTGTTATCACATAAAAATTAGGATAAGCCATCCAGAATTCCTGACCGTTTTGGGTGGTTAACTCAATTAAACCCACTTTTTCCGGTGTATGCCTTGCAGCGGTTAAGGGTCTAACCCCTGCGGCGGCCAACGCGTTAATCGGATAGCTTGCAGAGCGGTTAGCCGTATTAATGCGTTTATACCGCATTCCTGCCACTTGTGCAGGTTGCGCAATGCCCTGATGCATTTTCCAACCGTGTTTATGAAAATAATTGGCAACGCTTGCAATAACGGCCTTGTCGTCGTTCATTAAATCAATTCTTGGGTTGTTGTCAAAATTCAGTGCATAGTAGCGGTAACTGCTTGGCATAAATTGCGGTTTACCCATCGCTCCGGCATAAGAGCCTAAATATTGGGTTGGCGGCACATGGTGTTCACGGCAAAGCAGGAGGTATTCGCTCAATTCTTTGGTGAAAAACGGGGAGCGTTTGGGGTAATTAAAGGCAAGCGTGGATAAAGCATCCAGGACACGGTAGTTGCCCTGGTGTTTTCCGTAGAGGGTTTCAACGCCAATGATAGCTACGATAATACTGGCTGGCACATTGAATTGTTGCTCCGCTTTCGAAAGTGTTGCCTGATTGGCGCGCCAAAAATCGATTCCGGCCCGTACTCTGTCTGACGTTAAAAAAATCTGTTTATAGACATCCCAGTTTTTTTTCTCATAGGGTTTATCCATGGACTCAATAATTTTAGGCTGCAATTGCACTTCGTTTAAGGTGCGGGTGAGTGCTTGTTTATCAAAGCCATGCTCTTTAACCATGGTATTAATGAATACCTGCACGTCCTGTCGTTTAACAAAAGCGCTATCGGCTTTCGCCATGGATGCGCTCATAAGGAGCAAAAGGCTGAAACAGAGCGTGACTAATCGTCGCATGGGCTAATCCTAAATAAGATGAGAAAGCGAAATTGTAGTAAGAATTAAAAGGAACAGCAATCATCATCCCTGTTTTTTGAAAACTTTGCAATTAACACTGGATTGCAATGACACCTTTCTGCGCGTCAATAAATAAGCTAGAATACCCCATTTATAACTAGGTTTTTTAAGTTGAGCGATTTAACGCGAATTCGTAATTTTTCAATCATTGCCCATATTGATCATGGTAAGTCCACTTTGGCGGATCGGTTTATCCAGCTTTGCGGTGGATTGACGGACAGGGAAATGTCAGCACAGGTTCTCGATTCAATGGATATTGAGCGGGAGCGGGGTATTACCATCAAAGCGCAAAGTGTTTCTTTAAATTACAAGGCGCGTGACGGAAAAGTCTATCTGCTGAATTTCATTGATACACCTGGCCATGTCGATTTCAGCTACGAAGTGTCGCGTTCTTTGGCCGCCTGTGAAGGGGCAATTCTTGTCGTGGACGCAGCCCAGGGGGTTGAGGCGCAAACCGTTGCCGTATGTTATACCGCCCTTGATCAATCACTGGAAATCTTGCCGGTATTAAATAAAATCGATTTACCGCAGGCAGAGCCTGAGCGGGTGATTGCAGAAATTGAAGACATTATCGGTCTGGAAGCGCACAGTGCTATTCATGTCAGCGCCAAAAGTGGTCTTGGTGTGGAGGATGTGTTAGAAGCTCTAGTTGCAAGAATCCCACCACCCACAGGGGAAATTGATGCCCCCTTGCAAGCGTTAATCATTGATTCCTGGTTTGATAGTTATTTAGGGGTTGTATCGCTTGTTCGTATTGCCAATGGCAGTTTGCGAAAGGGCGATAAAATGCGGGTGATGTCAACCGGGCGCACCTATGAGGTGGATCAAGTTGGTATTTTTACCCCCAAACGGACCAAACAGGATGTATTGCAAGCGGGTGAGGTAGGTTATGTGGTGGCCGGTATTAAAGAAATTCAGGGCGCACCCGTAGGCGATACCCTGACCCTTGAAAAAAATCAGGCAACGGCCGTTTTGCCGGGATTTCAGCGGGTTAAGCCGCAAGTCTATGCAGGCCTTTTCCCCATCAGCGCAGACGATTTTGAGGCTTTTCGTGAAGCATTGGCCAAATTGAGTTTAAACGATGCCTCCCTGTTTTATGAGCCAGAATCATCCGAGGCATTAGGCTTTGGTTTTCGCTGTGGCTTTTTGGGCATGTTGCACATGGAAATTGTCCAGGAGCGGCTTGAGCGGGAATATAATCTCGATTTAATTTCCACAGCGCCTACGGTAGTTTACAAAATTGTTACAACGAAAGACGAAACCCTGTTGATTGATAATCCTTCCCAATTGCCGCCGCCACAGCAAATCAAACAAATGTTTGAACCCATTGTGCGTGCTAATATTTTGGTGCCGCAAGATTATTTAGGTCAAATTATTACCTTATGCATTGAGCGGCGCGGTGTGCAAATCAATATGACTTACAGCGGCCGTCAGGTTTCGGTAAGTTACGATTTACCAATGAGTGAAGTGGTTTCTGATTTTTTTGATAAATTAAAATCGGTGAGCCGCGGCTATGCTTCATTGGATTATAATTTTATTCGCTTTGACGAGGCGCAACTGGTGAAAATGGATGTGCTAATCAATGGCGACAAGGTGGATGCCTTAGCGGTCATTGTGCACCGTGATGCAGCTTACGGGCGCGGCAAGCTCCTGGTTGATAAAATGCAGGAACTGATTCCACGCCAGATGTTTGATGTGGCTATTCAGGCAGCCCTGGGCAACCACATTATTGCGCGTCAAACCGTCAAAGCCCTGCGTAAAAACGTTACGGCCAAATGTTACGGCGGGGACGTGTCGCGTAAAAGAAAATTATTGGAGAAACAAAAGGCAGGTAAAAAACGAATGAAACAGGTGGGCCATGTGGAAATTCCACAAGAAGCGTTTATGGCTGTTTTTCAAACCGATAGAAAGAAATAATAGGATAAACTATGGAATTCCTGAGTATGAATTTTGCGCTTTTATTGGTTGTGCTTTCGTTTTTTACCGGCATAATTTACTTGCTCGATATCCTTTTTTGGGCCAAAAAACGCGATAAAGCACAAAAGCCTGGAAAAATTATCGAATTTTCACGTTCCTTTTTTCCTGTTTTTTTCTTAGTTCTTTTGTTGCGTTCCTTTTTGTTAGAGCCTTTTCGTATTCCCTCAGGTTCGCTTGAGCCAACTTTATTAGTGGGTGATTTTCTGGCAGTGAACAAATTTGCCTATGGGTTCAGGCTGCCGGTTTGGGAGAAAAAAATCATCCCTGTCGCCAATCCGAAAACAGGGGAAATTGCGGTGTTTCGCTGGCCGCCAGATCCGCGTTTTGATTACATTAAAAGGGTAATTGGCGTTCCCGGTGACAAGGTAAGTTATCACAACAAGGTGTTAACGATTAACGGGCAGGAAATGAAGCAGACCTTTCTGGAATACACCACCGATGAAAGCTCAGGAAAGCCTGTCGCTAAATACCAGGAAAACTTGAATGGCATCGTGCATGCTATTTACCTGAGGCCTGACGTCAGTGCGCAGGATTTTGACGTAGAAGTGCCCAAGGGGCATTATTTCATGATGGGTGATAACCGCGATGACAGCGCAGACAGCCGGTTTTGGGGCTTCACTGCCGACAGTTATTTACGGGGAAAGGCGATGCTGGTGTGGATGAGTTGGAATGGGAAAACCGATACCGTTCGCTGGTCTAAAATAGGTAGGTTTGTTCAGTAGAGGTGACTTTGGTTCCAGTTAATTTAGAACGTCTGTCAAGACGATTAGGCTATCAGTTTAACAACATAGCGCATTTAAAACAGGCTTTAACGCACTGCAGTGCGGGCAGCATAAATAATGAGCGTTATGAGTTTTTAGGCGATTCCATTTTAAGTTTTGTGATTGCCAATGCCTTATTTGAACTCTTTCCCGACCAAAGTGAGGGGCAACTTAGCCCTTTGCGTGCTTTTTTGGTGAAAGGCGAGATGTTGGCGGAAATTGCACAAGAACTTGATTTAGGCGATTATTTGTTTTTGGGGCAAGGGGAGTTAAAAAGCGGCGGCTTTCGTCGTGCTTCCATTCTTGCTGATGCCTTGGAAGCAATCATTGCCGCCGTTTTTTTAGACGGGGGTTTTAGTGAAAGTCAGCAACTCATTTTGTCCCTGTTTCGCTCGCGATTAGAGGATAAAGCCTTAACCCATAATCTGAAAGATGCCAAAACCCAGTTGCAGGAATACCTGCAATCAAAAAAACGCCCTTTGCCAGAGTATTCCCTGATTAAAATAGAAGGGGAAGAGCATGAGCAAATTTTTCATGTCATGTGCAAGGTTAGCGGAATAAACCCTGGCGTAGGGCAGGGCGTTAATCGCCGTAAGGCAGAGCAAGAGGCAGCCAAATTCCTGTTGCAGGAGTTAAAGAAATAGTACAGGCTTGATAGGGTCTGTTTCCATTTTAAGGATAAATTTCCATGCAAAATGTCAAACACATTCTCTGTTATGGGGATTCCCTCACTTGGGGTTTTGATCCCGACAGCATGAACCGTTATCCTTTTGAGGTACGCTGGACTGGGCTATTGCAAAACACACTCGGCGCATCCTATCGCATCATTGAAGAAGGATTAAACGGGCGAACAACCGCTTTCGATGATCCCTTTTCTCCCCATAGAAACGGCAGCACGACACTGCCTTTTTTGTTAGAAACGCATGCCCCAGTGGATCTTGTTGTACTCATGCTCGGCACCAACGATGTAAAAGAGTACATCCATGGAAATGCCAAAAAAGCGGCGATTGGATGCGGCAAATTGATTTGGTTAATTTCAGCAAGCAAAACCAATTTAGGGGGGAAAGCTTCTGAAATTTTATTGGTATCCCCGCCTCACATTATTAATCCTCCCGATTTTATGGAAACGCTGTTTGAAGGGGCGGCAGAAGAGTCAAAAAAATTGGCTTGCGAATACAAATCGGTTGCGAACTACTTTAAAGCGCACTTTATGGATACCAGCCTATTTATCAAGCCTTGTGCAACGGATGGCGTGCATTTGGATGAGGAGAATAATAAGCTGTTAGCTGAGAAAATGGCTGAAAAAGTGAGGGAAATAGTGGATTAGTATTATCTCAACAAGCGCACTACATGGTATAATTTTGAGCATTGATTAAAAGAATGAGCACCCAAAAAATGAATCGAATTATCGAGACAGATCGCATTTTCCTGAGGCCTTTTTGCAGCAATGATATTGAGCCATTTGCTAAAATTTGCGCAAATCCAAATGTGATGCGCTATATTGGTGATGGAAAGCCGGTCAGTCTCGATATAATCGCTGAGAAGATACCCGAGTGGATTGAAGGGTATGAAAAACATAAATACGGTTTGCTGGCGCTTGTTATAAAGGAAACAAACGAACTCATTGGTTTTTGCGGGTTAATCCACCAAACTGTTGATGGAGAGGAATACATTGAATTAGGCTACCGTTTAGATGAAGCATACTGGGGAAAAGGGATTGCAACAGAAGCTGCTGTGGCTGTTAGAGATTATGTTTTTAACGTACTTGAAATTCCGCTGTTGATTTCGATTATTCACCATCAAAATGAGGCATCGAAGCGGGTCGCAAAAAAGGTTGGAATGGAATGGATGAAAAAAACGAAGTTTAAAAATGTGTTGGTGGATGTCTTTTGGCTCAAAAGAAAAGAACTCACCGCTTTAGGTTAACTATTTGAAAAATATTACTGTCCACGAGTTAATGTTTGAAGATAAAGAAGCTTTTCTTGCAGCAATGCTAAGTAGCAACTCTTTGCATCATCCATGGGTGGAACCTCCTGCGACCCCACAAGCATTTGATGATTATTGGAAACGGTTCCAACAACCGAACCAGAAAAGTTATTTAGTCTGTGATGAGCTAGATACTATTTTTGGTGTTTTTAATGTCAACGAAATTGTTCGAGGCGCATTTCAAAGTGCTTTTCTAGGATTCTATGGGATTAAAGACTATACAGGCAAAGGGTACATGCGTGCGGGGCTTAAATTAGTACAGAAAAAAGTATTTGAAACGCTTGGGTTACATCGGCTAGAAGCCAACATACAGCCAGAAAATACGCGTTCAATTCAATTAGGGTGTGTTTACAATTCATCCCCGATGCCTACGTGCCGCGGCTTGTCCGCGGCATCCAGACTATCTAAGTCAACGACAAATATCATCATACAGATCACGCCAATCTGGGTTTAGAGCCTCAATTAAATTTAACTTCCACTGTCGGCACCAATTTTTGAACCGTTTTTCACGTCGAGCAGCTTCAATATATGTCGCATGGATTTCATAGTAGACTAATATATGCACATTGTACTTGGCCGTAAATCCTG
The DNA here is from genome assembly GCA_041659885.1 of Tatlockia sp. Lineage (GTDB taxonomy): Bacteria > Pseudomonadota > Gammaproteobacteria > Legionellales > Legionellaceae > Tatlockia. The sequence continues at coordinate 51,702 of JBAZXN010000003.1, forward strand.
GAATCACGTTATTTTTGTGTTCCCAGGTTCGTTTAATTAAATCAGAGGTTGAACCAGCATACAGAGTGCCATTACGGCCACTTGCCATAATATAAGTATAAAATGATTTCATCTTTCTTCCTTGTTAGAGTATTGGACTGAACGCGATAATATCACTTACATTTTGCAGGGTACATGGGGGAGCCAAATGTATGAGTATGCCATCGCAAGCATAGAGGCGTAGTTTCGCTTCAACTTATCGTATCTTGTAGCAATGGCTCGAAAATGTGTAGGACGTGCAAATACATTTTCAACTAAATGCTCTATTTATAAATTGGTTCTGTTTTAATTTGACCTTCTCCTGGATGCCGCGGACAAGCCGCGGTACGTAGGCGTCGGGGATGAATTGTAAACACACCCTAATTCATTTGAATTATTAGCTCACTTTTCGTATTCTTCAGAATACCTAGAAAAAGCAAAAGCGCAATTTATTCTGGCAGGAATGAATGCCACGCATGCGAATATTCTGGCTTGCAATCTGCTATTGAAAAAAATAACCGATAGAAAAAACGCTCTACCTGACTTACAAAAGAGAGTTTGTTTTTTTCAGATGTCCTCGAAAAGAACTCTGGATTCAGATTTTGAGTATTTGCCTTGCTTGGATACCATCTTAAAAGATTATCCCTAAATTACCCCTGTCATTACAAGAGTTATTGGGTATGCCTCTCGGACAAATTGGAAGACTGTCTCTCTCAAATTGATTGTATTGGGCTGGCTTGATAACATAAGGGCAATCAATGCCATTAGAAGCTATCGTGTTTATTATTAACCCAGAAGAACATGCAACACATTCCACCGCAAAATACATTCCCTGGTGTGTCTGTGAACGTTTATTTAATTTCAATGTAAATGATTTGTCGTTGGATTGAATAGTCAATTCAAACACTGGATACCAACCCCTTTTCTATGAGGAGCGCCCCTTTAAAGCCTTTCTTTGCATTCTTTTTTCCCCAACTGAAATAAATGAGAAGACATTGTTTCAGACAGCAAAGCAAATGAAACTTTCTGATTCAGAGGTTTTTGCAGCAGCAACACTATCCGGAAAAAGTGCGCTTCTCAACGCGATTGCGACGTATTACTCTCGCTCTCTTGTCGATTTAATTGAAGACAATAAGTGCCATGCTTTTCATCTCGCCGTATTGGGTGGCCACCTAACGATTGTGAAGTACTTTGCAGAAAACAATCAAGAACTCCTTGTAGAGGCAATAGCCGATTCAAAATTTGAACACCTTAATGTTGCTTTTAAAAATAATGACCGGCCTATGCTAGAATGCCTCATAACAATAGCTAAAAATAATCCAGCTCTTATGCAATATGCTCCTCAATATCCTGTTGAGGTAATTAAATTACTCGAAAAATTAGTTCCCGAAAAAATTCAAATAATGGTAAATACGTTCCTTGATATGCCTCTTAAAGACATTGATTTTGAAGTGTTGCTCCATCTCATGGATTTGGCAACAGAAGAAATGACCCTAAAACTGGCCGATAACCCTATCTCCCTTGTAATATAACGGATAACGTCAACGAGTCCATTACTTATTTATTAGAGTACGAGAGCTTGCAAGAATCAATCGGGTCTGACTCCATGACCACAACAACTACTCCCTTTCGTATTATTCAAAGCGCATTGAAAGAATGGTATTATCCTGGCATTTTAGCTTTTCCTTGTTACTATTGTAAGAGTAAGGATTTTCTCATGGTATTAGAAGCTTCAGATTACACCAACATTGCGCGATTAATTCAACTATTCCCGAGCAATTATGCAGAAATGCACGAGAGCCAACCGCGTTGGCCGTTGCTAAAAGAAAAACTTCCTCAAGCACTGCACTACATTAACATATTGGAAAACAATAAAGAGGCTTCTTCATTAGAATTATTAGCGCATTTGACTCACGGTGTTGGTGTTTTTTCTACCCATGTTGTTGAAAATTATCCGCAAGGTGTTCAGTTGCTGTCGCAGGCTTTACAAGCAAAGCAAACGCTTGAATTAAAAGTGCCTGAATCAATTGCTTTAACGCATGCCCAGCTTGCTGATTGTGGTTATCGCAACGGAAATTATATCCTGGCTATTACCCACTTTCAGTTAGCCTATCAAATTTATAAGTTAAAAGAAGGCAATAAAAATTGCGATCTTGAGAGGGCTTTTGTTTTGCACGCCTGTGGTAATGCGTATTACATTATCGGTGCTTACTCGATGGCTTTGGCCCTTTTTACTGAAGCGGGGGAAATCAGGTTACGTTATTTATCAGAAAAAGATATTGAATTTGGGTATCTTGAACACGATCAGGCTGAGGCTCTGAGAGCCCTTGGTTTTTATGATGAGGCGGAAAAACTATTTGCTTCTGCTTTAGAAAAAAAGAAAAGTTATTTCCAAACGGATGCGCATACCAATATTGCCTTACTTTATCAATGCCGTGGTTTACTTTATATCAAAAGCAATCAGTTTGAGTTAGCAAAAGAAAACCTAAAGCTAGCCTTTGCTATTTATTTACAGCATACGGAACATTTTGCAGAAGATAAGGCTGCTCTGCTTCGAAATGACTTTTATACTATGCTCTTGCAACTTGCGGCAGGTAATCTTGAGCAGGCAGAACAAGCGATTGATAATCTTGAAGTGCAGCGACAAGGAGTTGAAGATAAAACAAAATCCATTTTTTTAAGAATTTCGCATGGAAAAATCCGTTTATTTCATGATCAAAATAAAGTGGATTGCTCATTTAAACAATTGCAGGACACCTTAAAAACGTTTATTCCAAAATTACAATTCAAATCCGCTGAAAAATTCCTGACAGAGGATAATAAAGTCGATATTGCCTCTTTGTTGAGTCAATATGGCATTGAGAATTTTATTCAAAATAACTACCAAAATTTTGAAGAATGCTTAGAACTCCTTTCTATGGCACTTCAATTTAAAAGGGATTTTTATCAATCAATACCTAATACTCCAGTGGAATTAGGGGCCATCAATTACGCATTTAGCAATTATGATTTTGGCTTGTTTTATTATTTAGCTGGATTAATGGGGAGTGAGAGAAGAAAAAAAGAAGAGTGGTTTGCAATTTCTTCAGAATACCTTGATAAAGCAAAAGCGCAATTCATTCAAGCAGGAGTGAATCCCACGCATGCGAATATCCTGGCTTGCAATCTGCTATTGAAAAAAATAACCGATAGAAAAAACGCGCTACCTGACTTACAAAAAAGAGTTTGTTTTTTTCAGATGTCCTCGAAAAGAACTCTGGATTCAGAGTTTGAGTATTTGCCTTGCCTGGATACCATCTTAAAAGATTATCCCTAACCCATTTTATTCTGCCCGGAGGTTTAGGGCGTGTCATCAATTAAGTTTTTTGGCTGCAAAATGGCGCTCAATAAGCCACATTTTCGCTTCAAAAAATTAATTGATGACACGCCTTAATGAAAAAGGCGTATTGCCCATTTATAGCTTATTGTAAGCGACTCAATGCGTTCAAACATGTTATGAAGGATTGCGCAGGGGTAAACGGTTTTCGAAAACCACTAAAAAAGTATCAGGTTATCCGGGGGGGCGCACTCCTTTGCTTTCCCACGCTTCCAATTAGATGGTAGCCATATCCGGTGAAACATCCGGTGCTTTCTCATCGTTTTTTTGTAGTCTTTTATAGACAGCCGTTCCAAACAGTCCCATTCCAAATAAAAAGAGAGGAACACCAACGCTGGCTGTTATTGCTCCTGCCATGCCAAAGGTTGTCGCATTCAGGAGAGCAAAGCCTATCGCAACAGCGGTAATTCCTACGGCTGCAATAAATCCACCTAAGACCGTCATGCTAATATTCAATGGATTGCATGATGGGTTTTCTTCCCGACGACTCATACTGTTCAGTTCTTTTTGAGCACATTCTAATCCTTGCTTTGCTGCACGCTCAAAAAAGGTGAAGGCTGTACTGTCGTTTTGTTCCACTCCACGCCTTTGCTTCAGCATAAGCCCTACGTGATATTGAGCCCTTGCATCACCCCGTTTTGCTGCACGTAAATACCACTCATAAGCTTTTTTCTCGTCTTTGTTAACCCCAATTCCTTTTTCATGAACCTCTCCTAGGTAGAGTTGTGAGATTGCAAGCCCTACCTCTGCTGCACGCTCAAGCCAAACTAAGGCTTCTGTCACGTCTTTTTGAACCCCACGGCCCTCTATGAGCATGATTCCCAGGTTATGTTGCGCATCGGCACGTCCTTGCTCTGCTGCAAGACGATACTGATTCACAGCTTCTTTTTCATTTTGTTCAACCCAACGTCCTGTATCTAGCAGAATGCCTAAACTATATTGCGCTATTGGAAGCCCTTTATCTGCTGCACAACAAATTAACTCCACGCCTTTTTTTGCGTTCGTTTTATCCCTACCTCCTTCTAGATAATGGCGTCCCAATTCATACTGGGATATTGCATCTCCATCGTGCGCAAATTGTATTAACTCATTGATGGTTATCGATGGCATAAGTTACTCCTCAATATAATGGGCAAGGTGTTTTCACTTGGTACCGAAACCTGATGTCAGGAGTCAAAATAGAACGAATAGGCAACTAATCGGACCAACTAATTGAGTAAAAACTGAAACAATATGGTTTTAATTTTACCATAAGGTTAATTGTGGTGCAATGTGTTTTCGTTGTTTCACTACCCGTTGTGGCATATCTTACAGGTAGCGCGATGGGTGAAAGGGCTACTCGACAAGGGTTAGCCACTCTTCTTCCGCCTCTATGAGTGCCTCCTGCAGGGTTTTTTGTTGTTTCAGCAATTGCTGCAAAGTTGTTTTTTGTTGTTCTTCGTAAAGCGATAAGTCAGCGAGTTTTTCTTCAAGTTGTGCCAATTTTTTTTGGTATTCCTCAATCAGTTGCTCTAATTTTTTCATGCGGTTTTGGATTGTTTTTTTCTCGCGGTACTGGCTTTGGGAGGGGGCGGGTTCTTTGCTTGCATTGCGTTGCTCAAGCCACACATGATAATCGTCCAAATCCCCTTTAAACGGGCGCACCTCTTTGTTTGAAACCAGATAAAAATCATCGACTGTGGTGCGCAAGAGGTGTCTGTCGTGGGAGATTAAGATTAAAGCGCCTTCGTAGCTTTGCAGGGCCATTTCAATGGCGGCTCGCATATCGAGATCCAGATGGTTCGTTGGCTCATCCAGTAATAACAAATTGGGCTTTAGCCAGACTAATTTGGCCAGAGCAAGCCGCGCTTTTTCCCCTCCAGAAAACGAATCAATGGCAGTGGTTGCCATGTTGCCGACAAAATTAAAACCGCCTAAAAAATCACGGATGGTTTGTTCTTTGGCAAGAGGGGTTAATTGCTGAATGGTTTCAACAGGGCTTAATTGGGGATCAAGGGTTTCAAGCTGATGTTGTGCATAATAGCCAATTTGCAAATTCGGTGAGCGGTGAATCGTGCCCGAAAGGGGCAGAAGTGCGCCCGTTAAGGTTTTAATAAGAGTGGATTTGCCCTCACCGTTTGGGCCAAGCAAGGCAATCCTGTCGCCTGGATTTAATACCAGATTGATTTTTTTTAACACCGGTGCGTCAGGCGTGTAACCGGCGCTAACCTGATTGGCATGGAGCAGGGGGGGCGCGGTGTTTACGCTTGAGTAAAAACCAAAGGAAAAGGGCGAGTCAATCTGCGCTTGTGCGACTAGCTCCATTTTTTCAATGGCACTTAACCTGCTTTGTGCTTGCTTTGCTTTAGAAGCCTTGGCGCGAAAGCGGTTCACATAAGACATTAAATGCGCTATTTTTTGTTGCTGTTTATCGTAGGTTTTTTGCTGTAAAGCCAATTGCTCTGCGCGTGTGCGCTCAAACCGGCTGTAATTTCCGCTGTATAAATTAAGGGTTTGTTGTTCAATATGAAGGATGTGGGTGACAAAGGCATCCAAAAACTCGCGATCATGGGCAATAACCAGCACGGAGCTGGAGCATTGTTTCAACCACTTTTCCAGCCAAAAAATAGCTTCCATATCGAGGTGGTTGGTTGGCTCATCCAGCAATAATAAGTCAGCACGTTTCATGAGGCAGCGAGCAAGGCTTAAACGCATGCGCCAGCCGCCTGAAAAATGGTTGACCGGCAAAAGTTCTTCACTCGCACTAAATCCAAGCCCTGCCATAATAGCAGCTGCCTTGGCGGGCTTACTGTAGCCTCCGGTTTGATTCAGCAATTCATGGCAGGCTAAAACCGTTGCGTGATCCCCTTGTTTCTCCGCACTATGTAAGCGATGTTGCAAGGCAAGGTATTCCTCATCCCCGGCCAGCACAAATTGAAGAGCGGGTTCCTCGCTGTCGGGAAGTTGTTGGGAGAGGTGGCTTATTCGCAATTGCGGGTTGAGACAGCACTCACCCAAATCCGTTTGCAGTGCTCCAAGAATTAAGCCAAATAAACTGGACTTTCCTGAGCCGTTTTGCCCGACAAGGCCAATTTTTTGTTTTTCATAAAGGGTAGTACTTGTATTTTTAAGCAATACTTTATTACCCCGTGAAAGGGTAATTTGATTAAAATTTATCATGTCATCAGGATAGAGAGAAAAATTGCCTCTAGTTTACCACTGCTTATTTCCACATCACATTACAATTTTTCTGACTTGCCGCTTTTAACAGGTTTATTAACGGCACTGCGCGCGTAGCCAGGCTAATTTGCGGCTCGCCGTCTTCGTCATCGGGTGTATTCATTGGCTTTATGTGATTGATATTGTCTTGCAAACTGTGTAATGCTGCCGGGACTTCATCAGCCATTATCGCGCCAGGAACGGTGGCACTGTGCCCCATCATTTTTAATAAGCGGGTTGCAACCTCGCCAAACAGGGTAATATTTCCGTATTCACGGCAGGAAAAGGTCACTAACATAGCGGCTTCCTTCTTAATGGAAAGGTATTTAAAGGGTAGGATAAAACAAAACGAAAGCAAATTGTTTTGACAGGAATTCGTAAAAAAAATTATAATGTTGCTATTTAGTTGTCAAGTTGAAAAATGAATAAACAAGATTTTTATTTCGAACTGCCCGAAGCCTTAATTGCCCAGTATCCTCTGGCCACCCGCAGCGCCTCCAGGCTTTTGGCCTACGATCGCCAAACGCGTGAATACCGCCACCAGCATTTTAACGATATCCTCCACTTTTTGCAGGAAGGCGATTTGCTGGTTTTGAACAATTCCAAGGTAATTCCAGCGCGTCTGTATGGTTATAAAGCAAGCGGGGGAAGGGTGGAGCTTTTGGTTGAACGCTTATGCGAAGGAGATACTTTTCTAGCGCATATCAAAGCGAGCAAAACGCCCAAAGCAGGTACCATCATCCACCTTGAAGGGCAATGGCAACTTCAAGTGATAAACAAAATCGATGATTTGTACCATTGTCGCTCCTTTGGCAACAGAGATGCCATGCTTGACGCGATTGGTCATATTCCTTTGCCACCTTATATTACTCGCGCAGACGAGCAATCGGATTTGGAACGCTATCAAACCGTTTATGCAAGGCACAAAGGCTCGGTTGCAGCACCCACTGCCGGCTTGCATTTTGATGAGGCATTGTTGCAAGCCTTGCAAAATAAGGGCGTAAGGTTGGCTTATTCTACCTTACATGTGGGAGCCGGAACCTTTCGGCCGGTTCGTTGCGAGGCATTAAAAGATCATAAAATGCATAGCGAAGCGTTGGTTATTGATGAGGCGCTTTGTGAGGCAGTTAACGAAACAAAGGCCCGGGGTAAGCGAGTCATTGCTGTGGGAACCACCTCCATGCGAAGCCTTGAAAGTGCGGCTTTAGCCGATGGAACGTTAAAGCCTGCGCAGATGGACACCACTATTTTTATCTACCCGGGCTATCAATTTAAACTTTGTGACGGGTTGATAACCAATTTTCATTTGCCAGAATCCACCCTGCTGATGCTCGTTTCAGCGTTTATTGGCCATAGCGAGGCCATGGCGCTTTATCAAGAGGCTATAGCAAAAGGGTACCGTTTCTTTAGTTACGGCGATGCCAGCTTACTCCTTTAATTCCTGGATTTTGACGATGCAAAATAATAAAAAAACCTGTTTTACCCCGCTGTTAACGACTCCTGCAGGCTCGACCCTCACGCTTGATAACTGGGAAATGCTAAAGGTAGAGGCAGCCTGCTATGCGCTGGATGCCTTATTAATGAAGCCAGGACTTTCTTTGTTGAGCAAAGAAAGCCTTAAAGCCTATGGGGGATGGCAGGGCATCGGGGTTTTGAATGCGTCCTTGCTTAAAGCCAATGCAGAAGGTGTTTGTACGGTTCGCTCTATTTACGATGGCAGCACGCATCACTTGCACTTTTCGCAATTGTATTCGCTCATTGTAAGCCTTGCACCGCAAGTGGTCATTTTGCCGGAGGGATTTGTAAATTACCTCACAGCAAATACGCAGGCCTTACCCGATGGGATGGAGGTGTTTATTCCCTGGCAGGAAGAAAAGCCCTCTATGCACTATGCGGGTTATTATTTTGCCTATGATAAATCGACTTCCTTTTCCGATTTTCTGGCAAAGTTAGCGCACTCGGAAGGAAAACCCTGCTATGGTGCCGGTGATTTTACCTTGGAGGATTGTATGGCGCTTAAATCCTCTGCGGCCTTTTCTTATATTGAATCAGACAAACCGGCAAAGGATGCCATGGAGGGGGTTATTTACCCCAATATCCAGCTTTTAGACGAAGACATGGCGCACCAGCACACACTGCTTGCGGAGGATTGCGCGTGCCCAACCTGTAAGGAAGGATTAACCCGTGCGTATTTGCATCATCTGCTGCAACATACGCCCTTGCTCTGTCAGCGGTTTTTAATTCAACATAATGCGCATTATTATCAAAATGTTATTGCTCAAGCATGAAATTGTAAGAGGAGTTCATTTACCTCTGCCTGAAATCTCGCTATGATGTCACGCTGATTCAGATATACCCATGATCTTTCAAAAATAGCATTTTGAAAGATCATGGGTATATACCCTGAATTGCACCATTATTTGATAGCGAATGAAGGAGATGAATATGAGTTTTTTGATAAGTAATGCGTTGGCTGCAAGCCCCTCTGCGCAAGCGGCTCAACCTGATGGAACGGTTTCGCTGATAATGATCGTGGTGATTTTTGCTGTGTTTTATTTTCTGCTTATCCGTCCTCAAAATAAGCGTGCAAAAGAGCACCGCCAAATGGTGGGTCTGTTAAAAAAAGGCGATGAAGTGATAACAGCAGGCGGTATATTGGGCAAAGTAGTTGGTGTGGATGAACAATACATCAAAGTTTCCATTGCCGATGGGGTAGAAATCACCTTGCAGCGTGCTTCTGTCAGTTCCATTTTACCTAAAGGCACCCTTAAATCCCTTTAAGCTTGATCAGGGAAAAAAAATGCAGAATAAATATCCTCTTTGGAAAAATATTATGCTTATCGCCCTTGTGGTGATTGGTTTAATGTATGCGATACCCAATTTATACAGTGAAGATCCTGCGGTGCAGGTTTCTTCACCGACAACGGTTGATATGGACCAACTCTCGCAACAGGTTGTAACCTTATTGAATGAAGCCAAAATACCCAACCGGGGTATTGCCATTTCGGGCGATCACCTGGAAATCCGCTTCAATTCACCGGATACGCAGCTTCTGGCGAAAGACGTAATCAAAAACGGGCTGGGCTCGCAGTACACGGTGGCTTTGAATTTGGCTCCTGCAACGCCACGCTGGTTTAGCTCTATCGGTGCTGAACCGATGAAGCAAGGTCTGGATTTGCGCGGAGGGGTGCATTTTCTGCTTGAAGTCGATGTGGACAGCTTGATTAGCCGACGTTTTGAAGGGTTAATGAAGGGTATCGGGCAAAATCTTCGGGAAGCCGGTATTCGCTATTCTGGCATTCGCTACGTTGCCGATAAAGGGATTGACATTCGTTTTCGTTCCCCGGAAATCATGGACACTGCCTTGATTGAAATTAAGGACAAATTTCCTAATTTGAATGTAACCAAATCGGAAGTGACCAATTCCCTGACAGCAACCTTAACGCCTGCGGAAATAAACCAGATTCGTCAAAACACCATTGAACAAACCATGAGTATTTTACGGAACAGGGTCAATGAACTGGGTGTTGGTGAAGCGGTGGTGCAACAGCAGGGGGCTACTCGCATTGGCGTGGATTTACCCGGTATTCAGGATGCTGCGCGTGCCAAACAAATCCTGGGTGGAACCGCTACCTTGCAATTTTATCTGGTGGATGACACAAACGATGCCCAGATTGCCAAGCAAACAGGAGCTGTACCCGTCAGCAGTAAATTGTACATGATGGATGGCAGGCCTATTCTTTTGAAAAGGCAGCTTGTATTAAGTGGGGATTCCATCACCAGTGCGGTTTCAAGCTTTGATCAGCAAACGGCAAGTCCTTCCGTCCAAATTCAACTGGGCGGGGGGGGCGAAAGCTTGTTTACCCGAATTACCCGCGACAACATTGGTAAACGCATGGCGATTGTGTATGTAGAGACCAAAGCCACTGCCGAGACAGTCAATGGGAAAGAGCTGCGTACAACCCATCGGGAAGAGCGTGTAATCAGTGCACCGGTGATTCAAAATGCATTGGGAAATAATTTCCAAATTACCGGTTTAACCGACAGCAAGGAAGCGAGTAACCTGGCACTCTTGCTGAGAGCAGGCGCTTTGCCTGCGGTGATTTATCCTGTGGAAGAACGTACCGTAGGCCCATCGCTAGGTAAAGAAAATATCCATCGCGGGCTTGTATCCCTTGAAGTGGGCATGGGATTAATTCTTGTCCTGATGCTGATTTATTACCACTTCTTTGGTTTGGTCGCAAACATTGCTCTCTTTTTAAACCTGATTTTGCTGAGTGCGCTGATGTCTATTATTGGTGCAACGCTGACTTTACCAGGTATTGCCGGTTTCGTATTAACCGTCGGGATGGCGGTGGATGCCAACGTACTGATTTACGAGCGGATTCGGGAGGAGCTTCGCAATGGCATGAGTCCGCAAGCAGCAGTGTATGCGGGGTATGATCGCGCCTTTTCAACGATTATGGATGCAAACGTCACCACACTCATTGTCGGGATAATCTTATTTGCAATAGGAACTGGCCCCGTGCGTGGTTTTGCGGTAATCCTTTGTTTGGGAATACTCACCTCCATGCTAACAAGCATCACTTACACCCGTGCACTCGTGAATTGGTTCTACGGTAGTCGTAATGTGAAAAAATTATCAATTGGCATTTGAAAAGAGGCTTAGATGGAATTTTTTAATCCAAACTCAAACATCGATTTTATGGGTGCTCGCAAGTGGACCGCTCTGCTGTCTATACTCATTTTCGTAGTCTCCATCGGCGCTTTGTTGATGAACGGCTTGAAATGGGGCTTAGACTTTACTGGCGGCACTCAAATTGAAGTGACTTATCCAACACCCGTTGATCTCTCAACTATTCGTGAAAACTTGTACAAGGCAGGTTTTAAAGAAGCGCAGGTAGTGAGCTACGGTACTTCAAGGGATGTATTAATCAGCATTGCTCCGCGTGCTGACCTTGAGCAAGCAAGCCTCACGGATAAGGTAATGCAACAGTTACCCGGCGCAACCAAACAACGGGTTGATTTTGTGGGGCCGCAGGTAGGGCAGGAGCTGGCTACAAAAGGCGCCTTGGCCATCATTGTCGCCTTACTTGCAACCATGTTGTATATTGCCATGCGGTTTGAATACCGACTGGCGGTCAGCTCAGCAGTGGCCCTTGTGCATGATCCCGTCTTGATTTTAGGTGTTTTTGCCTTGTTTGGGATTGAGTTTGATCTCAAAGCGCTTGCCGGTTTATTGGCGGTTATCGGTTATTCATTAAACGACACCATCGTGGTTTTTGACCGGGTGCGAGAGAATTTTATCAAAGTCCGAAGGGCAACCCCCTTGGAAATCATGAATACGTCCATTAACCAAACCCTATCTCGAACCATTATGACTTCAGTGTTGACCCTGTTTGTTGTCGTGGCCTTGTTTATTTACGGTGGCGAAACGATTCACGGATTTGCGCTGGCTTTAATCATCGGAATTGTCGTTGGAACCTATTCATCCATTTACGTTGCAGGGGCTTTAGCTGTGGCAATGGGGCTGGATAAAAAAGATTTTATGCCGGTGCAACGCAGGGAAATTGATGAAAGGCCTTAAATGCCTGTTCCAACAAAGCTGAGTAATTTTAAAACATTTTTATCATGAGGCGCTTCGCGCAGCAGTTGGGCCAAGGCACCAACCTACTTTGAAGTCGTATTGTTGGGCCTTGGTCCCACAACATGAGGTCGTATTGTAGGTTGGGCCTCGGCCCAACAATAACCAATTTGCAATTTATTCACCAAATTGACTACTATCAAACGCCTCAGCCGTAGCCCAATCCCCTCTGTGAATTGAGCGATGAATACTCGAGTATTGCCATTGCAAAGGCGTTTTCACATACCCATGCTTCACTGGATTATAGTATAGGTAATTCATATGGTTTATATAATCTTGTTCGTTTCTAATCGTGTGCTCCCAAAATCTACGCTGCCATATTCCGCGCTCACGTTTGCTTTTTTTGGAACTATTAATAACCTCTCCAGGTTCAAACTGACGAGAAAAAGCACTTTTTATAAAACCGATGCGTTGAGAATAATTTACCTCATCATTGGGCAATGTCATAATGAGATGCAAATGATCAGGGAGTACAACAATCCCATCTATGGTAAAAGGATGGTTTTTTTGCGACTGCAAAAAAGCAATGCGTAATTGGTTTATTTTACTGATCAGTAGATTACTTTGTCTGTCCTGTAGCGTTAGAGTAAGAAAATAACTTGCTCGAGGAACATAGACTCGCCGATAGTGCATTAAAAAAAATTTTTGAATAGCTTATCTAGCGCTTTGTTGGGCTGAGAGCCTTAGCCCTCGGCCCAACAAAGCGCAGGGGATATTGGTTTTTGACGTGAACCGGTCTTTAGTTAAGAGCCAAGCAATTCATCCACTTTTGCAGCACAAATAAAATCATTGTGCGTCAAGCCTTTTAACGCGTGGGTCATAAATTTTACATGGCAATAATTGTAGCCCATTTCGATATCCGGGTGATGGTTTTCCTTATTGGCAATCCAGGCTAGTGCATTGACAAACGCCATGGTTTCATAAAAATTGGCAAAAACAAAGGAACGCTTGATTTCCTTATGATTTGCAGCCACTTCCCAATGCGCATCTAATTGCGGCAGCAGAACCTCAATTTGTGCCGCGGTCAGGGCGCTACCTATTCCTTCGCAGGATTCACACTGTTTTTGACTTAAATCGCTCATTCTGTTTCAAACTCCTTTGGTTGCTGTGCCAGACACATTGCCAGTTTATCGAGAAATTGCGCATTTTGTCTGGCAGTACCTACGCTAATGCGTAGATGATTGGATAAACCGTATTGCGTTAAGGGGCGCACAATGATGCCTTCCTCTAGCAAATAGCCGTAGATCAACTCCGCTTTTACCGGACAATGGATGGTTATAAAATTACAATGGGATGGTAGATAACTTACATGCAACGCGTCAAGCCCCTTTCGAAGTTGAGCGAGACCATCGCGTGTTAAAACCAGGGTTTGATCAATAAATTGCAGATCGTCAAGTGCTGTATACGCTGCAAGAAGAGAAGCCTGATTTACAACAAAAGGCGGTTGAACTCGTCTCAATAGATCAGTAATTGCAGGATGCGCTATCGCATATCCAAGACGCAAGCCAGCAAGCCCATAGGCTTTGGAAAAGGTGCGCGTAATCACTAAATTGGGATGTGTTGCCCAAAGTAAAAGGCTACTGTTGTCGTCTTTCGCATAAGCGAACTCATAATAGGCTTCATCTAACACCAAAAGCGTTGATTCGGGAATATGATTTACAAGCCGCTCAATTTCTTTGGGGGGAATTAATAAGCCAGTCGGATTATTGGGGTTAGCAAGAAAGATGATTGCTGTTTCCTCGGTACATGCCTGAATCATGGCATCAATATCCACTTCCCAATTGGAACGGATTGGAGTCTTTATCACAGGAATACCTAAAGTTTGTGCCTGCACCGCATAGGAAAGGAACGCCAGTTCATGCGTCAGGATATGTTTTCCCGTGTGCAAGGCAAAAGCCGTGAGCAAAAAGAAAAATAATAAATCACTGCCATTGCCAAGGGTAAGGCAGTCTTCATGCACCGAAAGTGTGCTACTGAGCTTTGCATGGAGCGGATGATGAAGCGGCGCGGGGTAACCTGCCAATTGGTGTTTTGAAAAAGCCGCCAGGGCATCGCATACCAGGGAACTACACCCCAGGGGATTTTCGTTGCTGGCCAGTTTAATAATCTCTGTAAGGCCTTTTTCGCGAGCCAGCGATTCAATCGATTTACCCGGAATATAGGGTTGTAATGACTGAATTCCAGGATGCGAAAGTTGATAAAAATCACAAGACAAAGGATGTCCCCTAAAAAATGCAATAAATTTATCTTACCCTAATACTTATTTAAAAGTGAATGCTTTAACTGCTTGAATCCCTTTTGCTTTTTAGCTACGCTCGCAACTCAAACCTCAGGAAATGGAATATGCGAAAACAGCAGGGTTTTTCCTTTATTGAAAACCTCATAGCGATTGCTTTATTAAGCAGCGCCTCGCTCGCTTTACTTTATCACCAAATCTATATTAGCAAAGCGCTTCACACCCTCTCGCGAACAAGCTTGCAAACGATAGAGCGCGAAAATCACACAGAGCAGCAAGGCATGGGGCTTGTGGAATTACTGATTAGTCTTTTCATCGGGAGCCTTGTGCTTAGCCTTTTGATGCACCAATACCTGCTAGGTAAAACCCATTATGTGCAAACCAATGCACAAATTGAAGAAACAGTTGATTTGCACATGGTAAGCAGTTTTATGCGAAATAGCCTAAGAAATGCCGGATTTACGCCCTGTAGAGGTATTTCCTCTCTGCAAACCGAAGATACCCGAAACGGCAAATCCCACTTATCTGCTGTGGAAAGCAAAGGGCAGAGCCTAAGCTTAAACCGCATGAGTGGTGAGTTTAGCACCGTTATTCAGCAATTAAGCCCAAATGAACTCCTTTTGCGCACCTTTCTCCCGCTGAAAAGCGCACAAAATATTCTTATTGCGGATTGTTTTCATGCGGAAGTCCAACCCTTACCGCGAATACAAAAAACGGCTGGTGGTGCCTACCTTACGCTCAATAAAAAACTGCGTTTTGAATACCAGCCTCCCATCTATGTCGGTGAGTGGATTGAGGAACAATTTTTTATACAAAAAAACAGTCAAGGGAACCCTGCCTTATTTTATCATCAAAAACGCAGTGAAGAATTGACCGAAACCATACGCTCCCTTGAGCCAGAAATTTCAAGGCACAAGGGGGGCGCTCGCGTAACCTTGAAACTTGGATTGAAGCAGGGTACATACCAAGTGATTGAAACCCGTGTACGGAATCCCTGATGCGGCAAGAAGGAATCGTGTTGCTATCGACTTTGCTTGTGATTTTGCTCCTAACGTTTTTCCTGTT
Source organism: Tatlockia sp. (assembly GCA_041659885.1). GTDB lineage: Bacteria > Pseudomonadota > Gammaproteobacteria > Legionellales > Legionellaceae > Tatlockia. The sequence goes on from JBAZXN010000003.1 coordinate 67,239, forward strand.
GGCGCAAATGCAAGCGATTTATCTTGCAAACAAAATGCTTAACATAGGAGTTGAGCAGGCGCATTTTTTTTCGCAATTAGAAAAGGAAGCCTACGCATTGACTCAATTGAACATCCCTTCCCAATGCATGATTAAAGAGCAAGACCCTCTTGCGGTTAGGGACTTATTAATTCAAAAAAGAGGATGCACTGCCACAAAAGACAAGCTCACTATGCACTATGTGATAGAGGATTTAGGTGTCGTTCCCTGTATGCGTATCGCACAAGCCAACACCTCATTCAGCACAAGGCATGTGCGATACACCGTCATGGGGATTGGAAAATTTGCTGCTTTTTACCAGCTGCGCCTGGCAGTACCTGTCAAAGCCTGCGCCTGTGCAGAAAAACAAGCGGTTTTTGTAAATCCAGGACTATTGAGTTGGCACTTCCAGCCCATAGCAAATCCGCAAAAATAAGCCTGAACCGGAGCACACCCTTTCTAAGTTTGCTTGAAATAAGAACACAGGATTGGTATTATGTCCACTTATTGCGCAAAGCTACCCCCTCTACATCCGATAGCGACGGAGTTTCTGTTGATTTGGCAAGCAGTATAAATGCATAATTTTTTTATAGAGGATGGGTATTGATGAAACCTAACGAAATTATTAGACAGGTTGAAAGCTCTAACGAAAGAACAGTATATAGCAATCCTTTTATTAAGATGTTTTTAAGGTTAGAGAGGAGTGAGAGAAAGGCTATTGCAAAAGAACTTTCACACCAGTCTATTCCTCTATTACTTGAAGGCAACCGCGTAAATGCTGCGCCTTTTTTACCTTTTCTTTGGCCTAAGCTAGATGAAACACAGAAAAAATCATTATCCTGCGATGTGTTGCCTTTATTCAAAGTGCAAGGAATAAATCTAATAAATCAGCTTCCACGTTCAGATATGGATTTAATTTTTAAAAATTTTGACTTGGCCACCCTGCCTTGGGAATGGAAAAATATTCAATTGTTATTAGGTTTGTTTTCCGAGGCCGAGTGCAAAATACACATCAAAAATTACTTTAAGCCCTACATCGATTCGTACAATCAACTAAAACCTATATTCGATGGAAAATTGAAAACCTTCCTGGATGCTCTGTCAGAAGAGGAGTGTTGCTGGATTTTTATGAAGATGGATTATACTCATTTCTTAGCCTTTTTGGATGAGGTGGATTTTCTATTTGACTATTTTTCTAGTAAAAACAGAGCATTGCTTTTAACACGTCTGAACAGTGCTTCTGTCTTTAACCTCATCAATACATCAATGAAAAAAAGCTTTTTATCTGAAAAATTGAGTGCTTTTTTAAATAAATTTGATGGCGAAAATAGACGCGAAGTGCTTTTCCTCATGGAGCCAAAACAACTTCACGACTTAATTTATTCTTTTCTTTGTTTAATCACAACAATAAAGTTACTTCCTGAAACAGAGCGGCTTTTACTGTTGCAGTATTTAGGATATGAGCATTTAAAGGCGTTATTTCTCTGTAAGCCCGGATTGGATTGTAGCTATTATTTGTATTCAACTAATAAACTTTTGCCATCAAAAGACAGAGTTTCTTTTTTAAAAGGATTTGATAAAGAGTATCTGGATGTCCTTTTAAATAAGTGGGATACTGCAGCTTGGATATTGAATGAATTACCATCCAATGATGATGAGAAATTTTTAGACTACGTAAAGGTGTCTTTGTTTTCTATCTTTAATTACACAATGTATTCCCTGCGGGCACTCACAGCGCAAAAAAGATTTTTATTCCTTTCCAAAATGGAAAATGAAAAACTCATCGAATTTCTTTATAAAGAAGGCATAAAAAATATATTGGAGGCTTTACCGGATGAAAATCGTTATGATTTTATCACTCTCCTATTAAAATGTTGCCCAGATGTATTGACTGAAATTTTTAGTAAATTAAAAAGCCACAAAATATATTTTTTATTTAACGACTTAACTTTATTGCTACCCAAAAAACACCGTTTTTCCTTTTTTGCATTATTCTCTGAACAAAGCCTGAATCATGTAGAATGTAATTACATGTCACTGGATGAAAAAGTTATAAAAACACTCAAAGACTATTTAATCCAAAAAAACAAAGTTTCCTCGGCAATAGTAGTTAAAAACCCCATTAACGTGCCAAAAATTGTACCGCAGGTTCAACAAGTCGCGGTAGATTCAGCGCTCCCGGATTATGTAAGGCGCAATGAGGAGCTAGTATTTGACTTGTTTGCGGACCCTCATTTGGTTAACCATTATGAATACATTAAGACCCTACTTAAACTTCCTCCTCGAAAACCATGGACTGGCCCAATTTATTCATCTTGTATACCTGACAAGCTCCAGTCTGTCGCATGGCGATTGGAGCAGAAAAAACAGGAAATACTCAACCAGAGCAGCTTACCCCATGGCCGGGCAAAAGAAGAATACGATCTTGCCTGCTTGCATATCGAGCGAATTTCACTGATTCAAACCATTTTTGCTGCACCAAACGCTCTCGCGTTTTATGATTTAACGTTAAATATTCTTCATTCCTCTGTAGAGAACCAACTCATTCTCGCGTCTTATGATGTAACGGTAAATATTCCTCATTCCTCTGCAGAGAACCAATGCATTCTTCAAATGGGAGGAAGAAAAGCATTGCTTGCCTATGCCAGAAAAGATCCAGAGCTTACCGTTGCAAACGCTGTTTTTTTATTGCAAAGTGCCCATTGCCTAACGCCTGCTAACTTTAAAAAGTTAACGATTTGCCCTAATCCTTCCCAAATAACATCCATTCTTTTCCAATTAGCCCCTGTTAAGTTAATCACAGAAGCTAATTTCAATCTGCTCATGCAAAATCAAGACCATGCAGAAGCCATATTGAATGGGCTATGTGACTTGAGTTCGAAGCTTAAATTAAACCAACAACTCGTCACGTTTGTCGTTTCCGCAGGCAAAGAGGCGCGGCGTGTGAGTATTGCGTTAGAACGAGTAATTGATCCAGTGGTCGGGGCATTAAATTGGAAAGCACCCGAGGAGCTTCGTGATTTAAACCAATGCATTGACCAAATGCTAAACCACGGTTTTTTTCTTCTTAATCAAGATAGAAAAAGAGGTGAAGAAACCATTTTACTTGCATTAGAGTTAAAACAGATATTGAAAACGTTTTTTGAGGAACACCCTTCCCCAAAACCGTTTGCCAAAATACAACTTAACGAGCAATTTCTCAAAAAGTTGCACTCCAAAGATAAGGAAATGGCTTGCCATCGCCAACAATGGAAAGTGATTGTCGCCAACATTGCTGTTGCATTAACGGGAGTGGGTTTAGTTGTAGTAGGAGCCAGTTATTTGTTCACAGGCCACGGTTTATTTTCTCAAACCAGGCGAGAAAAATGCATTAAGTCTATCGAGCATTCCGCTCAGTGCATTTATAACAAAGGGTAATTTCCGCCCTAGTGACAAGGATAAATGGACACACCCTTTGACAAAGAGGGGATTTATGTGAATAATAAGAGATCAAAGTGAGTCATAAAAGGCATGGCGATGAAAATATTACCAATTTGGGTTGGCGCGATGATGTTAAGTGTCCTTGCTCTCTCTCAGGCAGCAACCCTGGATGCGACTTTTCCCTATGGAGAAAAACCGCAAGGCGATGTCTGTCTTTCCCAGGATGCGTTCGCAACGCCTGAAACCTTGTTAGGCTCCTGGGCTATGGTAAACGCCGTGGAATCGGATCTCCAAAATAAACTATTACCCGCCCTGTTTACTTCAAGCAATGAGGTCGTGTATGCAGTAGGAACGGCCGCAATGGGTAATTTACTAGGCGTGCCTAATTGCGGCGGTGGATGCAATGCCTTAAATGGTGTCTGTTTTGCCTTAAAGTTCAATAATAAACCCACCAAACCAAACTATATGATTTTCCAATCGGTTAATATTGGTGCAAACAATGACAGTTTCGATATTTATCTGCCAGGCGGTGGTGCCGGTGCCTTTCCAGCCTATTGTGGCAAGTTTTGGGGTGAAAATTCGGCCAATTGGGATGCCCACATTGAAGACTACCAATCCTGTAGCGATTATTTTAATTACAGCTTTGTCAACTCAGCCTACAAAGTGGAATACAATGGCAAAACCTACACGGCGAAAGATACCTTAAAAAACGCCTGTGAATACGCCACAACGACCGGATTTAATCGCCAGAATTTTTCGAATGTATCGGTCGTGCCGGTAACTTGTCCCCAATCCCTAACCCAAATAACCGGTTTGAAGCTGGCTTCAGAAACCGTTGTCGGCACTAAAAACATCATCCCCTTAAACGCACTGACAGAGGATGATTTTAATAAAAACGCCGTGTTGGTTAATGAAACCACGCAAATGCAGGATTGCAAAACCCCGTCTTCCGGCTACTGCCATAATGTTAGCAATGCAGCACCAAATTACCAGGCGTCTATTTCTGCCGAATTGACCAAACCGCTTTTAAGTGGTGCTCCGCCCAGTCAAACCTATTGCCAACAAAACCCCGCGGTTTCAGGATTTTGCAGTTGGAGTAATGGTGAATCCAGTGGAAGTACCTATTGTAACCAGTCTGAAGGCACCTGCAAAAGTTGTGGGAGTACGCCCAAGTGGTGCAGCTGCGATAACGGGCATCTGGTCGGGTGTAATTAGAATTTGCAGTGTAAAGTGTATGGCCTTACAATACCGGTCCTATTACAAAATGCAGGAAATTCATGTTAGAAATTAATCAAATTACGCTCCATTTAGCTGATTTGGATGAGCGAATCAAAGCGCTTCGGGGGTATCTTTGACTTTGATGCCAAAAGTGAACGTCTTGAAGAGGTCATTTTAGAGCTGGAAGCCCCCGAAGTCTGGTCTAACCCTGAAAAAGCGCAGGCTTTGGGAAAAGAACGGGTTCAGTTGGAAGGCATTGTTATCCATTTAGAGCAACTTCGCCAATCCCTTAGCGATTTATCGGAGCTTTTTGAGTTAGCACGCAGCGAAGAGGACGAAACGACTATCCACGATGTGGGGCAGGAGCTGCTGCCAATCGAGGAAAAAGTAAGTCTGTTGGAATTTCACCGTATGTTTTCAGGCGAAATGGATAATTGCAATGCTTACCTCGAAATTCAATCAGGTTCTGGTGGCACCGAAGCGCAGGATTGGGCGGAGATGATGCTCAGAATGTATCTGCGCTGGGGCGAGATGCATGGTTTTACTACAGAGCTCATTGAATGTTCTGCAGGCGATGTGGCTGGAATAAAAAGTGCCACTATTCATTTGACCGGCGAGTATGCATATGGCTGGTTACGCACGGAAACCGGTGTGCACCGTCTGGTACGTAAATCCCCCTTTGACTCAGGCAACCGGCGTCACACTTCGTTTGCGGCCGTGTTTGTTTCGCCTGAAATCGATGACAACATTGAAATTGAAATTAATCCGGCGGATTTGCGCATTGACACTTACCGCGCCTCTGGTGCGGGCGGGCAGCATGTGAACCGAACCGACTCGGCCGTGCGGTTGACGCATATGCCCTCAGGGATTGTTGTGCAATGCCAAAACGACCGAAGCCAGCATAAAAATAAAGATCAGGCCATGAAGCAATTGCGTGCCAAATTGTACGAAATGGAAATGCAGAAAAAAAATGCCGCCCAGCAAGCGCTGGAGGCGACCAAGTCCGATATCGGTTGGGGTTCGCAAATCCGTTCGTATGTGTTGGATCAATCACGCATTAAAGATTTACGTACCGGGGTGGAAACCTCCAACACGCAGGCCGTTTTAGACGGTGCACTGGATCAATTTATTGAAGCAAGTTTGAAAGCAGGAGTAGGGGTATGACAATAGCAGAAGAAAACCAATTGGACGAAAGTGAAGTCTATCAAATTCGTAAACAAAAACTGGTTAGCTTAAGAGAGCAGGGTTTTAATTTTCCCAATCAATTTCGCCGCGAACATTTAGCAGAAAATTTGCAAGCCCTTTATGCGAAACTCAGCAAAGAAGCGCTTGCCGATCAAAAAATAAAAGTGTCTGTCGCAGGCCGTATCGTGTTGCGCCGTATCATGGGAAAAGCCAGTTTTTTTCATATTCAGGATGTATCAGGCCGCATTCAAGTCTATATCCGTGAAAATGAAATGCCGGACGTGTATGAGCAATTCAAGCATTGGGATCTGGGCGATATTGTCGGTGTGCATGGCGAATTATTTCTAACCAATACAGGCGAGTTAACCGTTAATGCAGAGCAAGTTGAGTTATTGACCAAATCACTTCGTCCACTGCCGGATAAGTTCCATGGTTTGGCTGATCAGGAAATGCGCTACCGCAAGCGCTACGTGGATTTAATTGCCAATGAAGAAACCCGTCAAACCTTTATTGTGCGCTCAAAACTCATCAAAGCGTTTCGTGAGTTTATGGACAGCAATCAATTTTTGGAAGTAGAAACTCCGATGATGCACCCCATCCCAGGTGGTGCGGTCGCGCGTCCATTCGTTACGTTCCATAATACCCTGGACATGGAAATGTATTTACGCATCGCTCCTGAGCTGTATTTAAAGCGGCTTGTGGTGGGGGGATTTGAGCGAGTTTATGAAATCAACCGTAACTTTCGTAATGAAGGCCTTTCCACAAGGCACAATCCCGAGTTCACGATGGTTGAATTTTATCAAGCCTATGCAGATTACCAGGATTTAATGCACTTCACTGAAAAGCTTTTTCACCACTTGTGTGATTCCGTACTAGGTACACGGCAAGTTGCTTTTCAGAATGAACTCATTGATTTTGGCAAACCTTTTGCGCAAATGACTGTTAAAGAGTCCATTTTGCATTTTAACCCGCAAATAAACCCTGAAGCGCTTGAGTCGGTTGACAGTTGCCGCGCTTTAATCAAAAGTTTAGGCTTTTCTTTTCAACCAGGCGATGGTTTGGGCAAGCTGCACATGGTGCTTTTTGATGAAACGGTGGAGGCAAAGCTTTTTCAACCGACCTTTATTACCGCCTATCCTCTGGAAGTCTCTCCCTTGGCAAGACGCAGTGACAGTGATTCGCAGGTTACCGATCGCTTTGAGTTTTTCATTGCCGGACGTGAAATAGCCAATGGCTTTTCGGAGTTAAATGATCCGGAAGATCAAGCCGAACGGTTTCACAAACAAGTAGCTGAAAAGGAAGCTGGGGATGTCGAGGCAATGCATTTTGACAGTGATTACATTGAGGCCCTGGAGTACGGTTTACCACCCACTGCAGGCGAGGGGATTGGTATTGACAGGCTAGTGATGCTGTTCACCAACTCGCCTTCTATTCGCGATGTGATTTTGTTTCCTCATATGCGCCAGCTCTAACGTGTCAGGTTGGGGCTGCAAACGAAAACGCAGCCCCAATGCATTTTAGTGGTGTTTGTGGTGATGGTGAGACGTAAATGCTTTGACTCGTTTCTCTGCTTCATCACGGCTATACCCGTAATATTTTTGCAGTTTTCCAAAAATTTCCTGTTGGTTTCCTTCGAGTTGCTTGATGTCATCGTCGGTTAACTTGCCCCATTCTTTCTTCATGTAGCCTTTGACTTCTTCCCATTTTCCTTGAAAGATATCCTTATTCATGGTTTTCTCCTGTTAATTGCATTCCACTAATAAAGATAGAACAAATTAGTACAAAAATCCCAAATCAAGCAAAATAAATAAACAGATTGCCTCCTAAAATGGATTAAAAGGATCAGGGAGACTGTCTGCAAAATAGGATATTTCTTCCTGCTCTGGCTCCTGTGAAAGCAATTGCAAGATTGCTGCGTCGATTGCGTCGATTGCATCGATTGCATCGTCAGGTATTGGCGCGAGAAATTCCTCAAAGGATCGTTTTCCTAATACAGGAGAACAGTCCTTGTCAGCGCTCTCTTGATGGAGCGGTTTATTGTCAAAGAAACAGAGGCTAGTTGCTGGTGGGCGCTCGTTTTTAAATTCTTGGCTTGCAGGAGACGCATTTTCATCTTTTTTAAGGTTTTTAGGAAAATGAATAATTTTACTGCACAAGCGCTTTCGGGTTGCTTTTTTTTTGGGGGGGGATGTAAAAAATTGTGTATTACTCTGATTTTTGCTAATCCGTTCGGTTTTAACCGTATTTTTTTTGGTAAACACTTCGGTTTTAACCTGGTTAATAGTGACATAATGTTTGTTATCGATTTCTTTGTGGGTTAAAAGAACCGATCGGTCACGGATTGGGTGGTTTTTGTGATAGAGCGGTTTTTGATAAATCTGATCCTTGTCAAACACCATCGTTGGATCACCATTGATCGTCACATAGTGTCTGTCTCCTATTTTTCGATGGGTTTTAAGAATGTCGAGCTGTAGTACAGGGGTCTTATCAGGGAAAAAAAACATGCCAGAAAACCTCGAAGAAAACGGTATATTGAAAAAATTGGATGGGATTGTACTTTATTTTTGCATAAATAGAAATTACCTTTCTATTCAAGGTGTTATTGGAGTCATTCGGGTCGCGGTAGGAACAGGAGTTACCTCCTGCCCCTACCGCGCCCCGTTCTTTAAATGATAAAAGAGTATGAGCAACGCTTGAATTATTTCCATATATTTGAATGGCCTTTAACGTCTGCGGCATTGCTTTCATCGCAGCGCGCTGTAAATCAGAGGGTATAATGGCGATATTATAACCCATTTGCTTTAGTTCTTCAGAAGAGGGTTAAATGACAGAAACGGGGGAAATACGAATTACAACTTCTTAAATAGCTTACAATTTAACCCAACCTTACATGAAGAACATAACAACACCAATTATTAAGGAGTCCATATCATTGCCCTAGAGTCCACGTCACTACTGTCTATTAAATTATAAATTGGTGGACATCATAATTCCTATGGAATTATATGTCTATAAAATCGTTTTTTATATGATTAATAGACAGTTATTCTATTAATCGAATTTGGAGACATTATAAGCCTATGCGACTCTTTGGATATGCTCGCGTTTCAACCAGTCATCAATCCCTTGATCTTCAGATCAAAGCATTAGAGGAAGCTGGAGTCAAATTAAATCGTATCTTTACTGATAAAGTGAGTGGTAGCCATATCGATCGGGATGGTTTGCGTGCACTACGAGTTAAAGTAGAAGAAGGCGACATAATTTTGGTTAAGAAACTGGATAGGCTTGGACGGGACACAGCAGACATGATCCAATTAATTAAGGAGTTCGACGGCATGGGTGTTTCTATTCGTTTTCTTGATGATGGTATTAGCACGGAAGGTACCATGGGGAAGATGATCGTTACTATTCTTTCAGCAGTAGCCCAGGCTGAGCGTTCTCGCATATTTGAAAGAACTAACGAAGGTCGCACAGAGGCAAAACTCAAAGGGGTAAAATTTGGTCGTAAACGAACCGTAGATCGAGAAAAAATAATCTCTTTATATAGATCTGGTGTAGGCGCAACAGAGGTAGCAAAACAAACGGGGATAGGTCGTTCAACAGTATATAAATTACTTAAAGAGAATAATCACCCATGAGTAACACCACTGAAAATCAAAAAAAGGTACTTGTTTATCAGGCTGAAGATGGTAGTTTTCAAACTGAACTTCGTCTTGAATCAGACACCATCTGGTTAAATCAAAAACAAATGGCAGAGTTGTTTAATACATCCACAGACAACATAGGACTGCACATTAAAAATGTTTATTCTGATGGTGAGCTTAGCGAGGAAGCAACTACCGAGGATTACTCGGTAGTTCGTTTGGAAGGAAAAAGAAAGGTTAACCGACGAGTGAAGCACTATAATCTGGATGCTATTATCTCTGTTGGATACAGAGTGAATTCGAAACAAGGAACACAGTTCAGAATTTGGGCTAATATAGTGATTAGAGAGTATTTACTCCAGGGTTATGCATTGAATGAATCCAGATTGAAACAACAAACAAAACAAATATTTCAGTTAAAAGAAACACTAGCATTGAAGAGCAAGCTGCGCACTTACTATACTTTATAGTAAAAAATCATCCATTTACGGATGGAAACAAGCGAATTGGTGCGCTAATATTTATTTGGTTTCTGCAACGAAATAAACATCTCTTGAAAAGAAATGGTGAAGCGAAGATCAATGATAATGCATTAGTTGCCATTGCATTACTCGTTGCTCAAAGCCAGCCAAATCAAAAAAAGGTAATGATTGATCTAATCATCAATTTAATCAAAGAACAGCCAGCTAGTTAGGAGGCGCTCATTTATGATCATAATTGGGATTGTTGGTCCATCTGGCTCTGGAAAAAGCATTCTTGCAGAGAAAATCAAGAAATATTATGGCGCTGATTGTGCAATAATTTCATCAGATAGTTACTTTAACGATTTCAGTCAACTTTCCTTAAAAAAGCGAAGCATGGAAGATTCCTGAACGGGTAGTTGCTAGCCTATGGATACCGCGGACAAGCCGCGGTACGTAGACACTTTAGAGGAGTGTTGCAAATGAATTAAGAGGCCTTAATCCTCATCATCCCAACTGAGTGTGCCGCCTGCCTGGTATTCAATTACGCGGGTTTCAAAGAAGTTTTTCTCTTTTTTGAGATCCATCATTTCACTCATCCAGGGAAAAGGATTTTCAGCGCCGGGGTATTGTTCTGGCAAGCCAATTTGGGTTAATCGGCGGTTGGCAATATAATGGATGTACTCGGAAAACATTTCTGCATTCATCCCTAAAATACCGTGTGGCATGGTGTCTTTTGCGTATTGGAATTCCAGCTCAACGCCTTCTTTTACCAATTGAATGATTTCCTCTTTAAAAGCCTGCGTCCACAGGGAGGGATTTTCAATTTTAATTTGATTGATGACGTCAATACCGAAATTCATGTGCATTGATTCATCACGTAAAATATATTGAAATTGCTCTGAGGTGCCGACCATTTTGTTGCGCCGACCCATAGACAGGATTTGGGTGAAGCCCACATAAAAGAAAATCCCTTCAAAAACCACATAAAAGGCAATCAAATCACGCAATAAACGCTGATCACTTTCCAGAGTGCCGGTATGAAAAAAGGGATCGCCCAAGCTTTGGGTGAAGGGTAAAGCCCAGGCCGCTTTGGTCGCAACCGAGGGAATTTCACGGTACATATTAAATACGGCGGCTTCATCCAACCCCAAACTTTCAATGATGTATTGGTAGGCATGCGTATGCAGCGCTTCTTCAAAGGCTTGACGCAATAAATACTGACGGCATTCCGGATTGGTAATATGGCGGTACACTGCGAGCACCAGATTGTTGGCAACCAGTGAGTCGGCAGTGGAGAAAAAGCCCAAATTACGTAAAATAATGGTTCGCTCATCGTCCGTTAAGCCATTGGGATCTTTCCATAAGGCCACATCGGCACTCATGTTGATTTCATTGGGCATCCAATGGTTCGCGCAGGCTGTTAAATATTTATCCCAAGCCCATGTGTATTTAAAAGGAACCAATTGGTTTAAGTCGGCTCGGCAATTAATGATTTTTTTATCATCAACATGAATTCGTCCTGCCCCCATTTCAAGAGCCTCCAAACCGGTTGCTCCGATGTAAAAAGGAGTTTGTGTGTGTTCCAGTGTAGTATTAGACATAATATTTCCTCATTATTGGCAGGCTTCGCAATCGGGATCCAGAATGGAGCAGACTTTAGGCTCTTCCTCAATCTTGACTGCATTGAGCACGCCATCGGTCACGGTTGATTTTTCAGCATTACTTGCACCTAAGCTTCGCAAATAATACGTTGTTTTCAAGCCGCGTATCCAGGTGTGTTTATACAATTGATCCAGTTTGTTACCGGATGGTTTTGCCATGTAAATATTCAACGATTGGGCTTGATCAATCCATTTTTGGCGACGGGAAGCCGCTTCCACGAGCCACATGGGATCGATTTCAAACGCGGTAGCGTAGCGTGCTTTAAGTGCTTCAGGCACACGATTGATAGGCTGAACGCTGCCGTTGAAATATTTTAAATCGTTTACCATGACTTCGTCCCACAGGTTGAGTGCTTTCAAATCTGCAACCAGATAGGGATTGATAACCGTAAATTCCCCTGACAAATTCGATTTGACATAGAGGTTTTGGTAGGTTGGTTCAATGGATTGGGAGACGCCGCAAATGTTGGAAATGGTCGCAGTCGGTGCAAGAGCCAAGACATTGGAGTTGCGCATGCCCTGTGTTCGCACTTTGATACGTAAATTTTCCCAATCCAGCCGTTGCGATCGATCCTGCTCCAGGTATTTATTACGGGTTTGCTGTAATAAATTGATGGAATCAATAGGAAGAATGCCTTTAGACCATAAAGACCCTTCGTAACTGGAATAACTGCCTCGTTCTTTGGCCAGATCACAGGAGGCTTCAATTGCATAATAACTGATAAGCTCCATGGACTCATCGGCAAAATCAACCGCCTGTTGGGAAGTGTAATCAAGCTTTAGCGTGTACAGTGCATCCTGAAAGCCCATTAAACCTAACCCTATCGGGCGATGTTGCAAGTTGGAATGGCGTGCTTGTGGAACGGAGTAATAGTTAATGTCGACCACATTGTCCAGCATACGGATGGCTGTGGTTATGGTTTGTTTTAGCTTTTTACGGTCTAACGCGCCATTGCGAATATGGGCTGGCAAATTAATACTGCCCAAATTACACACGGCAATTTCTTCGGCCGATGTATTGAGTGTAATTTCCGTGCATAAGTTTGAACTGTGAATCACCCCGGCATGTTGCTGTGGGGAGCGCAAATTGCAAGGATCTTTAAAGGTTAACCAGGGGTGGCCTGTTTCAAACAACATGGAAAGCATGCGACGCCAAAGTTTATTCGCAGACAAGGTTTTGCTGTTTTTAATTTTGCCAAGGCGCGCTTGTTCTTCGTATGCAAGGTAGGCCTTTTCAAAGGCAGCACCGTATAAATCATGCAGTTCGGGTGCTTCATCGGGTGAGAATAAAGTCCAGTCCTGGTTCTCATAGACCCGTTTCATAAATAAATCCGGTATCCATAATGCGGTATTCATGTCATGGGTGCGGCGTCGGTCATCGCCTGTGTTTTTACGCAGCTCAAGAAACTCTTCCACGTCACGATGCCAGCATTCCAGATAGGCACAAACCGCCCCTTTACGCTTGCCGCCCTGATTCACCGCAACGGCTGTTGCATCAGCCACATTGAGGAAAGGTACAATGCCCTGGGATTTTCCATTGGTTCCTTTAATATGCGAACCCATTGCACGGACGGAGGTCCAGTCGTTGCCAAGTCCACCGGCGAATTTGGATAAGAGCGCATTGTCTTTAATGGCAGCGTAAATGCCATCCAGATCATCGGGAACGGTTGTGAGGTAGCAACTGGATAATTGCGGCCTGACTGTGCCGGAATTAAAAAGGGTCGGGGTTGAGGACATGTAATCAAAGGAAGACAGGAGCTGATAAAATTCAATGGCTTTTGCTTCGCGGTTTTTTTCGCGAATGGCAAGACCCATGGCAACGCGCATGAAAAAGGCCTGGGGCAGCTCGTAACGCGTCCCTTTATCGTGAATAAAATAGCGATCGTATAAGGTTTGCAAGCTTAGATAGGTAAACTGCATGTCGCGCTCGGGAAGAAGTGCCTTGCTGAGTTTGTCCAAATCAAAGTCGGCTAAACGTGGCTCTAGCAAGCCTTGTTCAATGCCGTGCGCAATATAGGCTTTGAAGTAAGCCGGATACAGTGCAGTCATTTCATCAAAGGTTGCTTCGGTTTGGATGTGCAATTTGTTTAAGGCTTCCGAACGCAAGCTGTCTAGCAATAAACGCGCACTGACAAAGGTGTAATTAGGTTCTTTTTCAACCATCGTGCGTGCGGACATGATCACGGCTTTGTGCACGTCTTCGAGTTTGGCCTGGTTGAACAGATTGCGCAGCGCGTCTTTAATCACAGGCTCAGGCTGAACATTTTCCAGCCCACGGCAGGCTTCTGCAACAATGGTGTTTAAACGGTTCATGTCCAGCGGTTTTAAAGCGCCATCGGGCATTGTGATAAGTAAGGCTTTATCGTCGCTGGGTTGTACCTCATTTGCCTCACGCGCTTTGCGGTGCGCATCGCGATACAGGACATAGGCACGTGCAATTTTATATTCACCACTGCGCATCAAAGCCAGTTCAACCTGATCTTGAATGTCTTCAATATGAATCGTACCGCCAGTGGGCAAACGGCGTTTAAAGGCATTGGACACAAGCCTTGTGATTTCATCCACTTGATTATGGATGCGATTGGATGCAGCCGCATTGCCTCCTTCTTCAGCAATGAAGGCTTTGGTAATGGCTACTTTAATTTTGTTGTCATCGTAAGCGACAACTTTGCCATTGCGTTTGATGGTTTTCAATGAACCAGGCGCATTAGCAGTCAATTCCAGTTGACTTATGTGCGGTACATCTTTTACCGGCGAAAGAATTTCAGACATGTTTTCTCCACGATAGATAATTGTGCCACTCAACCATTATACTTGTCTCTAACGCGTTTTCGCCTAAAATACCGAAAACCCATTAGCGATAAGTATACTTCCTTGTAATAAAATTGAGTCCGTAATATCAAATGATTATCTTAAGTATAGTCGAGGCAAAACACAATATATTGCGTAATTAAATTTACAAGCTCCTATATATTGTGTTTTTTCCTTGAGGTCAAGAGAATAAAACCGGTATAAGCTGTGGATAAGATGTGGGCGGTTTAATTCATGAAAAAAATAGAGCCAGTTGGTGTGGTTGGGGTTGATTATCGAGAGTTCACAATTACCGCATCGCTGACATTTGAAAAACCGTGCACATCCAATTGAAAGGAATGAATGCGTGCGCGCAACTGGCTTGAGCTGCCGCCATCCAAATTCAGTGCATTTTCGCAGTGCAAGGGCTCGTCTTTCATTCGTTGCGCCAGTTCGGTTGTGGAAAGGGGCATATTATCGGTTACTAACACAATAATCTGCCCATCGTGGGTGATGCCAAGAGCCGTGCGTTCGGCACGCCCGGTTTTAAGCGGCGGAATACGGTTGTTTATCACAAGCCTTGGGCCGCTTTGAATAGCAAAATCAATGGATTCGGGGTTAAAGTGATTAATAGTGGTTAAATAGGCTTTGTTATTTTTCAGGTAAAAGATACCCCACCAACTGATGTTTTTAGCTGGGTTTTTAACCGATTTTTTATCAATGCGTAAGCCGAGCGGGTGATAGTGGTTGTCAAAAAAACCGCCGTTGATGGCTAACAAGGCATGGCTGAATTCAGCATATTCGTCAATGGAGGCATATTCTCTTGATAAATCTTTTGCAGAAAGAAGGGAAAAGCGGTTGTTGTGCAAATCGATGCGAAAGGCATGAATATGCGACCAGGGGGTCAGAAAATCCGAATCCAGATCCTGATAGCTAATACCCGGAGCCAATACACGCCAGCCATCAGCAAAGGCGTTCATGCTGGCAAGCAGAAAAAACAGGAGCGTAGAAAAAAAGCGAATATTCCTTTTTAAGAGAGCAATGGTTTGCCTTGGCATATTAATCTTGTATCCTTATAACAAATTCTTGAGGGCTAAATCACCATGCGAACATTACCGAAAAATACCAATACTGATGCTGGCAAGTCAACCAGCAAATTAGCTGAAATAATGGAAGAGGTGCTCAGCAAAGCAAAAGCGCAGGGTGCCACGGATGCCATGGTGTCTGTTAATCACGACAGCGGGTATTCAGTTGATGTGCACATGGGGGCGGTGGAAACGGTTGCTTTTAGTGAAGATCAAGGGGTGAGCCTCGTGGTTTATATTGGACATCGCAAAGGGGGGGCTAGTAGCACGGATACCTCCCCGAAAGCACTGGATGCGCTGGTAACCCATGCTTGTGATATTGCACGTGTCAGCGCCGCAGACCCCTGTTTTGGACTGGCTGACCAAGACCTTATGACTGATACGTATCCTGATCTTAATCTGTACCACCATTGGGATATTCATCCTGCTGAAGCAATAGAAAAAGCGCTGGCTTGTGAAACGCTTGCGCTTTCTTTAGACAAGCGCATCAGCAATTCCGATGGCGTAAACCTGTCAACCTATGCCTTTTGCAATGGTTTTGCCAATACCTTGGGGGGAAGGGGGATTGTGCAAAGTACGCGCCATGGCGTGAGTTGCTCTTTAATTGCCAAAGAAGGTGACGCCATGCAGCGTGACTACGATTACACCACGGCAAGGGATCCTGCGCATTTAATGGCGCTGGACCAATTGGCAAAAAATGCCGTAGAACGGGCGACAAGCCGTTTGGGCGCTCGAAAAGTAAAAACGCAGAAAGGTCCTGTCCTGTTTTCCTCGCGCGTGTCAAGCGGGCTTTTTGGCAGTTTTATCAATGCAATCAGCGGCGGTAATTTATACCGTAAAAATACGTTTTTATTGGATTCACTGGGAAACCCTGTTTTTCCTGACGGATTTAAGCTCTACGAACAACCCTACCTGCCCGATGCATTGGGAAGTGCACCCTTTGATGGAGAGGGGGTTCCTACCCGCAATAATGTGTTTGTTGAGGACGGAATAGTGCGTCAATATGTCCTGGGCAGCTATTCAGCGCGCCGTTTGGGTTTAAAAACAACGGCTAATAGCGGGGGGGTTCATAATTTAACTGTGGATGCCAATGCCGGTGGACTAGAGGATTTATTGCAAAAAATGGACACAGGTTTATTGGTAACGGAGTTAATGGGGCAAGGCGTAAACGGTTTAACGGGCGATTATTCACGCGGTGCTTCAGGCTTTTGGGTTGAGAAAGGGCAAATTCAATACCCCGTGGAAGAGATTACCATTGCGGGCAATTTAAAAGACATGTTCAAAACAATCGTTGCGGTAGGAACAGACATTAACCCCAATATCTCGACACGCTGCGGTTCGGTGTTAATTGAAGAAATGATGATTGCAGGCTATTAGGGCCTGCGGGTTAACTTGCTTTGCCAACCATTCAGAACGGCCTTTCCCGCCTGCGCGGGAAGGACAAAAGCAAGCTGTGGGTCATATTAGGGCCGCGGTACGCAGAGCTTTTAGGCGTAATGGTCAAAAGGCTCTAATTCTTATCCCGAAAAATAATGCGTCCTTTGCTTAAATCGTAGGGAGTTAATTCTACCTTTACTTTATCACCTGTTAAAATACGAATGTAATTTTTACGCATCCGACCGGAAATATGGGCAGTAACTATATGTCCATTTTCCAACTCGACACGAAACATGGTGTTGGGGAGGGTATCAATAACTGTCCCAAGCATCTCAATGTGATCTTCTTTCGCCATGGGTCTCTCAAAAATAAATCTATAAAGCGCAAATAGTGCACTAAAATAAGGAAAATGGCAATCGGCAATTGCCATTTTCTATCCTAACCTAAATACCATCCAGGTATTTTTCTGCATCCAAAGCCGCCATGCAGCCAAAGCCTGCGGAAGTAATTGCCTGACGGTATACATGATCAGCAACGTCCCCGCAAGCAAAAACACCCGGGATAGATGTTGCGGTTGCCATCCCGTTTAAGCCGGATTTAATGTGCAAATACCCATCGTGCATGGCTAGTTGTTCAGTAAAGAGGCTGGTATTGGGGACATGGCCAATCGCAATGAAAACGCCGTCAAAGGGGAGTACTTGTACGCTGTTATCCAACACATTGCGGGCACGAACCCCTGTTACTTTGCGATCATCGCCGAGCACTTCGTCCAGCGTGTGGTGCCATAATAGGGTGATGTTCCCTGTTTTAGCTTTTTCAAATAACTTGTCTTGCAGAATTTTTTCTGCACGTAAACTGTCTCGCCGATGAATGAGCGTGACCGATTGGGCAATGTTGGAAAGGTAAAGCGCTTCTTCAACGGCAGTATTGCCTCCACCGATGACACAAACGGATTTATTGCGATAAAAAAAGCCATCGCAGGTTGCGCAGGCAGACACCCCTCGCCCCTGATAGGCTTTTTCCGAATCAAGACCTAAATAGCGCGCAGAAGCACCGGTGGCAATAATTAATGCATCGCAAGTATAGGTGACGCTATCGCCTTTGAGAACAAAGGGGCGCTCCTGCAAGTTTGCTGAGACAATGTGATCAAAGAGTATTTGGGTGTCAAAACGCTCGGCGTGTTTTTGCATGCGCTCCATCAAGGCAGGCCCTAATAAGCCCTCTACATCCCCCGGCCAATTATCGACCTCAGTGGTCGTGGTTAATTGCCCGCCAGGTTCCATGCCGGTAATGAGCACCGGTTTTAAATTGGCGCGGGCGGCATACACGGCAGCGGTATAGCCTGCAGGGCCTGAGCCCAAAATTATCAAACGATGGTGTTGGGTATTGATCATCTTCTCTGCCTTCACAAGGAATTATGTTAAGATGCCAGATAGTATGACAAAATACGGCGTATTTAAAGATCCAGGGGTGTTATCAAGTGGGTAATAAGGCAAAAAAACCTAAAAAAGATCTGCCACATTTTTTGGTTAAGCGACTCAGTGAAGGCAGTTTTATTCTCATTTCAGCGTGTGCTCTTTTCATTTTACTGTCTTTAGGTACTTATGAATTAACTGATCCAAGCTGGTGGCATGCAAGCCGTGTGGGTCTTAACGTAGAAAATGCAGGCGGGCAGGTGGGGGCTTACCTTGCGGATACGCTGTATTTTTTGTTTGGTTATATGGCGTTTCTCTTGCCCGTCTGTTTTGTCTACATTGGCTGGCTTATTTTAATCGACCACCGAACGCTGTTGATTCTGAATAAACCCGCACTGCTTTTGCGCGCCAGCGGCTTAATTTTTCTGATGATTGGCAGTTGTGGGGTAATGAGCCTTGAACCGCAAATTAGCGCAATCGACACGTACCACAGTGCTGGTGGTCTTTTAGGCAGTTTTGTTTCGGGTGGCTTTGAATATGCACTCAATCTGCAAGGTGCTACCTTGTTGCTTGTGGCTATTTTCCTGGTTGGTGTCACATTATTAACCGGGCTATCCTGGATTCATGCCACAGAGTATCTAGGTGCCCTTACCTTATTGGCGGCGCAATCGCTCGTTCGGCATGGTATTGCCAGCTCAAGAGGAATAAGGTCTTTGCTAAAACGCCTGAAAAAGCCTGAATTGCTTGCTTCCCCTGCAAGGCATTTTCCTAAATTAGGCCCTAAAAAAGAAAAATCCATTCCCCTTTTAACTCCGGCGCTTCATCAGGAAGAACAGGCTATTTTACCGGCTGTTACTACACCGCAAATTATCCTGCCTTCGCCAAAACCTCTGAAAGAAGCGCGTATGGTAAAGCCATTAACCCACGTGGCGGGTGGTTTACCGGATTTAAATCTTCTGGATAAGGGCGAGCCTGGCAAAGCAATGGGCGGGTATACGCATCAGGAACTGGAAACAGTTTCGCGCGATGTAGAGCAGCATTTGCTCGATTTTGGTATCCAGGTAGACGTTGTCGCAGTGCATCCAGGCCCTGTCATTACCCGGTTTGAACTGCAGTTGGCAGCGGGCGTAAAAGTGTCAAGGCTTACTACGCTTGCGAAAGATTTAGCGCGTTCTTTATCCGTTACCAGTGTGCGGATTGTGGAAGTAATTCCCGGTAAAACCGTTGTAGGACTTGAGCTACCCAATCAATTTCGTGAAATGGTGCGCTTGTCTGAAGTATTGTCTTCGGATGTGTACCAACAGGCGCATTCGCCTATTACTTTAGCTTTGGGCGTCGACATTGCAGGGCATCCCATGGTTGTTGACTTGGCGAAAATGCCGCATTTATTGGTGGCGGGTACGACCGGCTCGGGTAAGTCGGTCGGTATCAATGCCATGATTTTAAGTCTTCTTTTTAAATCCACTCCAGAACAGGTTCGTTTGATCATGGTTGATCCTAAAATGCTGGAGTTGTCCGTTTATGATGGCATTCCGCATTTGCTAACTCCGGTGGTTACTGACATGAAAGAAGCCGCTGCTTCCCTGCGCTGGTGTGTTGGCGAAATGGAGCGCCGTTACCGTTTAATGGCAGCGCTGGGAGTGCGTAATCTGGCCGGTTTTAATACCAAAGTGAGCGAGGCTGAAGCCGCGGGTTCACCAATTTCCGATCCCCTTTGGAAACCAGTCGATTCGATGGACGAGACCGCTCCTCTTTTGCAAACGCTCCCCTATGTGGTGGTCATCATCGATGAGCTTGCCGACATGATGATGGTGGTCGGGAAAAAAGTGGAACAATTGATTGCGCGTATCGCCCAAAAAGCAAGGGCTGCAGGGATTCACTTAATCCTTGCCACGCAAAGGCCTTCGGTGGATGTGTTAACAGGTTTGATTAAATCAAACATTCCAACGCGCATGTCGTTTCAGGTTTCGTCAAAAATTGATTCGCGAACTATCCTGGATCAACAAGGTGCAGAACAATTATTGGGCCACGGCGACATGCTGTACCTCGCTCCAGGCAGTGGCGCACCGCTTCGGGTGCACGGTGCTTTTGTAGACGACAAGGAAGTGCATCGCATTGCCGATGACTGGCGCGCCCGCGGTGAACCGCAGTATCTGGATGAAATTACCCAGGTTAGCGGAGACGGGTTTGAAGGCGGTCTTGGCGAGGAAGGGCAGGACACGGAAGAGGCTGATCCCCTTTATGATCAAGCGGTGGAATTTGTTATTCAAACACGAAAGGCCAGTATTTCCTCCGTTCAAAGGCGTTTAAAGGTGGGTTACAACCGTGCTGCACGTCTTGTCGAAGAAATGGAGCGCACCGGAATTGTCGGCCCGCTGGATGGTGGGTTTCGCGATGTATTGGTTGCTACGGTAAGTGAGGGTTAGGTCATGAAAAAAGCATTATTTCTTTTGTTGTTCTTGAGTACGCCAGCCTTTTGCGAGGAAGTTGCGGATGCCTTGCAAGGCAAGCTTAATGCCATGCACAGTTTAACTGCTGATTTTGAGCAGGTTGTTAAAACAAAACAACGCGAAATTTCGCATGCTTCCGGCACCATGGCGTTGTTGCGACCCGGCCGTTTTCGTTGGGAAACCAAAGAACCTATGGAGCAACTCGTGGTAGCTGACGGCCAGAAAATCTGGATTTACGATGTGGATCTTGAACAGGTCTCCGTCAAGGCGCAGGAAAAAGATTTAGGCGGCACCGCGGCCTTGTTTTTAAGCAGCTATGATAATACAGTGACCCGTGATTTCACCGTAAAAAAGAGTGAAACGGGCGAGAGGGAAGTCTTTGATTTGACCTCAAAATCCGCTAAAGCCAATTTTTTGCGCATGAAATTAATTTTTACGCAAAACACCTTAAGTGGTTTGGAAATGTTTGATCAACTGGGGCAGCATACCATTATCACCTTGACTGATATTAAAGCAAATCCAACCATCTCAACCAATGTATTTGAATTTAAGCCCCCGAAAGGGACGGATGTTGTTACACAATGACTAATCACCAAAACACGCCGCTTGCAGAACGCATGCGGCCAAACCACTGGGATGACGTGGTAGGACAAGCCCATTTATTGGGCGAGGGGAAACCCTTGCGCATTGCTTTTGAATCAGGGAAGCCGCATTCCATGATTTTTTGGGGGCCTCCAGGGGTTGGTAAAACCACATTGGCACGTCTTTCTGCAAAGGCCTTTGATTGCGAATGGATTGCGCTATCGGCTGTTTTTTCAGGGGTAAAAGACATCCGTGCTGCGGTTGCGAAAGCACAAGAGTCCCTTACCTTACAGCGTCATACCCTTCTTTTTATTGATGAAATTCACCGGTTTAACAAGGCACAGCAAGATGCCTTGCTTCCCTTTACCGAATCCGGTCTTTTTACCTTTATTGGCGCCACAACGGAAAACCCCTCCTTTGAAGTCAATTCAGCCCTTCTTTCCCGAGCGGCGGTCTATGTACTAAAGCCTTTAACAGAAGACGAATTGCAAACCCTGTTAACCCTTGCGAAAGAAAAATGTTTCCCACAGTTGCAATTTACCGAGCAAGCAAGAAAAGCCCTGTTAGAGTATGCCGATGGGGATGCGCGAAGATTGTATAACTTGTTGGAACAGATACAGCTTGCTGCGACAGTACAAAACACTGGCGAAATTACAATAGAGCTTCTGAAGGATGCCTTAAGCCCTGCCAATCGACGTTTTGATAAGGGGGGAGAGACTTTTTACGATCAAATTTCGGCTTTGCATAAATCCGTCCGTGGCTCCAATCCGGATGCGGCATTGTATTGGTTTTGCCGCATGTTAGATGGCGGAGTCGATCCTGCTTATCTTGCCCGCCGCATCAATCGCATGGCCTGGGAAGATATAGGGCTTGCTGATCCACGGGCTATACAAATAGCAAACGATGCCTGTGCCACGTTTGAGCGTTTGGGATCACCGGAGGGTGAACTGGCGTTAGGGCAGGCGGTGATTTATTTAGCCATTGCTGCAAAGAGCAATGCAGGGTATATGGCCTTTAACAAGGCAATGGCCTTTGTAAAACAGGATAAATCCCGCGAAGTCCCTATTCACCTGCGCAATGCACCCACCAGGCTCATGAAAAATTTAGGCTATGGTGAAAGTTACCGTTATGCCCACAATGAGCCGCACGGATATGCTGCCGGGGAAAATTACTTCCCCGAAGGGATGAAAGCGCCTCAATGGTATCAGCCGGTTCCCCGAGGGCTTGAAGTTAAAATTGCGGACAAATTGGTTTTTTTGCAAAAACTGGATGAGGCAGCCAGGAAAAAATAAGGGTTATTTTAGGGCGTGTAATCAATTAATTTTTTGAAGCGAAAATGGTGCCAATGAGCCGCATTTGCAGCCAAAAAACTTAATTGATGACACGCCCTGCACGCATCCGTTTACTTTAGTGTTCTGTATCCAGTCCCTTCTCTCGGCACAAAAAACCAATAACCGGGGGTAAAAGGGAAATCAGGATTATCCCGTAAATGACGGAAGTCAGGTTCTCACGGATCACAGGCAATGATCCAAAAAAATACCCAAAGCCTAACAGGCTGCCAATCCATAGAATGGCACTCCCTGCATTGTACAGAGAAAAACGGGTTGTATTCATAAAACCAATTCCTGCAACAAAGGGGGCAAAGGTGCGAATAATAGGAATAAAGCGCGCCAGCAGAATGGTTTTTCCTCCGTGTTTTTCATAAAAACGGTGGGTATCTTGCAAATGTTTTTTATTAAGCAGCCGAGAATTTGTCGAAAAAACGCGCGGACCCAATGCCTTGCCAATCCAGTAATTGAGTTGGTTGCCAAGGATTGAAGCACTGACCAATAATAAAAAAAGCAGCATAAGAGAAAGCGGGCTATTAGCTTGCGCTGCGACACTCCCTGCGACAAAAAGCAGCGAGTCTCCAGGCAGAAAGGGAGTGACCACCAGGCCTGTTTCACAAAAAACAATAAGAAATAAAATAAGGTAGGTCCATGTGCCATAAGCTGCTACAAAGGCTAGCAAATAGCGGTCGATGTGCAAAACAAAATTGAAAAAATCCACCAGGGTGTGCATGCAGTCGCTGTCCGTTCATTACTTGTTTGGGAGTATAACTGATTTACCTAAAATAGTAAGCCGCCCTTTAAGAGAAAATATGCGGGTAAGTTTCATAATCAGTTGCATCCAGTTTTTTTTGTGACAATAATCGATAAAGAACTGGTTACTCACAAAAAGGATTTAGTCATGAGCGACGTATTAATTGTTGAAAGCGATCCCGTTTTACGTGAAGTGCTCGCTGAGACGATGCAGCAGGCCGGACATTCCTATCTGGCGGCTAAAGACGGCAAGGAAGCGCTCGCCATGCTTGAGCACCACTCTCCGGCGATAGTCATCAGTGACTTTCAGCGCGATAAAATCGATAGCCAAAAGCTTTTAGCGGAAATCAAGCGCCGTAACCCCGGGGTTCCCGTTATCTTAATGACCCACGGCTCAGAAGATGTTATTGCGATGCAACACGGCGCCACAGACTATTTGCAAAAGCCCTTTAGCACCCATGCGCTGACCGAGAAAATCAAGCGCTATATCAAACCCCAGGCGAGTGAAGCAGACGACAACCAGCCGGTTGCACAAGATCCAAAAAGCCAGGCGCTGTTGTCGATGGCTTTGCGCGTTGCCCAAGCGGATGTAGGGGTCATGATAAGCGGTGAAAGCGGCACCGGGAAAGAAGTGCTTGCCCATTTTATTCACGATCATTCACCGCGTCGCCAACACCCTTTTATCGCGATAAATTGTGCCGCGATTCCTGAACAAATGCTGGAAGCCACCCTGTTTGGGTATGAAAAAGGAGCTTTTACCGGCGCCTATAAGGCAACGCCTGGAAAATTTGAGCAGGCACAGGGCGGGACTTTGCTGCTCGATGAGGTCAGCGAGATGAGTTTAAGCCTGCAGGCAAAACTATTGCGGGTATTGCAGGAAAAAGAAGTGGAGCGTATTGGGGCAAATAAACTCATTCACCTTGATGTTCGGGTGTTGGCAACCTCTAACCGTAAATTGTTGGATGAAGTAAAAGGCGGCCGTTTTCGGGAAGATTTATTTTATCGCCTGAATGTATTTCCTCTGCATTGGCTGCCTTTGCGTGAAAGGGTGTGCGATATTTTGCCTTTGGCCAATTATTTACTGCGTCGTCACTGCCATAACAAATACCCGCTTATTCCCGCCTTAAGCGAAGAAGCAAAACAGGCTTTATTAGAGTACAGTTGGCCAGGCAATGCACGTGAGTTGGATAATGTAGTGCAAAGGGCTTTGGTTTTACAAACCAATGGCATCATTGAAGAGCCTCATTTACAATTACCCTCCAGGGAATTACTGGAAGACGAACCGTCTGAAATCGCAGGACCAAACAAAAGCTTGCAAAATCATGAATACGATGTGATTGAAAAAACCCTCCTCGAAAAGCAGGGAAACCGTCAGGAAGTCGCGTCTTTACTCGGAATTAGTGAAAGAACCTTGCGTTATAAATTGGCAAAAATGCGCGAAGAAGGATATGCTGTCTAGGAAAAAAAACGTTATTTTTGTTTTAAAAAGGCAGATTTTTTAGCAAAGTGTTTTTATTTGTGCTATTATTTCCAACTTTATGCCTGCATTCCCTGGGATTGCACCAAAAGAAAGGAACGTAATGGGGACGCAGGAAAGCACTGTTAGAGTAAGTATTTTGCCAATTGTGTGGAAACAGAGGGTGACTAAAATTTTAAAAAAATCATTAATGGCCTTTGCCTTTTTAATTATTACGGCAGCCGTTATTTCAACCCTTTTTCGCGCACTCACTCCCTGGGTGGAGCATTATAAATCCGAAGTAGAACACCATTTATCCGTTATTATCGGTGAAACTGTCACGATCGATGCACTGGAAACCGGTTGGTATTGGTTTGAGCCTGTCATAAAGCTCAATCAGGTCAGTGTTTCTGATGGACGAAAAGAAGCCGTCAAACTCAGTAAGTTATTGGTTGGGATTAATCTTTTCAGTTCGCTCTGGCATTGGCAAATTCAGCCTGGCGTCCTTTTTATTGACGATTTGCATGTCCATATAGAGCAAAAAGACGGTAAATGGCAAATCGAGGGAATTGATAACTTCAGTAATGCCAAAATCAATTGGGATTTAGCCAGTACCAAGCCGATTTTGGCCTGGATTTTGGCACAACAAAAAATCATCATTAAAAATCTGTCCGCCCAAATTCATCTGGAAAACGGGCAAGTTATCCCGTTGCGTGAACTGGATCTTAAAATAGCAAACAAGGCAGGACACTATAAAATTAAGGGAAAAGGGCTTCTTGAGCAAGCAATTCCTACCAATTTCCAATTGCTAGGCGAATTAAATGTTAATCCTTATGCCTTGCAGAAAACCAAAGGGCATGTCTTTCTTTCTTTGCAGCATGTGTTATTAAAACAATGGCAAGGGTTTACCCCTCCCTCGGATATCACCTTGCTGGATGGCGTGGGCACTTTGCAATTATGGATTGATATTGCCAAGGGGCAGTTTGAAAATGTGCAAGCCAGGGTACGTCTTAACCACCTGATCTGGCAAGATAAAAGACAAAATAGCCCGGAATCCATTCAATCCTTTAAAGCAAACCTTGCCTGGAAACCTACCACGGAAGGGTGGCAACTCAGTGCGGATAAAGTCCAGTTACGATTAAAAAATACCGTCTGGCCTGAAAACCGTTTCCTTCTGCGCTACCAGGCGAAAGAAGGAGTCTATTGGGGGTATGTCAAGCATGTGCTGGTTGAATCCTTATCCTCGCTTTCCTTACCCTGGCCTGAAACTCTCACGCCGCTTTTGGCGCTCAATCCGCAAGGGTTGCTGGACGACAGCCAGATTCAAATAAAAGATCATAAGCTGAATTATTTACTCACCCGCTTTTCTGCACTGCACTGGCAAGGTAATGCGAACTGGCCTGGGGTGCAAAACCTTTCTGGTGCACTCCTTTGGCAACCGGATAGCGGGCATTTAAAGCTTTCCGAAGAACACACGACTCTTGTTCCGGCAGGGCATGCTCCGGTACCGCTTGAAGCATTGGATGTCTCGCTTGCCTGGCAAAAAGTAAACGATGCCTTCCATGTGACACTTGAGCATTTCATCCTCAACCACGCTAATTTAAAACTCTCTGCCAAAGGGGAGTCAAGTAATGGGGCGTTGCATTTAGCCGGTCAATTTTCGGCTAGTGAAGCCCAAAAAATCATTGCGCTGCTTCCTTCCAATCACTTAAAACCCAAATTGGATGCATGGCTTAAAACCGGCATTAAACGGATTGAAAGCCTGGATGGTAATTTCATAGTGAACGGTCCTCTGGCCGATTTCCCCTTTGATAAACAGCCAGGTGAATTTGTAATCAACAGCCATTTAAAAGGGACTGATTTGGTTTTTGCGCACAATTGGCCGCTGACTAAAAACATTTCCGGAAATTTACGCGTGAGCAAGCGTGATTTGGAAGCGGACATTAATCATGCGGATTTGCAGGGGATTATTGTTGATAAAATCAATCTCGGCGTAAAAGACATCGGCCTGGACCATGAAACCTTGCTGGTCCACAGCCAGGTTGATGCCCGATCGGACAAAGCGCTGGCTTATATTTTGGCTTCACCGCTGAAGCAAAAGTTAGGGGCGTTAAATGCCTTGACCATGCAGGGGCTATTAGCGCTTGATCTGCAATTGGAAGCGCCGCTTTATCCTGAAAACGATGAAGTATTAGCGCAGGGCTTGCTGCAATTTAACAACAACCGTATCGAAGTAAAGCACCGTTTGGAAACGATTGCCTTAAGTGAAATCAACGGCTCTTTGTTATTTAATCAAAAGGGAATTTTAAACAGCACGTTAACCACCCAAATTCTTAATACGCCTGCCAAATTAATGATGCGCTCCATCCATGATACGATTCCTTATACGGAGTTGAATATTGCCTGGCAAACCAGCGTTGAGGCGTTAAAGCAAAAATTGCCCTTGCCGCTCTTTGCGCTGATGCAGGGTAATATTAATTTAAATAGCCTAATCAAACTGACCGATGATCCCAATGATTTGGATCATCTGCGCGTTGAAACGTCCTTGCAAGGTTTAACCATTGATTTACCCAAACCGTTTGGCAAGACCAAAGACGAGTCCGTTCCTTTAACAATTGATTTTGATTTCAATCCCGAAAAGGCTGCCCGATTGCAAATCAATTACGGTCATCTTTTGGATACTGATTTATTATTTTCCAGTGAAAAGGGCAATTTTGCCTTGCAAAAAGGGGAAATAGTCTTAGGTCACGGCAAGGCAAATGGCCAAAAACATAAAGGGGTGTACCTTGTAGGCTCCTTGCCTTATTTTGATGCCGAGCAGTGGGTTGCGGTTAAAGACAAAATGGCTTCAACGGACGGGCAGGACTTTCTTGGCGGTGTGGATATCACTCTGGAAAAAACAAAGTTTTGGAGCGAAAACTTTGATAAATTGACCATCAAAGCAACGAAGCTTGGCAAGGACTGGTCAATTCAGTTGGCACAAGCAAAAGTAAGTGCCCAGTTGCGTTATCAGCCTGCTTTAAACACCTTAAGCGGTCAATTTGACACCTTGCGTCTTGAAAAAAAGCAAGAGGGAAAGCAAGCCCTGGCCGGACAGATGGCTTTAAAACCCCGGGATTTACCCAATCTTGATTTGCAAATTAATGCCTTTCAGTGGGGGAACCTGGATTTAGGCTCGGTTAACCTGAAAGCCACAAATAGCCCAAATTCCTGGCAGATTGACGCATTAAAAATTAAATCGCCCACTTACCTGCTCAGTGCAAAAGGGAGTTGGACGCAGCAAGGAAAAGCCAATAACACCACGTTCCAGGCCGAATTAACGATCAATGATTTGGCAAACAGCCTTACCCATTTTAATCTTACTCCAGCCGTGGAGGCAACACAGGGTATTGTGCGTTTTGAAGGGGGGTGGCCTGCGCCTTTAACGGATTTTTCATTAAAGAAAGTGCGGGGCGAGTTATCCATTTATTTTAAAGACGGGCGCATCACCCATTTAAGCCCTGAAACAGAAGGAAAACTTGGTTTGGGCAAGCTGCTTAGCATTCTTAGTTTGCAAACCATACCCAGACGATTAAAACTGGATTTTAGTGATTTATCCAAAGGGGGCTATAGTTTTGATAAATTTTCCGGTAACTTTAAGCTTGCAAACGGCGTTATGAGTACGCAAGACAGTACGATTGATGGGCCTGTGGCTTTTGCCTCCATGAAGGGGACGCTAGACATAGCAAACCAGCAATACGATATGGATTTAAAAATAGCCCCGCATATCACCGCAAGCCTGCCAATTGTTGCAACGATAGCAGGGGGGCCGATTGCAGGTATTGCCACCTGGGCGGCCAGTAAACTCATTAATCAGGGGATGCAAAGCATCAGCGGCTATTCCTATAAAGTAACCGGCCCCTGGCAAGATCCCTCAGTGGTACAGGGTAATATTATTAAAAAAAGCGCGACAGCGAAAGAATCATCCACACAATAAGAAGAATACGATGCATTTACACATTCTGGGAATAGGCGGTACCTTCATGAGCGCTTTGGCCATTTTGGCAAGGCAGGCAGGCTTTAAAGTCACAGGCTGTGATGCCGCCTGTTACCCGCCGGTCAGTACGCTTTTAGCCGAGCAAGGGATAGACTGGACTGAAGGGTATGACGTCACGGATTCGGCATTACAGGCCGATTGTGTAATTGTCGGCAATGCCGTAAAGCGCGGTATGCCTGTCATTGAAGCGGTACTTAATGCCGGAAAAAATTATACCTCAGGCCCGCAATGGCTGGCGGAGCATATTTTGTCGCGCTACCGTGTAATAGCGGTTTCAGGCACGCACGGTAAAACCACCACAACCTCGATGATAGCGCACATTTTACAGCAAACAGGCTGTGAACCCGGTTTCCTGATTGGCGGGGTAGCAACCAACTTTAATACCAGTGCCCAACTGGGTACAGGGCCTTTGTTTGTTATTGAGGCGGACGAATACGATTCGGCTTTTTTTGATAAACGGCCCAAATTAATGCATTATCGTCCGGAAATCACTATCCTCAATAATCTGGAATTCGATCACGCCGATATCTATCCTGATCTTGCCGCAATTCAGCAACAATTTCATTTTTATTTAAAAACGATTCCAGGCAAGGGAATGGTTATCAAACCCCGCGATGATGCCGCTTTGAATGCGGTAGTACAGCAGGGGATTTATTCAGCCGTTGCAGAGTTTGCCCTGCATGGCGAGGCGGATTGGCGGGCAGAATTGATTAATGAAAGCGGGCAAGCGTTTAAAGTCTGGCACAAGGGGGAATGCCTTGCCGAGGTCAATTGGTCCTTGATAGGGCACTTTAATGTGGAAAATGGGTTGGCAGCGATTGCCGCCAGTGCTTATGCGGGAGTTGCGGTGGATAAGGCGGCAAAGGCTTTGGCGGGTTTTAAGCCGGTCAAGCGCCGTTTGGAAGTCAAATCAGACCACCACGGCATAACCGTGTACGATGATTTCGCCCACCACCCCACGGCAATCACCAAAACCATTCATGCATTACAACAAAGCAATAGGCACCAACGTATTTTTGCTGTGCTGGAGTTTGCTTCCTACACGATGAAAACCGGCGTGCACACCGAGGCAATGGGTAAAGCGCTGGCCACAGTCGATGGAGCATTTGTTCTTAAACCGCAACATGCAATGGAAGACGCCACAAAAGACTGGATTTGCCCCTACCAGGTGTTGCCTGATACCCAATCGATTGTAACCAATCTGGTGCGGGAGCTAAAACCGGGCGATGCGGTATTGGTGATGTCAAATCGCGGCTTTGATAATATTCACCAACAGTTAACGGAGCAGATTGCGTTAAAATACTGAAGCGTGTTTAAAAGGAAAAACCTGGTTACGCTGCGCTGCACCCATATCCTTCCCCATAAATATGGTTAAAAATTATCCTGAGTAATAAAAAGAAGATTAGTTGTAACTACTCAGGCACCTTCTCCCGCCGGCGGGAGAAGGTGCCCGAAGGGCGGATGAGGGTAGTTTAAAAAAAGGTTTATTTCCTTACCACAGTCCGGGTAATGAGTAATAGGAGGTGTGATAACAGCGTCCGGGAAAGCAACTTGCTTTAGTGTTTCCCTTTTGTGACCTAATTGCCCGCCGTTTTTATTCCGACTTTTTTCGAGATCAGCTATCTTTGCTTGTAGCTGTTTTATCGTTTCAGCTTGAGCTTCAATGATTGCCAATAAAGATTCAAGTGTGGGAGTCGTTGATTTCATTCGACTATTTGATCCTATCCATCTGTTTTTGCAAGTGTTTTTTCTTATATTTTAAACTACCCTCATCCGCCCTTCGGGCACCTTCTCCCGCTGGCGGGAGAAGGGAACCTGAGTAGTTACAACTAATCTTCTTTTTATACTCCTGCTAATTTTTAACCATACTTGTGGGGAAGGATATGGCTGCACCAAGGCTACTGTTTAATCCAACGTAGTCTTGGTGCAGCGCAGCGTAACCAGGGGTTGCTCTTATTTAACCTTAAACTCCAAATGCCCCTCTTTCCACAATGCTTCAACCGTATCCCCTGGCTTAAACTCCCCGCTCAATAAGGCGTGTGCAAGCGGATTTTCGAATTTTTGCTGAATGGTTCGTTTAAGCGGCCTTGCGCCATATACTGGATCAAATCCCGCTTCGGCAAGGTGCGTTAAGGCATCTGAACTGACCTTCAATTCAATACGCTGTTGTTTGAGCCTATGTTGCAGGTAGCTGATTTGAATCGCGGCAATATTGGCGATTTGTTCTTTCGAGAGCGAGTGAAACACCACGGTATCGTCAATGCGGTTAATAAATTCCGGTCGGAAATGTTGACCAACCACTTCCATCACGGCGAGCTTAATTTCCTCATAACTTGCTTTGCTGCCCATCTCCTGTATGAGGTGAGAGCCTAAGTTGGAGGTCATCACAATCACCGTGTTGCGAAAATCAACGGTTCGACCCTGGCCATCGGTGAGGCGCCCGTCATCCAGCACCTGGAGTAAAATGTTAAACACATCATGGTGCGCTTTTTCCACTTCATCCAGCAAAATAACTGAGTAGGGACGACGCCGTACCGCTTCGGTCAGATAGCCGCCTTCCTCGTAACCGACGTAGCCAGGGGGGGCGCCAATCAAGCGTGCTACGGAATGTTTTTCCATGAATTCAGACATATCTAACCGAACCATGGCTTCTTCGGTATCAAATAAAAATCCTGCTAATGCTTTGCACAGTTCGGTTTTACCCACGCCCGTTGGGCCTAGAAACAGGAACGATCCGATCGGGCGATTGGGGTCGCTTAATCCTGCACGCGAGCGGCGGATGGCATTGCAAACCACATCCACCGCTTCATTTTGGCCAATGACGCGTTGGTGCAAGGCTTCTTCCATGTGCAGTAATTTTTCCTTCTCCCCCTCAAGCATTTTCGAAACCGGAATGCCTGTCCATTTGGAAACGACTTCAGCAATTTCTTCCTCAGTGACTTTATAGCGCACCAGTTTGTTTTCCGAGCTTTCCTGATTTTCCAGCGCAGTGACACTGGCTAATTGTTTCTCAAGTTCTGGTATACGGCCGTATTGCAGTTCGGACATGCGGCCCAAATCACCGGCACGTCGTGCGGTTTCCAACTCAATTTTTGCTTGCTCAAGATTTTCTTTTATTTGATTGGCGCCGTGCAACGTCGCTTTTTCTGCTTTCCATATTTCTTCCAAATCCGCATAGCTTTTTTCAAGTTCATCGATGCTTTTTTGTAAATCGCCAAGCCGTTTTTTAGAAGCTTCATCGTGCTCTTTTTTTAAGGCTTCACGCTCAATTTTAAGTTGAATCAGACGCCTTTCCAGTTTATCCATGCTTTCCGGTTTGGAATCAATTTCCATTCGGATTTGACTGCCTGCTTCATCAATCAAATCAATGGCTTTATCGGGAAGCTGCCTGTCGGTGATGTAGCGGTGCGAAAGGGTCGCTGCTGCAACCAGTGCAGGATCAGTAATATCCACCCCGTGGTGGACTTCGTAGCGCTCCTGAAGGCCACGCAAAATGGCAATCGTGTCTTCTACCGTTGGTTCCTTGACAAAGACCTTTTGGAAACGCCTTTCAAGGGCGGCATCTTTTTCAAGGTATTGCCGGTATTCATTCAGCGTGGTGGCTCCAATGCAGTGCAGCTCACCCCGTGCTAAAGCCGGTTTGAGCATATTGCCTGCATCCATCGCGCCTTCTGCCTTGCCTGCCCCAACCATGGTGTGCAGCTCGTCAATAAATAAAATGACTTGCCCTTCCTGCTTTGCCAAATCATTTAAGACCGCTTTTAAACGCTCTTCAAACTCCCCGCGAAATTTGGCTCCAGCGATTAACGATCCCATATCCAGGGAAAGCAGCCGTTTATTTTTTAAGCCCTCAGGGACTTCCCCGTTCACAATGCGTTGTGCCAATCCTTCCACGATGGCCGTTTTTCCTACCCCGGGTTCGCCGATAAGCACCGGATTATTTTTTGTGCGGCGCTGTAATACCTGAATGGTGCGCCGTATTTCATCGTCCCGCCCAATCACCGGATCCAGTTTTCCCTGCTCCGCACGTTCGGTTAAATCCAGCGTATATTTCTCGAGCGCCTGACGCTGCTCTTCGGCGTTGGGGTCGTTCACCGTTTCCCCGCCACGCAAGGCATCAATGGCTTTTTCAATCGTTTGTTTCTCCGCACCGGCCTGTTTTAGCAATTTTTCCAGCGTGCCGGATTCACTTATCGCTGCCAGAATAAAGAGTTCACTGGAAATGTAGGCGTCTTTTCGTTGCTGTGCTAATTTATCGGTTAAATTAAGCAGGCGGTTTAAGGCGTTTGAAATATGGATGTCACCGCCTGTGCCGGTTACTTTGGGCAGATTATCGAGTGCTGTGTCAAGAAGCGATCGCAATTGCGAAAGATTAACCGAAGCTTTGGTCAGCAGGGGTCTGCTGGTGCCCCCTTGCTGATCAAGGAGTGCCTTCATCAGGTGCTCGGGTTCAATAAAGCCATTGTCGCGGCCAAGAGCCAGGGATTGTGCATCGGCTAAAGCCATCTGAAATTTAGAGGTAAGTTTGTCCATTCGCATAAAAGCACCCTCGTTAATGAGCAATTATTGTTTAAATTAATCGTTACCTACCGTAAAATAGGGCCTCTTATGCCAAAATCAAGTAGTAACCACCATGAATAATTCCACTGCTAATGAAAATATTGGTTCACAAACCGTATTAAATCAACTTGTTATTGAATACCTTCGTGAACAAAAACGCAAACGCCGCACCCGTTTGATTATGCGAGTTATTCTGTTAAGCCTTATTTTACTGGCGGCCTTTTGTTTATTTAGCCTGTCTGAGGAAGACAAAAATCTGCGCGCCAAACCCCATGTCGGGTTAGTGGATATCAATGGGACAATCAGCGATTCTCAAAGCAGCAGTTCGGAAAATTTGGCCAAAAGCCTTGATGAAGCCTATGACAGTGCGGGATTAAAAGCCGTGATCTTACGCATTAACAGCCCCGGTGGAAGCCCCGTGCAAGCGGACTACATGTACAATACGGTGCAGTATTACCGTAAAAAATACCCCGATGTCAGACTTTATGCGGTTTGTGTGGATACCTGTGCTTCTGCAGCCTATTATATTGCCTCAGCAGCGGAAGAAATTTATGCGAACCCTTCAAGCCTTGTTGGTTCAATTGGTGTTTTATACAATGGGTTCGGTTTTGTAGATGCCATGCAAAAATTGGGTATTACCCGCCGCTTGCAAACGGCAGGAGCAAACAAAGGGTTTCTTGATCCCTTTTCAACGCCATCTCCCAACCAGACACAAAGACTGCAAACCATGCTGGATGAAATTCATCAGGTTTTTATCGCGCGGGTAAAAGAGGGGCGTGGGGACCGGCTAAAAATCGATGAGTTGACCTTTTCAGGGCTTTTTTGGACAGGAATCCAGGCTAAAGAGCGCGGTTTAATTGATGGGTTTGCAAGCAGTGGTCAACTGATGCGTGAAGTGATTCATCTCGATAAAGTGGTGGATTATACCTATAAACCGAATGTATTGGAGCGGGTTGCCAAAAACATTGGCGCCTCGATGGTTGCAGAGTTACCTGCCGCTCTGGGAGCGAAGTCAGGAATTACACTGGATGCAATGGGTTAACCGCAAGGCGCCTTGGCCGAGTGCCACTGGCGCCTAATTTTTGTCAAAATTAATTGAACAAAAAAATCCCAATTTATGGTACAATGGCTCGGATTCCTTTCGATTTTAAAAAACCATGCCTATTCGACATCTTTTTCTTGCACTGTTAGTGGTTCTTATTTGGGGGATTAACTTTCTTTTCGTGAAGTTAGCCCTGGATGAAATAGCCCCTTTACTGCTTTGCGCCCTGCGCTTTTTACTGGCCAGTGTTCCTGCTGTTTTTTTTATTAAACCGCCTAATTTACCCTTTCGAATCATCGCCTTATATGGGTTGGTGATGTTTGGTTTGCAATTTATTTTTGTGTTTGTGGGTATGCACCTTGGCATGACGGCTGGTATGGCCTCGCTTATTATGCAAACGCAGGTTTTTTTCAGTATGTTGTTTGCGGCAATCTTGCTGGAAGAGCGCACCACGCGCTGGCAGCTTCTTGGCGCCTTTGTTGCCTTCCTCGGGATTGGCCTGATTGCCTTGCATTTCGACCGAAGTATTTCGCTGGTTGGCTTTTTGTGCCTGCTTGGTGCGGCTGCAACCTGGGGGGCTGGGAATCTCATTACCAAGAAAAATAAGAGCGATAGCATGATAGCACTCGTCATCTGGGGCAGTTTTTTTGCTTTTATCCCAATGATGGGACTTTCTTTTTACTTCGATGGCTACCAAACCATTATCGATAGCCTGGTGCACTTATCCTGGCAAAGCCTGATTGCCATCGTCTACATTGTGTATTTGTCTACCTGGGTGGGGTATGGGATTTGGAATTGGTTATTAAGCCGGCACCCTGTGGGTACGGTGGTTCCCTTTACGCTGCTTGTGCCTATTGTAGGTGTTTTAAGCTCGGTGGTATGGCTTGGGGAGCCTTTTCAATCCTGGAAGGTTCTGGCTTGTTTTCTGGTGCTTTGCGGGCTTTTAATTAACTTGCTTGGCCCGCTTCTCAGGCAAGGGCGCAGCCAGGTAGCAGGATAACGCCCCAAGCATTATCCATTATCCTGCTATCTTGTTTAAAGTTGGCCTTTTAAGGCAGGTATTAAGGTTTGCAAGAGGGCTTTAAACACCTTCGGTGTTCCGGCAACGATGTCTCCTTTTTTAAGGTACTCTTCACCGCCATCCATATCGCTCACCAATCCGCCCGCTTCTTTCACTAGCAACGCGCCGGCAGAAATATCCCAGGGACGCAAACCAAATTCCCACAAGCCATCCAGGCGTCCACTGGCGACATAAGCCAAATCAAGGGCTGCGGAACCGGTTCGTCGAACGCCTGCGCAATTTCCCATTAAGGCTTCAAAAGTGGGCATGAAGCGTTTTGCGATTGCTTCATTGCGAAAGGGAAAGCCTGTGCCGAGTAATGAGGCAGCCAACTGCGTTTGTTTGGATACCCGAATGCGCCGATCATTGAGCTGCGCTCCCCGGCCGCGGCTTGCGGAAAAGCATTCATGCCGAAGGGGGTCGTAAACCACGCCGTGTTCAATGCGGTTTTTCACACGATGGGCGATGGAGATAGAATAGAAGGGGAAACCATGCAAGTAATTGGTTGTGCCATCCAGGGGGTCAATAATCCAGACCGACTCCGCTCCGTCATTATAAATGCCGCTTTCTTCCGCAATAATTCCGTGTTCAGGATAGGCTTTGTGGATAGCATGGATAATGGCCTGCTCGGCTTTAATGTCCACTTCGCTAAAGTACTCGGTCGCACTTTTTGCCGTGATTTTTATTCGGTCTATCTGTTCCATGTGGCGTACAACGATATCTCCGGCAAGCCGTGCTGCGGTGATGGCAATATTTAATAATGGTTGCATTTTTTTACTCGTTTTTAATAGTGTGGCGATTCTATCACATTTTTTTTGTACAGAGAGAAGTCATTGCTGTTATAGTTGCTATCTTAACAGATAAAAGACTTAAATTATGAACATAAACTCCATTCGAATCGTGTTAGTTGCTACTTCACATCCCGGAAACATTGGCTCAACAGCAAGGGCTATGAAAACCATGGGACTGACAAACCTCTATCTGGTCGCCCCAAAATCCTATCCGCATCCCACGGCTTATGATTTGGCTGCAGGGGCGGATGATATTTTAATGCAGGCCACTGTAGTGGATACCCTGGATGAAGCCCTTCACGGGATCAATCTGGTTTTTGCTACCTCAGCCAGGCCGCGCGGGGTATCCTTGCCTGGACTAACGCCGAATGGGTGTGCAAAGCATGTGGCAGGGTTGCCGGACAATACCCAGGTTGCTATTGTGTTTGGACGTGAGCACTCAGGACTTACCAACGAGGAATTATTGCGCTGCCATTATCATGTAAATATTCCCTCTAACCCCGAATACAGTTCCTTAAATCTTGCGCAAGCGGTGCAAATTGTTGCTTATGAATTGCGTATGGAATTGTTATCGCCGGTGGCAAAAGTAGAATGCCGGCAGGACGAGTTGGCCAGTGCCGATGAGGTTGAGCAATTTTACGCGCATTTAACGCAAGTTATGCAGGCTGTGCAATTTTTAAAGCCAACGAATCCCACAAGGCGATTGCAACAACGCATCAGGCGTTTGTTTAATCGCGCCCGCCTTGAGCGGATGGAGGTCAGTATTTTGCGCGGCATGTTAAGCCAAACGCAATACGCCTTGAACCCTGTGCGAAAAAAACAGGAGGATTTGCAAGATGAGTGAATTGCCTATCTATCTGGATTACATGGCGACTACACCGGTTGACCCGCGTGTTATTGAAAAAATGAGCCACTATCTGGGGCCAGATGGGCATTTTGGTAATCCTGCCTCAATCACGCATATCTACGGTAAACAGGCCGCAGAAGCGGTAGAATATGCCAGAGAACAGATTGCTTTGGCTATCCACTGTGCGCCGCAAGAAATTGTTTTTACCTCGGGCGCCACGGAAGCCGACAACCTGGCTATTTTAGGGGCCGCCCGTTTTTATCAGCGTAAAGGCCGACACCTCATCACCATGCAGACAGAGCATAAAGCGGTGCTTGACAGTTTCCACCAGTTGGAAAAAGAAGGGTTTGAAGTGACTTACCTAAAACCTGAGCCGGATGGTTTATTAGCGCTTAATGCGCTAGCCGAAGCACTCCGTGAAGACACGATTCTTGTTTCCATTATGCAGGTTAATAACGAAATTGGCGTCATTCAGGATATTGTGGCAATTGGTCAGCTTTTACAAAATAAGGGAATTATTTTTCATGTTGATGCCGCACAAAGTGCTGGCCGGTTAGCGCTTGACGTAACTCAGTTACCGGTTGACCTCATGTCGTTTTCCGCACACAAAATGTATGGTCCAAAGGGCATGGGCGCCTTGTTTGTGCGCCACAGACCCCGGGTGCGTTTGCAGCCTCTCTCCTTTGGCGGCGGGCATGAAGGCGGTTTGCGTTCGGGTACCTTGCCCACGCACCAGATAGTGGGTATGGGCGAGGCATTTGCCCTTGCAGAACGCGTGCGTGAAGAAGAACAGGCGCGCCTTTTAGCACTGCGTAATCAGTTGTGGGAGGGGATTAAACATCTCCCAGGCATCCGTTTAAACGGGCATGCAACACAGCGTATTGCCGGTAATTTGAATCTTACCTTTGCAGGAATTGATGGCGAATCGCTTTTGTTTGCTTTAAAAGATATCGCTGTTTCAACCACTTCGGCCTGTGCCGCCGCCAGTTTGCAACCTTCCTATGTGTTGCGGGCAATCGGATTGGATGATGAGTCCGCTTACAGTTCCATTCGCCTGTCCATTGGCCGATTCACGACAAAAGAGCAAGTCCCCCAAATTATTGATATAATCGTTAATCAGATTAACCGTTTGCACGAAATATCGCCAGATCATGTATAATAAACTTGTTGAATCCTGTTTTTTTGCTCCACAGCATGTGGGAGTTATAACGCAATCCAATCCTTTTGTTTTCCATTGCCGTAGTGGCGCAAGAGGGCGAGGGGATTTTTTTGACCTCTACCTGCTCGCAAAAGAGGGGAAAATTACTCAGGGGCGCTTCAAAGCCTACGGAAACCCTTACCTTATTGCAGGTCTTGAGTGGCTTTGCCGGCAGTTAGAGGGAAGTGATGTGAATCAACATCCTTGTTATACGCATCTTGATTTTGCAAAGCAACTAGGCATCCCAAAAACTCGCTACTCGGTGGCATTGCAACTAGAAGACGGTTACCGGGAAATTATTTTATTGATGCAATTCAAATTACAAGAGGAAAAATCATGAGTGAAGTAATGCAACATGTCAGCGATACCACCCAGGGAATTCACTTGACGGATGCAGCTCTGCAACATGTGGTGAATTACCTGGCCAGGCAAGAAGAGTGCAAAGGCATTCGCCTGTCGGTTAAAAAAACCGGTTGTTCCGGGCTTTCCTATGTCATTGATTATGTGCAGGCTCCATCGGAAAACGATTGTATCCAACCACTCACGGAAGCGTTGAATCTTTACATCGACAAAGGCAGCTACCCTTATTTAAAGGGAATGCAGATGGATTATGTCAAAGAAGGATTAAATTATAAATTTGTCTTTCAAAATCCAAATCAAACCGGCCAGTGCGGGTGCGGTGAAAGCTTTACGGTGGACAGTTAACGGTCAAGTGAAATTAAATTGCTTCAGATCGCATTAAAATACTTGAAAAGTGATGAAAATTTCCTTAAGCTTCCCTTAATAAATGAATATCATTAAAACAATGTTTACATAGTTTATTATATTTGATACTATATCGTTCATGGTGTTTGTTCTATGGCTGTCTAAGCCGAATAAACGAGTAAGATCGTAGTTTTTTTTTGAGTTTTTGGAGAGGAAAATGAGTGCAGTTATGCAGCAAGTTGAACAATATAACGAAGCGTTAACCCAGCAAGTGATTACCGCCGTTAAAGGATATTTAAACGCAGTTGGCAATAAAGACAATAATCTGAATCTGTATCAGTTGATTGTTGAAGAAGTTGAAGCGCCTTTATTCCGTACCGTTATGGAATTAACACGTTACAATCAATCCAAAGCAGCGCGTGTTCTTGGTGTAAGCCGTGGTACTTTACGTACTAAACTCAAGCGTTATTTTGATGACGAATTCATTGGAACGCGTGGTTAATAAGAAAAGCAAGATATTTCTGGTCTTTGGCTAAGCACTCTGCTAGTATTGATAACAGAGTCGGTCAGGCAATCGCTCTTTGCTTTGCAAGGGGAGGAAAGTCCGGGCTCCATAGGGCAGGGTGCCAGGTAACGCCTGGGAGGCGCGAGCCTACGGAAAGTGCCACAGAAAATATACCGCCTTTCCTGTCAGTTTACTGGCAGAAAAGGTAAGGGTGAAATGGTGCGGTAAGAGCGCACCGCGCGATTGGCAACAGTCGTGGCAGGGAAAACCCCACCTGGAGCAAGACCAAATAGGAATCCCTCCTGCCTTCGGGCAGGAACGCATGGCCCATGCGGGATTCGGGTAGGTTGCTTGAGGCATGTGGTGACACATGTCCCAGATGAATGATTGCCCGCGACAGAACCCGGCTTATCGACCGACTTCTTTTAATTTCCTTTAGACCTAATGAAACCTTGATTGCACTTTGCTGCATCAAGGCATCGTATTAAATAAAATGCCCTTGTTGCAAACCGGATAGCGTTTTCTGTTATGGCGTATGCCACAAAAGCATTCGGATGCATTGATTAATACGCCATAATGCAAGCGCATTGACAAAAGTCGTGCTCTCAGGTTATGGCGGTTGTTGTTTAGGGATGAGGTGGCTTTATTCTTTGCAAGCTAACCAATTCGTTAGTACATCAATTAT
Organism: Tatlockia sp.; assembly: GCA_041659885.1. Taxonomy (GTDB): domain Bacteria; phylum Pseudomonadota; class Gammaproteobacteria; order Legionellales; family Legionellaceae; genus Tatlockia. The sequence goes on from JBAZXN010000003.1 coordinate 107,514, forward strand.
TTTACGCGCCTGATCTTCACTGGAGATATTAAATTTGGATTTCATCCAATATTGATTATTGCGTTTTTGATACCTTCGGATGGAGTATTTCACAGGACCAAAAGCTTGTTTGCTGTTTTCCCAATCCTGGTAACGAAACATGATGGTGGTCCATGCGCCTTTTGTTAAGATCTCCTTACCCAATTCTTTAATGGTTTCCTTTCCATCTTCGCTGTATGCAATTGTTAAATCGTCGACTGTTTCGCTCATTTTTATATTTCCTGATCAGTTAATCGATGGATTGTAATTTGCCATTGATAAATGTCAAGGTAATTGGTTGTTGATATTGTCCCGGTTGATAAATCCATACCTCTGGTTTTTGGTTGGATTGAATGGGTTGGTTAATATACGTTTGGTTTACAACCGAAGGATTACCGCAGGCACCATAGACTTTTGAAGCGGGATCGCCCACCTGAATGCTCGCCCCACCGCAGACTGAGAAGGCATTAGAGCCAGAGCCATTGACACTTATCGACTTCACTTTATTATTGACCACATTTACTTGCAAGGACGTGCCGCCGCTAATGCCGGTGGGGATAGACCAAACCCCGTAAAACGCTTTTTGCGAGCCCATGTTGTTGTACATAAGCTGCTTAACCGGAACTTTTTGCATAACCGGCTGATTCGATTGCTGTTGGCTCAAGGGTTGACCGCAGGCTGCAGTTACCGCGTCTTTGGTCATCCCCACGTTAATGTAGCCGTGATTTTCCGGACAATAAAAAGATTGAACACCGGCTAGTGCATTAAAAGAAAACGAGGCAATTCCTAAAACCTGGAGTAAACGGTTCATAAACGACCTCAAAGTAGGTTCAACTTGTTTCAATTATAGCCTTAAAGACGGTGTTTTGCAGAGCCTTTTTTTATATGAGCTTTAAAGGCAGTGAGGCGGTCATGAAAATAGTTACCACTTTTAAAACGAGTAAAATAATAAAGGGTGAAAAGTCAAAACCCGAAATGTTAGGAATAACGCACCGGCCATAGGAGAGAACAGGCTCAGTTACTTTATAAATAACCTCTGCAAACGGCGTTTTCCAATCGGGATTCATGTAGTGCATTACCACGCGAATCAAAATGAGGTAAAAAAGTAAATTGCAGGGCTGCACGACAAGATCGGCAAACACAAAAAGCAGCAAATAACTGACTGGCATCAAAGCGCCATAAAACAAAAAGCTCAATACAATAAATTTAACGAACTCCACTAAAACAAGGGCGATAAAACAGGCTCCATCGTAACGCCGAAGTTGCGGTTTTTTTGGGGAAACAAGTCCATCAATCGGTTTTACCAGAACATCAGTGACGGTATAAATGAGCCGACTCATGGGGTTTAGCGTAGAAATTTTAGCAAAGCGCAAAAAAATACGCGCCCATAAAACAAATAACAGAAGGCTAAAAAAAAGCGTAATTAAAAAATAACTCACAGCGAATGTTCCTGACATAGTAATCTCACCAAATGAACTGCTTGTATTAAGGGCCGAAATGAAAAATCCAGTAACTTTCCAGGTACGTCATTCAGGAAATCCTTCCCATTATTCAGGGTGACGTTGGTTTATTGTGTACAATAAAACCTGGGAAGTTACAAAATCCCGCCAATTTAGCGCAAATTTTATCTTGAGTGGAGCGAATAGCAAGCTATTTCATTGTTCACGTTCGCTTTACGCGCCAAGGGCTTTGGCCTTCGCAGCGGCAGCCTGCATTGCGGTGCAGATGGCCTCTTCAAACCCCAGTTTTTGTAATTGGACAATTGCGGCTTCCGTAGTACCGCCAGGGGATGTAACCTGTGTTCGCAGCGCTTTTATTTCAAGGGGGCTTTTCTTTGCCAAATCGAGAGCACCTTTCATTGTTTGGAGAGCAAAGGTGCGGGCAATGTCCCTTTCAATTCCCAATTGGGACGCGCCCTGAATCATGGCTTCCAAAAATAAAAAAACATAGGCAAGACCGCTTCCTGACAAGGCGGTAAAGGAATCGATGTCCTTTTCCTCTTTAACCCAGGTCACAATGCCTGAGCAGGTAAAAAGCCTCTCGGTCAAGTGACGCTGTTCCTCACTCGCGCAAGGGTTGGCAAACAGGGCACACGCTCCACTGCCGGTTTGGCATGCAATGTTTGGCATGGCGCGAACGATCGCTTGTTTTGGGGGACAATGCGCCTCTAAAAAAGCGGTATTTATTCCTGCGGCCACTGAGATCACCAGGCAATGTTTGGGGATGGCCGATTTTATTTCATTGAGTGTAGCGGCCATTTTTTCGGGCTTTACGGCAAGAATAACCACAGAGGCTGTTTTTAAATGGGCTAAATTATCAGGATGGGTGCGTATGCCGTCTGTATTGCCTATGGAAAGGCTTGGGGCGGCGGCAAAAAGGTGGCAATCACTCCAGTGCGCTTGCAAACCCAAGGCAATGGCTTTTGCCATGTTGCCAAACCCGATAAAACAAATATTCATGCTCTCTCACCAAATATTGCACGTCCGATACGTACTATTGTACTGCCTGCACGTATTGCAGCAACCAAATCCTCACTCATTCCCATGGATAGCGTATCCATGGAGAGGTTAAGCTCCTGATTCAGTTGGGCTAACAAGCGATTCAAGCGCATAAAACTCTCATATTGCTCTGTTTCATCAAGGCGCGGTTTGGGAATGGCCATTAAGCCGCGTAATCGCAAATGGGGTAACTCGCTGAGCGTTTTCGCAAGCGAACGCAGATCCTTGGCACTCACACCGCCTTTTGTCTCTTCTTCATCAAGATTTACTTGAATTAAGACATTGAGAGGGGGGAAGTGTGCGGGGCGAAATGCGGACAATATTCTTGCTGTTTTTTCATTACCAAGGCTATGCACCCAGCTAAAATGGGTTGCAATGCGTTTTGCTTTATTGCTTTGAAGAGGGCCAATAAAATGCCAGCATAGGGGCAGGGATTGCAGGGCTTGCATTTTTACCAGTGCTTCTTGCAAATAATTTTCGCCAAAGTGAGCTACCCCTCCTTCGAAGGCTTCTTGCATCGACTCGATAGATTGTCCTTTGCTAACGGCAAGCAGCAGGACTTTTTCAGGATTTGCTGCCGTGTTATCAATCAGTGTGTTGAGCTGTGAGATGGCGTGTTTAATACGCATGGTGTTCTTATCAAGCGTTAATTGGCAACCCGGGGGGTACCGGGTTGCCTGGGTTAAAGGTTATTCGCCTTTTTGCAGAGCAAACAATTGTTGAATGCCGCCTTCTGCCAGAGCTAACATGTTATTGAGCTCTTCTCTGGAAAAACTTTTATCTTCAGCGGTACCCTGAATTTCAATGAATTGACCTTGCTCATTCATGACCACATTCATATCGGTTTCCGCTAACACATCTTCTGCATAATCCAAATCTAACACGGGCTGTCCGCGATAAATTCCCACTGACACGGCAGCAACGTAGTTAAAGGCTGGCATTTTTCGAATTTTTTCACGCTTTACCATCCAGGCGAGCGCATCGTGCAGGGCAACGCAGGCACCAGTAATGGCCGCAGTACGCGTGCCCCCATCAGCCTGTATGACATCGCAGTCGAGGGTTAAGGTCACTTCACCTAATCCTTTTAAATCGATACAGGCTCTCAGTGAGCGGCCAATCAGGCGCTGAATTTCAAGAGTTCGACCGCCTTGCTTGCCTCGGCTAGCTTCCCGTTCAGTACGGCTGTGGGTTGCGCGCGGCAACATGCCGTATTCCGCGGTTATCCAGCCCTGATTTTTACCTTTTAAAAAGCGCGGCACACCGTCTACAACGGAGGCATTGCACAGCACGCGAGTTTGACCGAACTCGACAAGAACCGAGCCTTCTGCGTGGTTGGTATATTGACGGGTAATTTTGATGGGACGTAATTGATTGGCTTCACGGTTACTCGGGCGCATATTAATCCTTGGTAAAAAGCAGCAAGTATAAACATTTCTTCCTCACGTTGCACCTTTGCATTTGTACAAATTTGGTTTATAGTCGCCCCAAGTTGGATTCTTTAGTGTAATTATGATTCAAAGCATGACTGCTTTTGCAAGAGCGCAAACCCAATTGGATGCGGGCACTTTTTGTTGGGAGATTCGTTCAGTCAACCACCGTTATCTCGATGTGAGCTTTCGGCTGCCCGAAGCCTTTCGTTTTATGGAAAATGCGTTGCGAGCTATGCTGCGTGATACAGTGAGTCGGGGCAAGCTTGAGTGCCAGCTTAAATTTCAGGATTTTGCCGGCAGCGCTTCCTCCGTCTCAATTAATCAGCCCCTGGTTGATAAATTACTGGAAATTGGCGCGCAACTCGCTTTGGAAAAAAAAGTAGTGAATAACCTTGCGGTAACTGATTTGCTTGCCTGGCCTGGTGTCATACAGGTTGCGCAACCGGATATGGAAAAAGCCAGTGCAGACATCAAGGCGCTATTTGAAACGGCATTAACCGAGCTTGTCAACATGCGAAAAACAGAAGGCTCAGCCTTAAAAACGCATATAGAAAGCCGTCTACAGCAATTAAATCAAGTGGTTTTGGAGGCTAAAAAAGAAGTACATGCCTCGATGGCTCAAATGAAAACCAAATTACTTGCCCGTTTACATGCCTTGCATCTTGAAGTGGATAATGGCCGTGTGGAGCAAGAAATAGCCCTTCTGCTGACGCGTCTTGATGTCAGTGAAGAGCTAGACCGGTTGCAAACCCATGCCCTGGAAGTCGCCAAAGCCCTACAGGACCGAAAAGCCTCGGGTCGACGGCTTGATTTTTTAATGCAGGAATTGAATCGCGAAGCAAATACCTTAAGTGCAAAATCCGACTCGGTAGCATTGACTCAGAATGCAGTGGATATCAAAGTATTCATTGAGCAAATGCGTGAACAAATTCAAAATATAGAGTAATGAAGATGACTGACTCTTATTCCGGTAACTTAATTATTGTCGCAGCGCCTTCAGGAGGCGGAAAAACAAGCCTTGTAAAAAAACTTGTTAGCACAGTAGATGACATTGAAATATCAACTTCCCACACCACGCGCAAAATACGTCCGGGAGAAAAGGACGGGGTTGATTATTTTTTTATTGAAGAACCAACCTTTTCAGAAATGATAAAAGCGGGGGATTTTCTGGAGCATGCGCTCGTTTTCAAGCACCATTACGGTACGTCCAAAGCCCAGATAAACACCCGTTTAAAAGCAGGAATTGATGTGGTTCTGGATATAGACTGGCAAGGTGCCCAGCAAATTAAAAGGCTCTATCCCGAGGCCATTTCAGTATTTGTTATCCCCCCCTCTTTAACGGTGTTGCAACAACGATTGCAGGATAGAAAACAGGATAATGAAGAAGTCATTAGCCATCGCATGCAAAATGCAAAAGATGAGTTAACTCATTTTAAAGAATTTGACTACCTCATTATTAACGACGATTTCGATAAGGCGGCTTGCGAATTGGAAGCAATTGTAAGGGTTAATCGGTTACGAATGACCCGGCAAGCGGTAAAAGAACGAAAATTACTTTCATTCCTGCTGGCTTCCCAGTAAAATAGAATGTTTTGAAAGCAACTTTGATTAAAGTTGTTTGTTGCAACCGCGGAGATTACTATGGCACGTGTAACTGTTGAAGATTGTTTAGAGCATGTTGAGAATCGTTTTGAGTTAGTTATGGTTGCTACAAAGCGCGCAAGGCAAATTGCTGTGCTGGGTGAACAACCCATGGTTGAGTGGGAAAACGACAAACCTACCGTAGTGGCTCTGCGTGAAATTGCTGAGGGTTTCATTACAGCCGATATTTTGGATAAAGATTAAATCCTTGCGGGCATGCCTGAATCCCAAAGGGCATGCTTTACCTGAGTTCCTCTGAAAAAAAGAAAAGCCCACCAGACCACGGTTCGTCTCTTTTTGGAGGGCTTTGCGGTAACAATCCCTATTGCTTTTATCCCATTTTTCAGGCATTAATGCTAATTAAAGGCATTTTTTGGCGGTAAAGAGGCTGTAATCTAAATGATGTTAGCAGTATTTGAGAGTAGGGGAGTGCTTTGTGAGCTACTTTAAGGAGTTGGATGAAGAGCTTAAATGCTACCTTGAGCAGCCGCTTATTGAAAAATGCTATCAAGCCTATTTGGTAGCTGAAAAAGCGCATCAGGGGCAAATGCGCCGGTCGGGGGAGCCCTACATTACGCACCCTGTTGCTGCCGCTTTGATTTTAGCCCGCATGCGCCTGGACTACCAAACCATCATGGCAACGCTTTTGCACGATGTGGTTGAAGACACGGCAATTAGCAAAGAAGAACTCACAAAGAAATTTGGCGAAGACGTCACTGCACTCGTTGATGGCGTGACCAAATTAACCAAAATCAAATTTGAATCGCGCGCTGAAGCACAGGCTGAAAATTTCCGTAAAATGGTACTGGCTATGGTGAAAGACATTCGTGTCATCATCGTAAAACTGGCCGACCGCTTCCACAACATGCACACCCTGGGTGCTATGCCTTCCGTTAAAAGACGGCGTATTGCCATTGAAACCCTGGAAATTTATGCACCTATCGCCAACCGTTTAGGGATGCATGCGATTTATACCGGGCTTGAGGATTTGGGCTTTCAAGCGCTTTATCCCATGCGTTACCGGGCCATTAAGTCGGCGGTTGAAAAATCACGTGGCAATCGCCGTGAATTAACCCAAAAAATTGAGCAGGACTTGGAAAAAGCCTTGAACCACCTCAATATCCCCTATGAACATGTCTTTGGCCGGCAAAAGCATTTGTACAGTATTTACCGCAAAATGCGGCAAAAAAAAGCCTCTTTTACTGAAATTACCGATGTATTTGCTTTTCGCGTGATCACCGACAGCATTGATTCCTGTTATCGGGTGATGGGTGCCCTGCACCGCACTTACAAACCGGTTCCGCAGCGCTTTAAAGATTACATTGGAATTCCCAAAGCAAACGGGTACCAATCCTTGCATACTACCTTGTTTGGCCCCTTCGGTGTGCCGCTGGAAGTGCAAATTCGTACCAGGGACATGGACAAAGTGGCTGAAAACGGCGTGGCCGCCCATTGGATATACAAATCCTCCGGCCTGGAAGTGAATGAAGCGCAACTGCGTGCGCGGGAATGGGTACAGCGCCTGTTGGAAATGCAGCGCAGCACGGGTAACTCACTGGAATTCATTGAAAACGTAAAAATTGATTTGTTTCCGGATGAAGTGTATGTCTTTACGCCTAAAGGCCATATTATGGAACTGCCCAAAGGCGCCACTCCAGTGGATTTTGCCTACACGGTTCACTCAGGGGTAGGAAATAGCTGCATTGCTGCAAAAGTCAATCGGCGCCTGGTTCCTTTAAGCATCCCTCTCATTAATGGCCAAACGGTTGAAATTATTACAGCCCCCAGTGCGCATCCGAATCCATCCTGGTTAAATTTTGTGGTAACTGGCAAAGCGCGCTCAAATATCCGTCATTTCTTAAAAAGCCAGCAACATGCGGAGTCCATTGTATTGGGCAAGCGGTTGCTGGAACAATCCCTCAATGAGTTAGGGTATGCCTTTGACAATGTGCCGCAGGAAACCTTCGACGCTTTAATTCATGATTTAAGTTGCCGCAGCATAGAGGACTTGCTCTACGCCCTTGGCATAGGCAACCAGATGCCGATGGTCATTGCTAAACGCATGGTTAGCGATCAAAACGGCGGCGAGCTGGGTAAGACGACCAAAAACAGGCCGTTGGCCATTAAAGGCACAGAAGGCATGGTGATTCATTTTGCCGATTGTTGCCAACCGATTCCCGGGGATAATATCGTTGGGCGTTTTCAGCGAGGGCGCGGGATTGTTGTGCATGTCAGTGATTGCCTTAATATTAATCAGGCACGCAATCATCCGGAGCAACTCATTTCTTTGCGCTGGGACGATCAGGTTGAAGGAGAGTATTGGGTCGATGTTACCGTGGAAGTGGCGAACCAGAGGGGCGTATTAGCGGCTTTGGCAACAGCCATTTCCGAATCCGAATCCAATATTGGCAATATCCATGTTGATCCCAGGGACGGGCGCCACAATGCCGTGACCTTTTCAATCAGCGTGCGGAACCGCTCGCATTTGGCGCGCGTGATTCGCCGCTTGCGTGCGAATAAAGTCGTGATGCGCCTTTTCCGTAAAAAACAGGGAGATTCCTAAAAATGAAAGCCATTGAAACCGCGTTGGCACCTGCTGCCATTGGAACCTACAGCCAGGCGATTCGCGTGGAAAATACCGTGTATTTATCCGGCCAGATTCCGCTTAATCCCAACACAATGCAACTGTGCAGTGACGAGATTCGCCTGCAAATCAACCAGGTATTCGACAATTTAGCAGTTGTCTGTGAAGAAGCCGGTGGAAGCTTAAGTAATCTGGTCAAAATCACGGTTTACCTCACCGATTTAAGCCATTTTCCTCTGGTCAATGAAGCCATGACCCATTACTTTAGCAAACCTTATCCTGCCAGAGCGGCAATTGGTGTTTCCGAACTGCCTCGCAAGGCACAAGTTGAGGTCGATGGCATTATGGTTTTAGCCTAAGCCCCCGAAATAAGTTATACCCGTGATCTTTTAAAAAGAGTATTTTGGAAGATCGCGGGTATAAAACTGGCACCCAATCTTGATTTCCACGTATAATTAACTATAACGTCTTTAAAAATTAGTTTGTATGAGCATCGTTTCCCTACATAATGTCAGTTTAAATCTCGCAGGAAATCAATTACTGGAGTCCGCCGATTGGCAAATCAAATCGCAAGAACGCATTGCGCTGGTTGGCCGAAACGGGGCGGGTAAATCCACCCTTCTAAAACTGTTGCAAGGCGAGTTATCGCCAGATAGCGGTCAAATGCAACAATTAAATGGCTTGCGTGTTGCAGGCCTTACGCAAGAAGTGCCTTTAAACACAGAGCAGGACAGCGTTTACCATTTCCTGGTAAAAAGCCTGGGCGAGGCAGGTGAAGTGCTTTCAGCCTTTCATCGCTTATCGCAATCGGATGATTTGGCGGCCATGGCCAAGTGCCAGGAACAAATGGATGCACTCCATCTGTGGGATTTATTGCCGCGGGTGGATATGATGGCAACGCGTTTGGGCCTTGACTCCAATGCCCAAATGAATGATTTATCCGGCGGGATGAAGCGCCGTGCACTCCTTGCGGCAGCACTCATTGCAGCCCCTGATTTGTTATTATTAGACGAACCGACCAACCATTTGGATATTGCTGCCATCGAATGGCTTGAAGCTTACCTTAAAAATTATCCCGGCAGTGTATTGGTAGTGACCCATGACCGGGCCTTTTTAAGCCAGGTTGCAAACTGCATTGTGGAAATTGACCGGGGAAAACTGTACCGTCACGAGTGCGACTACGAAACCTATCTGGACAGGCGAGAAGGGATCCGCTTAGGTGAGCAAAAACAAAATGCCTTATTCGACAAGCGGCTGGCCGAAGAGGAAACCTGGATTCGTACAGGGGTCAAGGCAAGACGAACCCGTAATGAAGGGCGGGTGCGCGCACTGAAAGCAATGCGTGAGCAACACAAGGCACGGCGAGAACAATTGGGTAAGGTGCAATCCATCGCGTTGGATGGAAACCGCTCTGGATTTGTCGTCGTTGAGGCAAATAATCTCAGTTACCAGGTTCCCAATAAGCAATTACTGAACAACTTTTCCTTGTTAATAACCCGTGGCGATAAAATAGGGCTTTTAGGCCCCAACGGCTGTGGAAAAACCACGCTGGTGCGTTTGCTGCTGGGTGAACTAAAACCAGACAGCGGCACAGTCAAGCAGGGAACCTCCCTTGAAGTCGCCTATTTTGATCAACTGCGCCGCCATTTGAATGAGCAGGAAACGGTCATGCACAATGTGGCGGATGGTGCTGATCACGTCACCATTAACGGCAAACAAAAACACGTGGCCTCTTATTTGCGGGATTTTCTTTTTCCACCGGAGCGCTTTAATCAAGCCGTATCGACCTTGTCCGGCGGGGAGCGCAATCGGTTATTGTTAGCGAAGCTTTTTGCAAAACCCGTTAATTTATTGGTAATGGATGAACCAACCAATGATTTGGACATTGAAACGCTTGAATTGTTAGAAAATTTATTAGTCGATTACCCGGGTACCCTGCTACTAATCAGCCATGACAGGGCTTTTATTAACCAGGTGGTAACCTCCGTGGTAGTTTATGAGGAACCCGGTCTATTTAAAGAATACGTTGGTGGCTACGATGACTTTCGCGCTGAAAAAAAAGAGCGCGAACAAGCTACTACAGCCAATAAATCAGTAAAACGAAACAATATTTCGGTTAAACTCAATTTCAACGAGCAGCGGGAATTAAAGCAATTACCGCAACAAATTGAAAAACTGGAGAAAAAAATTGCCTCTTTACAGTTAAAAATGGTCGAGCCTGATTTTTACCAACAGGAAGCACAGAAAATAACCTTGCATAACCAACTGTTGGCAAAAGAAGAGGAAGCGCTCGCAACGCTGTATGTACGCTGGGAAACGCTTGAGGAAAAGGAGAGTTAATGTGAATACACTGACTTTAGCACTGGTTGTAGTCATTGCTGCAATTGCGATCTCATTTTCTACTGAGTTTGGCAAGCAAATTAAAAAAATTCTGGCCATTCCGGGCATGAAACTGGCTCTCCCCCTCCTGGTTGCAAGTTATCTCGTTGTAACCTACGATGTGCCGCTTTACTTTTTTTTACTCCACCTAAGTAATGCCTTAGCGGCTTTTGCCCTCCAATTGGCGTCCTGGCTTCCCTTTCGCTGGGAGGCTGGCAAGATAGCCGTGGTAATCCTCCTGATGGCGTTCTCGTTTCTTCCTGTTTTGGCCATTAATTACTGGTTTACTAAAAAAAGCTACCAAGCCTTTCAATACTCCTACTTTTTAAACACTATTTTGTGGATGTTTATCGCAGTTTTGTTTCTTTTAAAGTGAAAATTAAGGTAGCGTTAAGAATTAACGATTAAAATATAGGTATACGGTTAACGGAGTTACGCCATGCCCCATAATCAATATGTGACAAGTTTATTAAATCACCCCATGCTTTCCATTACTAATGAGGAAGGGAAAAATGCGTTAGAGGCATTGATCCAGGCAGACAGCAGGAATGTCGATGCAATGATGGCTGCATTCTCGGGAGAGGACCGGGTAAATGAGGCGTATTGGAATGGATTGATACCCTATGTGGCAGAGGAGGGCGAGGATTTTTTGTTGGTGGAAGAGGGACTTGCTGCCTTGCATCGACTTGCGGTGGAAAAAAGAATAGTGCTGGGCTTGAAGGGGGCAAGCATTCAAAACCTTACCGCTATCGCGCAGGCTGATAATGCCACACTTCGCCTATTACTTACTGAGGATGCGCTAAAGCTTGTGGTTAGTGACTTAACCACCATTCCAACTTGGGATAATGGCAACCTGCTGACAGATAGCATGCTTGCAGGGATAAAGCACGAAGCAAACCAATTGCGGTTACAGAAAGAAAATGAAGCAATGGACGCGGCTTTTCAATTAAAAACAGAGGAAAACTCGCAATTTAAAGCAGTAGCCCATCCCGCTTTGTTTGAACTCATCAAGCAGCTTTCGCTTGCTAAACAAAAAGCGCTTCTTGAGAATGACGAGGTGTTTAACGCCTTGCTGGAAGCACAAGACGTGGCGGCGATTAAACAGCTGGTGCGGGATAACCACATTGAAGCGCCTGCTTTAGTAGCCTTAGTCAATGAAAATAAACGGTTGGCGAATTTTGCGAAGATATACAATGCAGAAGTTGCGGCGATTTTAGCAGAGTTTAGGCCGCCAATTGACTTGGATAATAAAAAAACAAATAAAATTAATATGTTTTTAATGGATATTGTGGATGAAGATGAAGACGAACAGGAGAATGATGAAAAATATATCGCCAATGTGGGCAAAATATTGGGTCATATAGGCAAAAATCAAATTGGTTTAGCGAGCGCGTTTGGTTTAAATGACAATGATCCAGCGGAAATATTGAACCATGATTTAAAAAATAACATAATTGCACAGAGCACGCGAAATGATGCTCTTATCAACTTACCTTATGATAAGAATAATAAGGCTGCAGAGGCATTGCGTAAGGTGTGCTTAAACTTGCCAAAAAGCGAGTTGTTTACTGTAGCAGATTTTAACGCAATGCAGGACGATTTGAAACAAACCACCAGCTTGGCTGCCTTTATAGCAAAGGCAGAAGCAAGAGATTATGCACAGCATTTACAACAAGAACCTTCCTGGACGCGCCATATAACCCAAAAAAACTACGATGAAGTAAAGTCCAAACTTAACCAGCAAAATTTCCGCTCCCCTGAGGGCTATCAAGAAGCACTTACCGCACAAAAAGCGAAAACCGATGCGTTAAGGCATTTGCTTAAAAAAATGCGAGATAGCAACGTCGGGATTCACAGCAAGTTAACGGCAATAGGAAAAACCTCCGATATCAATTGGCTAAACCCGGCTTTTCAGATCGCAGTGAAACAATACCTTACCGAAATGAAAAAAGAAAGTAATGAACTGGCTACAATTTGTGATGCCTTTCTTACGCAATGCGATACCCAAATTGCAGTCCTTAAGGCCGAACTGGCCAGTTTGCCCGGTAAAGAGGAGCCATTGCCCAAAGCACAGCGTCAAGCCATAGAAAAAAGACGCCAGGAACTGGAAGATCATTGGCGCGAAGTAAACAAACTGCGTGCCCTTTATGAGCCAGCTCAAAAATTTCTTCATGGCAATCCTGAAAAGTCCAGTCCCTTAATGAAGCAGGGCGTATTAAAAACCCTTGAGCAATTTGAGGAAGGAAAAGAAATCGACTTCTTACTGCCATCCATGACTACTGTGCGTATCCCCAATGAAAAAAAACCGGCCTACTTGAAAGGACAATACCTCCCGGACAGACCAGAAGTTCCCGACCAAGAGGGGCAAGTAGGGGCGAGAAGAGGAGACAGAGCGCAACGTTATGGCGTGCGGGATAAAGTACAGGAAGGGTATTTTAATGAACACTCAATGAGCCATCGCGGTCATGGAGGATCTCCATTTGTTTCCCGCTTTATTGAAGAACACGACTTTACCAAAGAAGCTTCAGGAACCTATGATAACAAAGGAAAAGTCCATTACTCGCCTTGCATGACCGTGACAGCGGTTAAATTTCCAAGTGAGAAACTTCTGGAGGAGGGGTTCACGGAAGAGGATCTTGAAGAGGCTAAAATTGAATGCGCCATGGCGATGGCAGTAACTATGCTTGGGGGCATGAGTAAACCCACCAAAGAAAATCCGATTGCTTCCTTTATTGGTATGAAAAAGCCCACCATCGATAATCCAATTACGGTGTTGAGCCATCCAGACAACCGGTTTATCTTCATGGCACTTAACTATATTGCAGAAAACGATCCCAATATGCGTTTTGATAAAAAAGCCATTCAGATTGACAACACAAAATATTTTAGTGAAGACAGTTTCGGTAAAAATATGCTCGTAACGCGTTTGCGAGCGAAAGGCTATTTCGGTTTCGGTCAGGACGAACTGTATGCCAAATTCGATAAGAATGCAGGAGTTAAACAGACCATGGCGAAAATTAAAGCTGCAAACAGGGATAAAGTCCACGGTGCTCAAAAAACAATTGGAGAGATCAGGGAAATTACCGGGCATTTTCGGACTAAAGTAAAGGCACGCGAAACGCTGGGCGAAGTGGAAGAGAAAAATAGAGACGATGAAAGGCCTAAATTAAAATAGGGATGCTAGCATGATGAATAAAAACAATTTGCCTATTGGGGTGTTTGATTCCGGGATGGGCGGCTTAACGGTGCTTCGTGCATTAAAAAATACCTTAAAGCAAGAGTCTTTCATCTACCTGGGCGATACCGCAAGGCTGCCTTATGGAACAAAAAGCCCTGCCACCGTGCAACACTATGCCATGCAAATGGCACGCCTTCTCGTTGAGCGGCAAATTAAAGCCCTGGTTATCGCTTGCAACACAGCAACCACTGCGGCATTGCCACACTTAAAAGCCATGTTGCCTGATTTACCCGTATTAGGCGTGGTGATTCCGGGTGCCAGTGCTGCGGCGAAAGCCACACGCAATAACCGTATTATCGTGTTGGCCACGGAAACAACCATTGCTTCCAACGCCTACCAAAACCTGATTACAGAACATAAGCCCTCCGCAATCATCACCGCGCGTGCTTGCAGTGTGTTGGTGGCTTTAGCAGAAGAGGGAATGATAAATAATTCGGTTGCCAAAGAAGCGCTTAGTCATTATTTATCCGAGTTTCAGGACGAAGACACGCTCCTTTTGGGATGCACGCATTTCCCCGTATTTAAATCCTTACTCACAACCCTTTTACCCGAAGGGGTAACCTTGGTTGACTCAGCAGAGGCAACCGCTGCTGCTTTAAAACAGGTGCTTTGCGAGGCAAAGCTTGAAAAGAACGGCTTGGAAACTTCCAGTGTCAAATACCTGGTGACTGATTCCGTGAACCGCTTTCAAACCGTTGGAGAAATTTTCCTCGGAGAGCCTTTAGCCAAAGAGCACATTGAACTGGTGGATGCCCCGTCCTCGTCACTGCCATTAAGTTAAGGATTCTGAGACTTACAATCAAACGATTTAAACAGCTACGCGCAATCGTTCATTCACGTGAACGCGCGCGGCATAGCCGTCAAGCTAAGGAAAATTTTATCCCCTCTCCACCGCGCCCCGCGGGGGAGAGGGTAGGGTGAGGGGGCTAAAAATAAGGCCGCGTAGCGATTCATTAATAATTTTTTGTAGAATTCTTTCATTTTTCAAAACAAAAAGGAATCACTAACGTGATAAATTTTTTTACCCCCTCACCATCAGCCCTCTCCCCCGCGCTGCACGCGGTGGAGAGGGGATAAAATTTTCCTTAGCTTGACGGCTATGCCGCGCGCGTGCCCGAAAAGACCTTTGAGTACACCAGGGCGCAGCTAAGTCGGTTCAATCTGTTTTTTTTGTGCCGTTTGGTAGCGTGCCTGCTTCTCAACATCAATGTATCGGTCGGTTGTGACACTGGAACTGTGCCCCGCATCGTCTCGCACATGTTCCCGCGGCCTGATTTTCACATCTTCCGAAATTCCAGTATGCCTTAACCAATGGACCGTCGCTGTATTCAGGTTATCGGCTTCTTCTGTTTTCCCGGAAAGACGCAAAGTGTGTGCGGCGGCATCAAAACAGTGCTGAACCAGGCGGCGAATAGGTGCCGTATCACAGAGAGGGCCTGTACCGCGCAGTTTAGGAAGAAGGGGGGTGTTGTCTGATGGGGAAGGCAGTGCCGGCAGGCTTAAAAATTTACGCCAGCGAATAAGGCTTTCCAGCATCGCTTCACTGACGGCGACCTGTCGCTCTTTATTACCCTTACCCACGGTGGTAAACCACCAATGGCCGTGGCTGTCTTTTGCAAAATGATTCATTAAAGGCGTCCAGCGCTCGCTTGCGGCAAGCTCTGAAATACGCAAATACATCCCAAACAAGAGACTTAAAATAAAGCGTGTTCGCTCGTGCATTTCGGGGTTTTGCATGGCAAGCATTTCGCCTGCCTGTAAAACAGCTTCCCATTGTTCCATACTCAAGCGCCTGACCGGTGCGGTTTTTTGTTGTTTGCGAATAAATTTACTTTTCTGGCGCATTAAGGCCACGGGATTGGCCGTAAGGTATTCTTCAGCAATTAAATAATTAAACAGAGTACTTAAAATAGCGAATATTTCCTGCACGGCACCTTGCGAGAGTTCAAATTGCTCAATCGTTGCGGTGACTCCCTGTTTGCGGGCGGATTTACTGACTGTGACCACAAAAGGACGCCAGGCTTCATTGGGGATGCGCAAACCTTCTTTTTCAATAAAGCGTGGCACTTTTTTTAAGCTAATCCAGGACTCCGGCGGGTTTTGGCAAAAGCGGATGTATTGCTCAATGTCATCGCGCTTTAATGTAGCCAATGGGGTTTGTTTGATAAGCCAGCACCATTGCAAAAGGCGCTCCGTTTCGCGCCGGTAACTGGTAAAAGTACCAAGGCTTCCGGTATAGCTTCGTAAAAAACTTAAGCAAAGTAAAAACTCATTCTGGTAATCCGGGTGCGGTAACACGGCATTTTCCCGGTTTTTGTGCAAGTTATTGAGGCTGTCAAAAAGGGGTAAAAGGCGAATTTTCATACCAAATCCTGCATTTGCGGGTGAATGGTCAATGCTAGCCTATGCCTAAACGCTTCAGCAATACTAATTTTAACAATTTAACCTGATAAAGTTATTGACCTCGATAACTGCTCCGGGTATTATTGCGTCCTGTCCTTGGGACGGGTTTGAATCGGGGTGTAGCGCAGTCTGGTAGCGCGCCTGCTTTGGGAGCAGGATGTCGGGAGTTCGAGTCTCTCCACCCCGACCAGTTTTTGCGCCCGTAGCTCATCTGGATAGAGCATCGGCCTTCTAAGCCGAGGGTAGCAGGTTCGAATCCTGCCGGGCGTACCAGTTGGTATCCCATGTTAAAGCCTTGGTATAACAAGTTTTTAGCAAAATCCCCAAATGAATTATGGTGAGCGTAGCTCAGTTGGTAGAGCCCCGGGTTGTGATCCCGGTTGTCGTGGGTTCGAATCCCATCGTTCACCCCAGACCCTTAAAATTGGTCTTTTGCATTAGATTCATTCTGAGTCTTTACAAGATAGCCTTACTGTTTGATAATTCCACCCTGTTTGCGAAAGTGGCGGAACTGGTAGACGCGCTGGATTTAGGTTCCAGTGGGGTAACCCGTGAGAGTTCGAGTCTCTCCTTTCGCACCATTTTTTTATACTATCCAAGAGGTGACTACATGCCAGTTTCTGTTGAGACCTTAGACGGTTTGAAACATAAAGTAACCGTTACAGTTCCTAATAAAAAACTAGAAGAAGAAGTGAGCGTTCGGCTTCGAAAGCTCGCGAATACTGCCAAAGTAGACGGTTTTCGTCCAGGAAAAGTGCCTTTCCATGTGGTGAAAAAACGGTTTTCATCCGGCGTACTTGAACAAGTTGCAAGAGACATTGTCCAGCCCACTTTATTTGATGCATTAAAAGAAGCAAAATTACAGCCCGCAGGTTACCCCGATGTAAACCCTGTCCAGCTTGAGCTCGATAAGGACTTTATCTACACCGCCGAGTTTGAAATACTGCCTGAAATCGTCTTAAATGGGCTTAACAAAGAGAAAGTGGAAGTTATCCGCGCCGAAGTGAGCGATAAAGACGTGGATGCCATGATTGAAAAATTGCGTGAGCAGGCTAAAGAATGGCATGACGTGTCACGCCCTGCTGCAAACGGTGACAAACTCAATTTTGATTTTGAAGGTTTTGTTGATGGCAAACCCTTTGAAGGTAACAGCGCAGAAAACTACGAGTTAGTACTCGGTTCTGGTGCGATGATTCCCGGTTTTGAGGAAGGACTCATCAAAGGGGTGAAAGACAAACCCTTTGAAATTCAGGTTACATTCCCGAAAGATTATGGTCATAACGAATTGGCTGGTAAAGAGGCCACCTTTAAAATCACCATTCATCAGGTTATGGAAGGCACTTTGCCTGAGCTTAACGATGCCTTTGCTGAGCAGTTCAACATTGAAGCAGGCGGCGTTGAAGCGCTGAAAAAAGACATTAAAGACAATATGGTGCGCGAACTTGAGCGCCGAGTGGGCTCTCTCAATCGCGAAAATATGTTCGATGCATTCGTATCCAAAAATCCTGTCGAACTGCCCAATGTGTTAATTGACAGTGAAATTGAACATTTAAAACACGATATGTACCACCGCCTGTTCGGTCATGAGCATTCTGAGAATGAACAAATTCCTGATTTCCCTAAAGAATTGTTTGTCGAAGAAGCTAAAAAGCGTGTTCACATGGGTCTTCTGTATTCCGAATACGTAAAAAAACACGAAATTGTCGCTGACAAAGCGCGTGTTGATGCTATGATTGAAAAACTAGCCAGTGCGTATGAAAAACCCGAAGAAATGAGAGCCTGGTATCAAGGCAATAAAGAGCGCATAGCCGATATGGAAGCCTTGGTAATGGAAGAATTGGTTGCTGAAAAAATCGGTGCGGACGCCACACTGGTTGAGAAAACCAAATCCTATGACGAAGTCATGAATCCCAAAAAGGACAAGGCGAATAAAGGAGAATAAAGCAATGTTCGGTTATTCTGAAAACACAATCCGCAATGCCGGTGGCCTGGTGCCAATGGTTATTGAGCAGACCTCTCGGGGTGAGCGCTCCTATGATATTTATTCAAGGCTTCTGAAAGAACGCATTATTTTTCTTTTGGGCGAAGTGGAAGATCATATGGCGAATTTGGTAGTCGCTCAGCTTCTGTTTCTGGAATCAGAAAATCCGGAGAAAGATATTTCTTTATATATCAATTCACCGGGCGGTGTGGTCACTGCAGGGCTTGCTATTTACGATACCATGCAATTTATCAAACCGGATGTCAGTACCCTTTGTATCGGTCAGGCAGCAAGTGCTGCCGCACTTTTGCTGTGTGCGGGTGCGGACGGCAAGCGTTTTTGTCTGCCTAATTCCCGGGTGATGATTCACCAACCGCTGGGCGGATACCGTGGTCAGGCAACGGACATTGAAATCCATGCACGCGAAACCATGGCAGTACGGGAGCGTTTGAATAACATAATGGCGAAACACACCCGAAAAACACCGGATCAAATCATGCGTGACACCGAAAGGGATAACTTCATGAGTGCGCAACAAGCCGCTGATTATGGCTTAATCGATAAAGTACTCCATGACAGGAATGCACCCTTTTCCAAGGAACTGGTTGAATAAAGATGGTGTTTTGTAACTCCCCAGCTTGTGTATAATTACGGTACACACTAAGCTACCGTTCATCCTGAACGAAGTGATGATCTCCTGAAAGGGGCTTCCTGTTTGACAGGGTGCAATCTTCGCTACGCTCAGGATGATGCACGTGGGGAGTCAGGATATTTTTCTTTTTGAGAGGCAGGTTTTTTTTAAGCGAAGAAGCTTTATAATCCCTGCTGGCAAAAAAGTGAAAATCGCTTAAAAACCTGCTGTGTTGGTATGCCCGGATACCTGTGGTCCCTGGGTGATAAAAATAAACCAGGTACTGTGCGCTTTTTGATCCCTGAAATTTTCATGGGTTATTTTAGTGCGAAGGGCCATACTTTATATGGCAGGTCTTTTCAAAAGCGTTTTTCCTGTCCAAATTTTTCTTGGAATAATGTAATTGCAGTTGTTTATTGTGGCAAAATACGAATTGAGTTGGCGTTATTTTAGCAATTGTCTAAAATTTTACTAAGCCAGAATATTTCGCTAGCTTTTCTTTCGCAATCATTTCAAGTTTGGTTGAGTAGCAAGTATAAAGGGGTTTGTAGATGAGTAAATCGGGTAGTGGCGATGACAAAGTATTGTATTGTTCATTCTGTGGCAAGAGCCAGCATGAAGTAAAAAAACTCATAGCAGGCCCGTCAGTGTTCGTTTGCGACGAATGCGTAGACTTATGCAATGATATTATCCGCGAAGAAACACAGGATGCCCCGGCCGAGGCAGATGCTCCCTTGCCAACACCGAAAGAAATTTCCGATTTTCTGGATGAATACGTAATCGGTCAGCCGCATGCTAAAAAAGTATTGTCAGTGGCTGTGTATAATCATTATAAACGGTTATACAACAAAACAGAGGACGGCATTGAGCTGGGTAAGAGTAATATTCTCCTTATTGGTCCAACAGGCAGTGGGAAAACCTTGCTTGCGCAAACGATGGCACGTTTTCTAAATGTTCCTTTCACCATGGCCGATGCAACCACCTTAACCGAGGCAGGTTATGTGGGTGAAGACGTCGAAAACATCATCCAGAAGCTGTTGCAGAAATGCGATTATGACATTGAAAAAGCACAGCAGGGTATTGTTTACATTGACGAAATTGATAAAATTTCCCGCAAATCCGATAACCCATCCATCACCCGCGATGTTTCAGGCGAGGGGGTGCAGCAAGCCTTATTGAAATTAATTGAAGGGACCGTAGCCTCCGTTCCTCCGCAAGGTGGAAGAAAACATCCTCAGCAGGAGTTTTTACAGGTCGACACTTCGAATATTTTATTTATTTGCGGTGGTGCATTTGCAGGGCTTGAAAAAGTAATTCGTGATCGCAGTGACAAGTCAGGTATTGGCTTTTCAGCGCAATTAAAAAATCAAAAAGACGACAAGGAAATGGAAAAAGTCCTGGATTCACTGGAATCAGAGGATTTGGTAAAATACGGTTTAATTCCTGAGTTTGTGGGGCGTTTACCGGTTGTTGCCACCTTGAACGAGTTAAAAGAAGATGCACTGATTGATATTCTGACGCGCCCAAAAAATGCGCTCACCAAACAATTTCACGCGCTGTTTAAAATGGAAAATGTGGAGTTGGAGTTTCATGATGAAGCGTTGCGTTTAATTGCTAAAAAAGCATTGGAGCGGAAAATAGGCGCACGGGGTTTACGTGCTATCCTTGAAAATATTCTTTTAGATACCATGTATGAGTTACCTTCTATGGAAGGGGTTGTTAAAGTGGTTATTGATGCCAATGTAATTAATAACTCTGGGAAGCCTATACTCGTCTATGAAAGTGAGGAAGGCATGCAATCCGCTGCGGGTGGAAGGGAATAATAAGGACTTACTATGGCTAACGAATACGAGAGTGAAATCACGCAGACTGAAAACGAGGCACACCCTTTACCGGTGCTGCCTGTGTTGCCGCTTCGGGATGTCGTTATTTATCCCCATATGGTAATCCCTTTATTTGTCGGCCGTGAAAAATCCATCAAAGCCCTGGAAGCGGCAATGGTGGATAATAAACAAATCTTTTTGGTCGCACAAAAAAAATCCGCAAACGATGATCCTAACCCTGAAGATGTATACACTGTCGGCACTGTGTCAAGTGTCCTGCAATTACTAAAACTACCGGATGGTACGGTCAAAGTCCTTGTGGAAGGGGAGTTGCGTGCAAAAGCGACTTCGTACTCGCAAAAAAGTGGATTTTTAGAAGCCAATCTTGAACCCCTGGAAGAAGAAAACAAATTATTAAAAGCGCAGGAAATTGAAATTCTCATGCGCTCGCTGATGTCCCAATTTGAACAGTACATTAAACTCAATAAAAAAATCCCTCCGGAAGTATTAAGTTCGCTAACCAGTATTGAAGAGCCTGGTCGGCTAGCTGACACGATTGCGGCGCATTTAAGTCTAAAAGTCGATGACAAACAAGAGCTTCTGGAAATCAATGACGTAGGCACTCGTTTAGAGCGCTTGATGGCAGCAATTGAAGGGGAAATTGATTTGCTGCATGTCGAAAAACGCGTGCGCGGCCGAGTCAAACGGCAAATGGAAAAAAGTCAGCGCGAATATTACCTTAACGAGCAGATGAAAGCCATTCAGAAAGAATTAGGCGAATTGAGCGAGGAAGGCAATGAGCTTGAGCAACTTGAGGCATCCATTAATAAAGCAGGAATGCCCAAAGAAGCCAAAGATAAAGCGCTCGCTGAACTGCAAAAATTAAAATTAATGTCTCCCATGTCTGCGGAGGCCACCGTTATTCGTAATTACCTGGACTGGATGCTCACGGTTCCCTGGAAAAAACGGAACAAAATTCAGTTTGATTTACGCAAAGCAGAAAAATTGCTCAACAAAGAACACTATGGCCTGGAAAAAGTAAAAGAGCGAATTATTGAATATTTAGCGGTGCAGCAACGAGTAAAACGATTGAAAGGCCCCATTCTTTGTTTGGTTGGTCCGCCTGGGGTAGGTAAAACATCGTTAGGCCAGTCTATTGCCAATGCAACAGGCAGAACCTTTATCCGCATCGCTTTGGGCGGAGTGCGGGATGAGGCAGAAATTCGCGGGCATCGCCGTACTTATATTGGTTCTATGCCGGGTAAAATCATTCAAAAATTATGTAAGGCAGGCGTTAAAAACCCGCTTATCATGCTTGATGAAGTAGATAAAATGGCAATGGATTTTCGGGGTGATCCGGCTTCGGCCTTGCTTGAGGTGCTTGATCCTGAGCAAAACCATACCTTTAATGATCATTACCTGGAAGTGGACTACGATTTAAGCGATGTGATGTTTATTGCAACCGCAAATTCTCTGGAAATACCGGCTCCCTTACTGGACCGAATGGAGGTAATTCGTCTTGCAGGGTATACCGAAGACGAAAAAGTTAACATTGCTGAAAGTTACCTTGTTTCCAAACAATTAATCTTAAACGGTTTAAAACCGGAAGAGATTCATATTGGAACCAGCGCAATCCATGAGATTGTTCGCCATTACACGCGCGAGGCTGGGGTCAGGAATCTGGAGCGGGATATTGCCAGTATTTGCCGCAAGGTAGTCAAAGAGATTTTAACGGGTAAAAAAGTCAAGAAAGTGTCTGTTACGCGCACGAATATTGAGCGTTATTTAGGCGTTAAGAAATACCGCTATGGCCTTGCTGAGGAATTTGACCAGGTAGGGCAGGTCACAGGGCTTGCTTGGACGAGTGTTGGCGGTGAACTGCTCACCATCGAAGCCTCTATGATGCCTGGTAAAGGCAAGACGATGCATACCGGTCAGTTGGGTGAAGTGATGCAGGAATCGATTCAGGCTGCTATGACTGTGGTGCGAAGTCGAGCAAAATCGTTAGGTCTGGCAGAGGATTTCAATGAAAAAAATGATTTCCACGTGCATGTACCGGAAGGGGCAACGCCTAAAGACGGTCCCAGTGCGGGTATTGGCATGTGCACAGCGCTTGTTTCGGTGGTAACGCAAATTCCGGTTCGTGCTGATGTGGCTATGACGGGTGAAATTACTTTGCGTGGTCAGGTGCTGCCAATCGGCGGTCTGAAGGAAAAATTACTTGCCGCGCATCGCGGAGGTATCAAGCACGTCATTATTCCTGAAGAAAACCGGAAAGATTTGGAAGAGATACCCGATAATGTCTTGCGAAAGCTCACTATTCATCCGGTAAAAACCGTAGAAGAGGTGCTGGAACTGGCGTTACAACGCAGTCCTTTCACCAAATCGATCGATTTGGATACAGAAAAAGACCTAATTACAAAAAGTTCGAAAAAAAGTAAAAATAATGATTTACAGGACAATTAATACCGGGTATATTTCACACCGTTGCCCAGTAGTGGCGGGCAATGCAAGGATGTGACTGATTGACTGAGGAAGATTATTCTGTTTTAATCGCCTCGGAAAAAGGAAGAATAATCTGATAGGGGAAGAGATGAATAAGAGTGAATTAATTGATGCGATAGCAAGTGGTTCTGGTGTAACTAAAGCAGACGCCAGTCGAGTTCTCGATACTTTTATGATCACCGTTACTGATGCTTTGAAAAGTGGCGATCAAGTCGTACTACCAGGTTTCGGATCTTTCTCCACTGGAAATAGGGCTGCTAGAACAGGCAGAAACCCACAAACGGGTGCAACGATTACTATTAAAGCTTCACGTGTAGCGAAGTTTAAAGCAGGTAAATCGTTAAAAGAAGCTGTACAAGAGGCTTAAGTTTTCGGGTGCTTAGCTCAGCTGGGAGAGCATCGCCCTTACAAGGCGAGGGTCGCAGGTTCGATCCCTGCAGCACCCACCATGAATTGGAGTGGTAGTTCAGTTGGTTAGAATACCGGCCTGTCACGCCGGGGGTCGCGGGTTCGAGCCCCGTCCACTCCGCCAGATTAACGCGCCGCAGGGCGCGTTTTTTTTATTAGCAACGATAAATCTGAAATTTTTCTTACGGATTTACCAAAGTATGGAACTCCGAACATGTTGCAGAAGTTGAACGAACGCATACAAGGTGTAGTAGCCTGGGTAGTCATTATTTTAATTGCTGTTACTTTTACTTTATTCGGAGTGGACTACTATATGCAGTCCCATCAAGCCTCAGACGCCGAAGTTGAGGTCAATGGCCAACCGATATCCAAACAGACTTTTGAGCTGAGCTACCGACGCGCAAGACAACAGCGTGATCCCTCACAGCTTAATGCTGCAAGCGAGCAAGCATTGAAGCAAAAAGTGCTCACCGATTTAATCACCAATGAAGTCAGTATTCAGGCTGCGCAAAAAGCTGGCTTTTACATCAACTCTGAACTGGCCAACACCGCAATCCTTGGCATTCCCCAATTCCAGGAAGACGGTCATTTTTCAGCAATCCGTTACCAACAGGCTTTAAGTGGCGCCATGTTTACGGCAGAGTCCTTCCAAAAAGAAGTCACACAGGGGATGTTGCTGAATCAGCAGCGCTTTGCTTTTATGGGCAGTGTGTTTGTTTTGCCTGAAGAATTAAAACGTTTTGTTAAATTGTCGATGCAAACAAGAGATTATTCCTACCTTGTTATCCCGGCTTCAAGCTTCCTGTCAGGCAATAATGTAACAGAGGAAGAAATTAGTAAATACTACGCAGCTAACCCTAGGGAATTCCTCTCTCCTGAAAAAGTAAGCATTGATTTTGTGCGCTTGTCTGCGCAACAACTGAAAGCACAAGTTAACGTATCCGAACAGGATGTTAAGCGCTACTACGATGAAAATAAAAGCAATTACTTAACGCCTGCGCAATGGAAGGTTGCCCATATTCTTTTTGCAGTGCCAGACGATGCCAGTGAAGAAACTGAAAGTCAGATTAAACAAAAAGCGGAAGATACTTACGCGCTGTTACAAAAAGATCCTGGCCAATTCAATACGCTTTTGAAAACGAAAACAGACGATAAATTATCTATTTCAACCGAAGGGGTACTTCCCTGGCTCGTTGCAGGTCAATCCGGCTTTGATAAGACACTGGCCACTTTAAGCAAAGCAGGTGAAATCGCACCACCCGTTAAATCACCGCATGGGTATGAAATTTTCAAGCTCGTTGAATACAAACCCGCAGTACAAAAATCACTGACTGATGTGGAAAGTTCAATAAAAGAGCAACTTGTTGCGGATGCTGCGCAAACACACTATGCCAAAGCACTGGAACAATTAAGCGACCTGAGCTACCAAAGTCCCGATTCACTGAGCCCTGTTGCGGATGCTTTAAAATTGCAAGTCGAACAGACAGGACCTTTTTCCCGTGAGGGTGGGGATACGGATTTAACCCGAAACAAGCAATTGATTAATGCTGCGTTTAGCCCGGATGTGTTGGAGCTAGGTAACAACAGCGAAGCCGTTCAACTGGATAACGACACGGTTATTGTTTTGCGTGTTAACAAACACCTGTTAGCTACTGAAAAACCCTTGAACCTGGTTAAAGACGAGATAAGCAAAAAATTGGCACTGCAAAACGCCGAAAAACGCGCCAAAGCCTTCGGAACCGAATGGTTAAGCAGCAAGGACAAGAACCAGCAACAAAAATTGCTGCAAGATCAAAAGTTGCAATGGCATGAAGTAAGTAATGCTGCACGCGAATCAGATAAAACGGATACAGCGACAAATGAATTGGCCTTTACTATTCCTCGTGTTGAAAGCAGTGAGGGAATGCGTAACAGCAACGGGGATTATGTGATTGTGCGCTTGACCAAAATTAATGATGGTCAAGTGGAAACACTGAATAAAGAGCAGTTAGCCAATTTAACGCAACAAATTGAGTCCAATTATGGCGTGATGGATTATGACTTATATATCAATAATCTGGTAGCAAAAGCGAAGATAGACAACGAAAAATGAGAGATAGTCATGGCGCAGGCATCCACAAAAATCAGGAATCAAAAGCTTACTGATAACCAATTAAACCAGTTAATCCAAATCTTGTTAACTTCGTATCGAACGGAGTTTAAAATAAATTCCCATGTTCCTTTCTACGAAAGATGGCAAAATCGGGTGGTGAGCGGATTGGGTCGTAGTAAATTAGCACTCGCACAACTACCCCTTGCTGAACAGCAAAAGATTGGAACCACAATAGAAACTTTTTTGCAGGCATGTCCTGAATACACAACAATTAGCAAGACATTGCCAACTCCCATTTATGTATTCCCTCTTGAATGCCTTGCAATGGACTACCTGGTTCCAGAGCCAGTGTTTTTCCCAACGGTAATTGTTAATGAGATAAATGGTGTTGACCGCAGCGGAAGTAGCTTTGACACCAAAGACTGCACGCAACAAACCTTGCTGTTTTATGTCATTCTTTTAGTAGCGGCAATTGCTTTTGCCCTTACCTTGCTGTCGCTGTACTATCTCCTAAGCCAAACCTTGAATGGTGTAGAGCGTATTTGGCATAACGAAGGGTTTTTTCAAGGGGTTTTGCCGGTATTAAGTGGTATTGCAGCGGGCACTGCGGCAGGGTTGGTTTCTGGTTTTCTTTTTACCGGTCCGCTGATAGCCATTGCAATTGCTGCAGGCTTAAGTTCTCCAATTGGCTTTGCAATTTTTGGTGGCGTTTGTTTTACGATGATGGCCGCAGGCCTTACCTGTTTTATCACGAAACAAGTACAGGATAATCTTATTTACAAAAAAAATCCCGATGCCCTGGATGCAAAAGACCCCCACCGGTTTGAAATCAAAGAAGGAGAAAAAAAGAATCTCCTGAAAAAAGGATTTGATCCAACCAAAGTAATGTGCGTTATTGCCTTACTGCACGATGCAATGGGCAAAGACCGGGTTCCTTCGCTAGTGAATCGTCTCTTCACCAAAAATGGTCAGGCAAAACAAGAACATTTGGAGTTGATTCGTAAATTACGTCGTGGTGATTTACCTGAGGAAGATTTGGAAGTCAAATTAGGTGAACATACCTTTCAGTTTAATTTACACACCTCTAAAACAAGTGAAAACGACTGTGAAGGCAGAGGAGTTGCTTCGGATACCTCGGGATATGCGAATACGGATAGTTACACTCCATCCTATGGTTATTCGATGTAAGGTTGGCACCTTGTAGTTCTGCATCGTTTTTATAATTTTGCCAGAGGGGATGATGGCAGAAAGAGAGGGGGCAAACCCCATAGCCGTCAGGCTAAGCGTTGTTTATCCTATTTAACCTCGCTCCGTTCGGGCTGAGCAAGCGCTTTAGCGCTGTCTCGAAGCCTTGCGAGTCCTGATGTAAGGGCTTCGAGACGGCGTAAACGCCTCCTCAGCTCGAACGGGACTGGCTAAAGTAGAAATTAAAAAAATCTTAAAAATACAGGGTATGTTGACATTTGGTTCCCAACGTCTACGTGCCGCGACTTGTTCGTTGCATCTAGTCGATCTTAATCAGCCGCAGATTTCTTCATAAAGATCACACCATTCTGGATTTAGATCCTCAATTTTCCGCTGCCTGCCCCAGTTTTGGACGGGGCATGGTAAATCCTGGTTGCACGCAACCAGACTACTCGCTACTTGTTAATGTCGAGTGTATTGCGAGTTGGATGCGCTCCCTTTTTATGATATAATAAAAGGCAAATTGATTTTTAAATAGACCCTATAATGCCAAGAGCAGTTGTATACTATTATCCCGCCGGTTTTGGTCATATTGGCGTTAATATCCAATTTTCCAGAAATGAAGTACCCCATCAAGAGTACTATGGGCTATTGGTTCACTCAAGAGACAATACCCCTCAATATGAGGAGCAACACTTAAAATTATATGCCAGGACTCATTATTACCCTGTGCTCTTTCTGCAAGAGAATGGTGAATACAGTATCTATGGTAATAAGGACGGTTTTTGGCAAGAAACGCCTTTAACTAATTTATCTTTATCGCAAGAAGAACATAATCTCCTGCAAAAATTGCCCTTTTATCCGGTAAGAATCCAGGAAAATGATAAGTACTTTCTTGGTCGCTATCAAGGCGAGCAATGGCAAAAAAAACCTTGTTCGAAGTTTGTCTATATTAATGAGCGAGATTATCAAGTTACAAAAATTACTGCCGGCTCTTTATTTAATCTAATTCAGCAGGGTCACACTGACTTCAATAGAACAGAGTATTTTTTTGATTGGGGAGCAGCTTACGATTTTGAGGAAAACAGGATAAAACGGGGAGAGCCTATCCGAATTCCCCTACCTCCCACTACAAAAAGTTTCACGGATTTTTTTAGTGCAGTTGTAAAAGATGACTATTCCGGCTTTACTCCATCCGATTATCCCACCTATCGACTTTTAACTAACAATTGTGCGCATGCAACCATGGAAATACTGCATTGTGCAGGGTATATGCCAAACAAACCAAAGCGCTTCTTTGGCTTAGCCCCCATTACTGCTGCAAAAAAAGCGTCTGAGTTGGCGCGTCAATCCCAGGCGATATTCCGAAAACGATTGCTTGAAGCCGCTTCAGAAACGGATCCAAAAGAATTGGTTAATACCCTGATTGAGCTAAGTATAAACAGGCTTAACCGAAATATACATTTTAATTACGGTAAACATCTGGGAGGCTGTGCCAGGGAGCTGGAAAAGCTGTCTCTGATAAAGTATGACGGTTCTTATGAGTCGATTGAGCGTTTATTAAAAACATCGGAAGAAGTTACTCCTCACACAGCCAGGGAATTAGAAGATTGCATTGCCCTGGTAGATCCAAATGCTTGCTTACAAGCGGGTATTGCACGCCTTAACCTGGTAGCTCAGGAATTAAAAAATAAAAAAAATGCGAGCCGATTGCAAGCAATAGCTGCTCAGTTAACTGTAAACTTCAATGAATTTAAAGAGAAAAAATTATCAAATGAGGAGTTTACCCGTATTTGTGCAAATTTAATTGATGAAGCAAGCCCTATACTTAAACAAGAAGGAGGTGTGCTCAAACAAGTCATTAAAAACATAGCGCTTGCTGTTTGTGGCCTGGTGGCACTTTATCTGGTAGCTGGTTTTATTAATAATAAAAACACCGGTAATTTTATGTTTTTCAATAAACCGTCGTTATTAAAAATTGGCACAGATATTAAGGACAATGCGAATAGGCTTGTCGATAAAGCGCATCAGCAACGACGTGAACAACAAGAGGTTTCGGGAAGCATGAGTCTGTCTTGTACCTAACCGCGAGCCTGCGCGTTTTTTTCTAAACAGGCGGTGTGCGAAGCGATAGACCAAAAATAGCATTTTGAAAGATAACGGGTATATACTGAATATAGGAATAGATAGTATATTCTAAGGGATAGATGGCTCGCAGAATAACGGTTTTAGAGTATTGCAGGTATTAAAGTGAAAAACCTAAGGTGCTAGTATGCCAATGCTTAAACAACTTGATTGTTCCGATAGGAGCGAGTTACACGCCCGCCAACAGCATTTGATTTTTTACACCACTTACCAGTTGATTGGTTTATGCTCGATTATTATCACCTTATATACTATTTCAAAAATATGGTACATGGTCGCGCTAATAAGTACTGCTTGCGTACTCATATCCGTGAATTTATGGTTATTCATTCGTACAAAAAACACCACCTTCTGTGGCCATGTTATAACCTCCGTAACGTTGTTAACAATAATTTTCGCGAATTATCTGGTTGGCGGGGTGGGGACACCTTACTCTATTTGGTTCTATGTTATTCCGCTTCTTGCCGTAGCGCTGATTGATTGGGTAGGGCTGTTTATTTATTCCACTTTATCATTACTCATGATTATCGCATTTGGCACGCTTCACATTCAGCCATATTACCATCTCCCACTTCATCAAATTGTGATCATTGGATGGGTAAATCATTTAGTTGCGTTTCTAATGATTGTAACTATCCTAAACAGTTTAATGCGTGAAAACAAAATGTATGAAAAAATGTTATATGATAAAAATTATTTGCTACAGGTCGAGAAAGATAAATTCCAATATTTATCACGCGTTGATCAACTTACTAATTTGCCTAATCGACAATATTTTCTACACTACCTGCAAGAAGTAATCGATTCACTAGCTCCCAATTATTGCATCACCGTTTTTTTTATGGATCTTGATAATCTAAAATATATAAACGATCATTATGGTCATATTGCGGGGGATCATTTATTGCGACAAACAGCAAAACGGTTACGTGCTTGTTTTCGTGAGGATGATTTTATCGCGCGCTTGGGTGGGGATGAATTTACAGCCATCGTTTTGCATACTCAAAACGAAACAATTACCACTGTAATTACCCAAAGAATTAGAAATGAATTCGTGCAACCGATTGCTTTTGAGGATCAAGAATATTCTAGTTCTATCAGCATAGGGCTTGCGAACTATCCTAAAGACGCTAAGACTATAGCTGATCTTATGATTAAAGCGGATTTAGCGATGTACGCTTCGAAAAAAAAATGTTAGGTTATGCCAAAACATTGATTTGACACTCTGGATGAATAGAGGTTTATTGATAATTCCGTGTAATCTGTACCGCAGTGCTTACGTCTACAATTACTAATTAGGGCTACTATGTCTAATGCTGTGTACAGTTTAAGAAATTTTTTCTATGCCTTGTTTTTGTTTCCTCTTTCCCTTCATGCCTCGTTTATTGAGTCTACTATGGGGACTGCGGTTGTAAACGATGCGACAGCAACTTACCATAACCCTGCGGCGTTAACCCTGTTAAAAGAACCTCAAACGATAGCGCTTGGTTCTCTTGCTACTCTTAAAACGCATTTTAGCGGACAGTCCGCTCAATCATTAACCGGTGTTTCTCAATCCGGTGACTCACTAAACCAAACACATTATTTGTTGCCCTCCGCCTATTTAGGGCTTCCGCTTAATGCTAAAACGTTTGCAGGACTGGCTATCATTTATAACGCATTTAACAATGAGCTTGATGGAAACTCGATTCTGCGTTACTCGCAATCGACAAGTCATGTTACAGGTATTGATTTTGTGCCAGCGCTAGGCATTAAAATAAATCAATTTCTTTCCATTGGCGGGGGGTTAAATTTTTCGAACGCCAATTTCTTACTAGAACCCACATTTGGCATTGCAAGCACGAACATACCGGATAGCCAAAGCCATAATATGAGCCGAGGAACCAGTTGGGGTGTTGATTTAGGCCTTTTGTTGAAACCCACACCCTCTACTCTCCTTGGATTGAATTACCGCAGCGCAAATACCTATCATTTACAAGGAAGCAGCGTTTTAGAGGGGTTACCTCCTGTTATTTCTAATCATTACCATTATAAATTTTGGACGCCCGCCCGCAGTGTTTTTTCAATCAATCAGGTGGTTACCCCCAAACTGGGACTGATAGCAACCGTGCAACACATTCAATGGAGCATTATTAAAAATGTGGACGTTTATGGCGCTGCTGCCCAAATAGGTTCCAGGCGAGCCATCCTCTCCAAAGCGACCGTTCCTTATTATTTACATAATTCCTGGTTAGTAACCGTGGGAAGCCATTATCGAGCCACTCCCAAAACTGTTCTCCGGGTGGCTGCTACGTATAATCAATCACCAGAACGCGAGAATTATCAAATTTCTTCGGGAGACAGCCTTTTTCTTGGTGGATCGATAGGGTATGAATGGCAAAAAAATATTTCAATCGATGCGGGCTATGTTCATGGATTTTTTAAACCAGCCAATATTCATATTCTATCGGAGACGAGGGTAATTCAGGGCATCAATTATGCGAGTCGTGATGCCGTTTCTTTAAAATTAACACTTAGGGTTAGTTGATATTTGGGGGAGAGCGAGCAAATTTCCTTTCGCCACTTGCAACTGCCTGCGACTAAACTTACTATTAACGCTTTTGTCTCTTTAGAGTCAACGAGCTGAGTTTTTAACTATGATGTTATGTATTGATGTAGGCAACTCGCATATTTATGGGGGCGTGTTTGCCAATGAGGAAATTCGCCTTCGGTTTCGACACACTTCCAAAGTAAGCACCTCCGATGAGTTGGGCATTTTTCTTAAATCGGTATTGCGTGAAAACCACTGTTCCCCTGAGGCCATCAAGCAAATTGCTATCTGCTCTGTAGTTCCGCAATTGGATTATTCTTTGCGCGCTGCCTGTTTGAAATATTTTTTGGTAGAGCCCTTCCTGTTGCAAATTGGTGTGAAGACCGGATTAAATATTAAATACCGTAACCCCATTGAAGTGGGGGCAGATAGAATTGCGAATGCGATTGCGGCAACCCATAGTTTTCCTTCAAAAAATATCATTGTGATTGATTTTGGCACGGCGACTACTTTTTGCGCGATTAATGCGCAAAAAAACTACCTTGGCGGTGCGATTTTGCCAGGCGTCAGGTTGTCTGTGGATGCTCTTGCATCGAAAACAGCCAAGCTCCCCTCGGTGGAAATTATTAAAGTAGAGCAAGTGGTTGGACGTTCTACGATTGAAAGCATCCAGGCCGGTGTATTTTATGGTGCTTTGGGGGCTTGCCGTGAATTAATCACCCGAATTAAGAAAGAGTCTTTTCCCGATCAAGACGTTTTGGTCTTGGCCACCGGTGGATTTGCTCCTTTATTTGATAAACAGGGAATTTACGATCTCCTTATCCCGGATTTGGTTTTACAAGGCATTCGCCTTGCCGCGGAGCTCAATGCCTAGATGTTCATATAAGCAACACATCGCAACGAATCAATTCATCGGTGCACTCTCCTATCCTTTCATGAGGCATTTTTTTTAAAAAAGTGTGCGTTTAGGGTTGACGTATGGGAATTTGTGTTTCTATAGTGTTATAAAGTGGTTTAAAATAGTTAAAAAGTGGAGAATTGTGGGGGGGTAAGGTTTTAACCGGTTGGGAAGCACCAGCCTGTTAATTCCTTATACCAACCGCATAATAAAATTATGTTTCGCGGAATTAATGCCATCACAATCGACGCAAAAGGGCGATTGGCTATGCCAATGCGTTACCGTGATGCATTAGTTGCAAAAGACAAAGCGGCTCTGGTCGTAACGATTGATCCAGAAGAAACCTGCTTGCTGCTTTATCCTGAATCGCAATGGCAACTGATTGAGGAAAAACTCCAGGCTTTGCCAAGTTTTAATGCGGCAGCAAGACGTATTCAGCGTCTTTTGATAGGTCATGCTACCGACGTGGAGCTGGACAGTAACGGCCGCATCCTAATCCCGCCATTACTTCGGGATTATGCGCGTTTGGATAAACGCGTAGTGCTTATTGGTCAAAGTAACAAATTTGAAGTGTGGGATGAGACATTATGGCAAACCAATCGCGAACAGTGGTTGGTTGAAGAAGCTTCCAAAGAAGGTGGATTGCCGGATGAAATGAAAACTTTTTCTTTGTAATGGAAAATAAATTATGACGGTGCATCAATCAGTATTGCTGCAAGAAGCGATAAAAGGCTTGGCAATTAAAGCCGAGGGGATCTACATTGATGGAACCTTTGGCAGAGGCGGCCATAGCCGTGCAATTTTAGAGCAATTATCCCCGCGCGGCAGGTTAATTGCAATTGATAAAGATCCCGAAGCGATTGCCTATGCAAGCGAGCATTTTGGAGAAGACCCGCGCTTTTCAATCCATCAGGGATCGTTTGCGCAATTGCACGCCTTTGCAAGCGAGGAAGGTGTTTCAGGACAAGTCGATGGGATATTGCTGGATTTGGGCGTTTCATCGCCTCAGCTCGATAATCCTTTACGTGGCTTTAGTTTTATGCAAGAAGGTCCTCTCGACATGCGAATGGACTTAAATCAAAAATTAAGTGCGGAAGTCTTTGTCAATGAAGCCAAAGCAGAAGAAATGGCTGCAATCTTTAAAGCGTATGGAGAAGAGCGGTTTGCAGGTCGTATAGCGCGCGCAATTGTTGCCGCACGCACAGATTCACCGATTCAAACGACGGAAGCATTGGCAGAAATTGTCAAGCAAGCCAATCCGAAGTGGGAAAAACACAAACACCCGGCGACCCGTGTTTTTCAAGCGATTCGGATTCATGTCAATCAGGAGTTGGATGATTTGTCGCGCTGCCTTCAATCCGTCCTTCCCGTGATGGCAGTGGATGGGCGGTTAGTGGTAATCAGTTTCCACTCACTAGAAGACCGGATTGTTAAACAGTTTATGCGGGATACTGAACAGGGACCGCGTCCTCCCATTGGGGTGCCAATACGCCATACGGAGCTTAAAACCTGTTTCAGGCGGATAGGGAAAGCATTAAAAGCGTCTGATTCGGAAGTAAAAGAAAACACAAGATCCCGGAGTGCGGTCTTGAGGATAGGAGAAAAAACAGCATGAATGCCGCGGCCAGAGCTATCCATCAAAGCAATTTTTTTAGTGGACAATTACTTGAGATGCGTTTGCCAAAATCGCTGTGTTTTATCTTGATCTTGTTGCTCTCGGTCTTGTTTACGGCCATTGCGATTATCTACACGACCAACGAGCATCGCATCAATTTTACCCAAATACAACATTTGGAACAGGAGGCGAACCAGCTCCAATTGCAATGGGGGCAACTCCTCCTTGAGCAGGCAAGCCTCGCAACGCCGGCCCGCGTTGAGCAGTTAGCAGTAGAAAAATTGCAAATGAAACTGCCAGCGGATAAAGAAATTTTTGTATTACGAACACGATGAAGAATGGTCACCCGATACGATTAGCTGTTGTTTCTTTGTTTTTTTTAGCGGTATTAGGCGCTTTATTATGGCGCATGATTGATTTAACCGTCCTTCATCGCCAATTTTACCAGGGACAAGGCGATGCACGCAGTTTGCGGGTAATTGATATCCCGGCGCACCGCGGCATGATTACCGATAAAGAGGGATATCCTCTGGCAGTCAGTACGCCCGTTGAATCCGTCTGGATTAATCCGAAAACCTTTGCGCCCACGAAAGCCCAGTTGGCAACGCTCTGCGGCCTTTTAAATTTGTCAGCAAGACAGCTTACCCAAAGTGTGCAACGTGCCAGCGCACGGGAATTTCTGTATTTGCAACGCCAGTTGCCGCCGCCTTTAGCAAGGCAGGTAGACGCTTTGCAAATACCGGGCATTAATTTTCAACAGGAATTTAAGCGTTATTATCCTGAAGGGGATAGTACAGCCCATTTAATTGGATTTACCAATATTGATGATCAGGGTATTGAAGGATTAGAGCTTGCCTATCAAGATTGGTTAATGGGGATGAATGGTAAAAAAAGAGTCGTGAAAGACCGATACGGGCAGGTGGTTGAAGAGCTTGGCACACTGAAATCGCCAAGACGGGGTAATAATCTGGTTTTAAGTATCGATAGACGCATCCAATATTTGGCTTTCCATGAATTGCAAAACACCATGGAAAAATTTGCGGCCAAATCGGGATCAGTGGTCGTCCTTGATACCCAAACCGGTGAAATTCTGGCGGCAGCCAATGCCCCTTCGTTTAATCCCAATGCACGCGGTCGTTACACTCTGGATAGCTACCGAAACCGGGCTTTAACCGATACCTTTGAGCCTGGCTCGGTGATAAAGCCTTTTGCTATTGCAAGTGCTTTGGGCAGTGGCTTATTTAGGCCCTCCACCATAATTGACACCCGACCAAGCTGGATGATTGTACACGGACATACCATTCGCGATGGCCATAATTACGGTGTGCTCAATGTCACGGGGGTTCTTGAGCATTCAAGTAATGTGGGGGTTGCTAAAATGGTACTGGCAAGTCCTCCTGAACAATTAATTGGTTTTTTACAGCGTGCAGGATTTGGTCAAAGAACAGAAAGCGGATATCCTGGTGAAAGCGATGGCTCGATTGTCAATGCCAAGGATGCCAATCCTTTCGTGTTGGGTACCTTAAGTTTTGGATACGGAATGGCTGTGACTGCCTTGCAATTAGCGAAAGGCTACCTTCTCTTCGCAAACAAAGGACGGTTAATTCCAGTAACGCTTTTGCACACGGGCACCCCTCTTGTCGGGGAGCAGGTGCTGCATGAGAAAACCGCCAATGAAGTGCTTGCGATGCTTGAGTCCGTTACCAATGAAGGAACAGGCCGCTCAGCGCGCGTTCCCGGTTATCGCATTGCAGGTAAAACCGGTACTGCGCAAATTGCAGGGAAAAACGGGTATGAAAAAAACCGTCATATTGCAAGCTTTGTTGGAATTGCTCCAGCCTCCAATCCCCGGTTAGTGATAGCCGTGGTGATTCATGAGCCGACTAAAAACGGCTATTATGCGGCGTCGGTCGCAGCGCCTCTTTTTGCACAGGTCATGTCAGGGGCGTTACGGATTTTAGATGTACTTCCTGATCAGTCAACCGCTTGAGGTAACGATGAATTTTGCTGAATTAATGCGCCCCTGGATACACCATGCAATGCCTGATTGCGCAATTAGCGGTATACACAACGACAGCCGATTTATCAAACCGGGCTATTTGTTTTTAGCCTATCCGGGTGCCGCTACCGATGGGCGGCTTTATATAGAACAAGCCTTGGCTGCCGGGGCTGTAGCATTAGTGTTTGATCCTGAAAACTGGTCAAAAATCCCCGATTCCATTCCTGCTATTGCACTACCTGAACTCGGAAAAAAACTGGCCGGCATCGCCAGTCGGTTTTATGGTGAACCATCTAAAAAAATGGCAGTGATTGGCGTCACGGGCACAAACGGTAAAACCACCATAGCCTATCAACTTGCGCAGGCACAAGAGTTATTAGGCAAAAAAGCGGCCTACATCGGCACCATTGGGCAGGGGGAAGTCAATGCGCTAAAACCTTTAGCCAACACAACGCCCGATGCGCTTTGCTTGCAACACCTGCTCCATGATTTTAATGAAGCGTCTATTAGCACCGTGTGCATGGAAGTGTCTTCCCATGCCTTGTGTCAGGGGCGAGTGGATGAGGTGCGCTTCCAACAGGCCATTTTTACCAATTTAAGCCATGAACACCTGGATTACCACCACACGATGGAGGACTATGCCGCTGCAAAAGCCACTCTTTTCAAATGGCCTCAGTTAAAATGGGCCATCATTAATCAAGACGATCCCTTTAGCCAGCGGATGATTCATGACGCGACTTGCCAAATCCTTCCTTATGGATTTAAAGAAGGGGCGTTGGTGCGCGCCAGACAATGCGAGGTCACCCTGGAGGGAACCACCATTCACCTGGATTCTCCCTGGGGGCAGCACCGGCTTGTTATCAATGCATTGGGACTTTTTAATGTGTACAACGCCCTGGCAGTATTTAGTAGTTTAATGGTGGAAGGGTTTCCCGTTGAATCGGTGATTGCGGTGATGGCTCAACTGAAAGCCGCTCCTGGTCGCATGGAAATCGTAACCAAAGCGCCTTTCACCCTTGTCGATTATGCCCACTCACCGGATGCATTGGAAAATGTATTAATTACGCTCAAAACGCTGCAAACAGGGCGCGTGATTGTGGTGTTTGGCTGCGGGGGGGACAGGGATAAAAGCAAACGTCCTGTCATGGGAAAAATTGCCAGCGCGCATGCGGATGTGGTCATTCTCACCAGTGATAATCCCCGTACTGAAAACCCTGAGGCCATTATCGACGAAATAGAAGCAGGCATTAGTGAAAAGCTAAACCTCTACAAAATCAGCGACAGAAAACAAGCCATCCAAAAAGCGCTTTTTCTAGCCAATAAAGAAGACATCATTCTCGTGGCAGGCAAGGGCCACGAGGACTATCAACAAATCGGCACGGTGCGCCATGCATTTTCTGATCAAGCAGTGCTTCGGGAACTAGTGCATTCAACATGCCGGGCTTAAGCGATTCGCCTGGTAACCTGAGTCAATTAAAATTTCCTCAAGCCTGATTTCTCCTGCAATAATCTCTCTTGCCAGATCGGGTCTTGTAAATTCCATGCGTTCCCTGTAGGACAAATTCAACGCGGTGTGCAAAGAGAGGATTTCCCTGAGAAGCAACAAGGAAATGTTGGGGAGATTGAGTGTTTCAATTTGGCTTACATGCAACAGGAGGACTTCTTGCCAGGTAATGCGCTTTCTCGCAATCAACTCATAGATTGCAAAAGTAAGGTTTTCTAAAACAGCAGGTTGTGCTTTTAAAAGCGCTACTGCCTCTCCGGTAATTAAATTATTGTTAATTGCATGTAAGGCGAACTCATTACTCAAGCATTTTGTGATTGCGCTTATTTTGTCAATTTTACTGGAAAACGAGGGCCAATCCCTTTTTGGCTCTCTCATCATAATGCGTTTGAATAACAGCGTCTTTTCATAAGCTTCTTTTATGAGACGTTGAAACGCATTTTCATTGGCAAGCTGGCTGATTAGGGTTTTTGGCAGGCAGGGCCTGGTTGGGTTGCTCGAATAGGAAAGGGGCAGTTTAATGTGCGCTGCCCTATAAAAGCCTGTAAGTATGCGCTGGAAAAGGGCCATTTCCTGCAGATAAGTCATTACATCCAATTGAGGCAAGTCCTGTTGAAAGGCGTTAAACGATTTGACATAGTAAGGCAAAATACGCAATTTAGGGTTGCTATTGAGTTCCGCTTCGATGTTTTTCGTAGCCAATTGTTCGATGAAATAGACTAGCCTGTGGGTAAGTACGGTCGCGGTTTCCAGCATTAACGGCTTTGCATTGGCATAGCCTTTCTTTTTTGAATGGCTTTTTATTAATAACTGGGGAAGTAATTGTTTTATTGGAATAGACGAGTCTGGCATACACACTGCGAGATGCCCTGGTTTATCAAAAAAAGCAGCTGGGTACACTTGATCCGTCCAGGGGTCGCAAATAATCGCCTCTTTATTCCATTTGTGCATGGTGTTGAAGCGGGTATTGCGGTCACGGCCCACCACCAGAAAGGCATGATCCCCATCAAGTTTCGTTCCATTGATTGTAGGCTTGCCAAGGTAGGCATACTCACTGTTTACTGAGGGAAAGTGTCGTCGCGCATAAGCGAGTGCCTGCTGAGCGGATTCCCCGCAATTACCCACGCCGCCAATTTTTTTATAATAGACGTTATGCGCATAAGTTAGAAAAGCCAACTGGGTCGCATCTAATTTTTTCGCAAAAAAAGCGCTCTGGCTATCGGAAGCACGAGTGACTTTTTTGGCCTGCTGTGCACGTAATTTAGTAAGTTGAGGCTCGTTTGGGTAGTTTGCATTAGTGCATCCTCGATACAAGGTTTTTTTAGCATAGTGTTTGGCTTCAAAAGCGGTTATTAAATGCTTGGTATAGGCCAAATCCAGTCGATTGTCTTTGCCAGGATTCTGTTTTACTTGTATTTGGCTTCGGTTAAAAACAGGTTTCGAGGCAGGATCATAAAATTGAGCAAATTCTTTATAGGATTCAGACATCTCTACCCGATATAGCGGCAGGATTTTGTTTTCACTACAGGAAATATAGACTACATCGGAGTGGATGTGCGGCTTTTTCTTTGTATCGCTGCCAATTAAAATCAAATACTGTTCTTTATCTGCTTCAAAATAGACGGTTTCATTTTGAATGAGAAAATAGAGGATAGAAGAAAAAATTGCGCCCGGATGAAAAGATTTGGGAGGCTTTCGGTGTGCAAAGGTCATGGCATCCTGTGCAATGCGCAGGTTAGTGGATAATGCTTTATTCAAAGGGGGGAGTAGAAAATTTTTCATGGTGTTTCTTAACTGAGTTAAAGCCTGAGTATAGATGCGATTTCTTAGGGAAATATTAAGCTTTTCGATTAAAAACAATTCGAAATGCCCCATGCAGGGTATTTTTTAATACTTACTTAAGCTTGCTCCATTATAATAGACATAATTTAACCACGATGGCCTCAAATGACGATTACAGCCGCCTTGCATGCCCATATTACAAATGATGCCCATCTGAGTGGTACGTATGGACTCGAAGGCATGTCCTTCACGATTACGACCCAATACTTAAAAGACTATCTAAGCTATCGCACAGCAAAGGGCAAAGCATTTCCCTTTAGCTATACACGTTATATAGACGATTTGACCTGGTTAATTAAGATTGAGCAAAAACTACAGAAGATGTCCAGCGAAGAAGTGAATGCCCTGGGAAAGGAAATTGCGCATGAAATAATGCAATTAGCCGTTGGTAAAAAAATATCGCTGCCAGGGGGATGGAGAAATAAAACAGGCGGTCATGCCATGATTTATGAATTTATCCGCAGGGAAAACGGCTACCAGTTTAAGGTCATTAATACCGGTGCAGGACTTAACTACCATGCTAAAAAATCCAGTTCCGACAAAGAGCTCTATAATCCGGTTAAACTCTGGAATATTCCAACCCTTACCTCTCCTGTTGAGAAAAATGAGCTGGGCTATTTCATTAACCGCTTGCTGCAGGTCCAGTTGCGCGAACAAAAGGACGCCTGCACAGCGGAGATTCTGTATGAACGAATTTTCCCCGGCATTAGCTATATCAACGGCGTTGAAATTGAACCGGCTAACCTGGCGGAATTTGGTTACACCGCAGGCCAGTTATCAGGAACCTGCGCCCAACGCTGCCATCATATGGTACTTAAACTCAATTCGCCTACAGAGAAAGCGTACCAGGCGTTTATTTTTGACTTTAAAAATTACGCCAATAAGGATTATATTAATGCCTGTTTATCGGGCGCACAACCTGTTAATGCGGCGGTCAGAAAACAGATTCATTTGGCATTAGAAAACAGTTTTAAGATTCTAAACACACCCGCACTGTTCAATGAAATCCAAAAAACAAGCTTTTATAACAAACTCAAAACGCAACAAAAAAAAACCATGCTTTTCCCACAGGAATCCATCCAAAAGCAAATCCCTGACGGCTCGCCAGTTCCGAAGCTGTATCTAAGCACTTTATCAAAGCAATTCGCAAAGCCAAAAATAGACAAACCGTTTGAAAAAAAGATTCAGGGCTATAGCAAGATAGATTTGGCTAATGGTAAAAATCTAATTAAAAACCTGTCCACTATCCTCAATTTCATTCAGAAAACAACCTCGTTGTCCATGCAATATTACCATCTTGAAAAGCTTATTTTAGCGCTACCCATCAATGATACCCACGGATTAACGAACCCGTTTTATAATGAAATCAGGTTAACCAGCGATTACGCTAATTTGGAATCCTGCCTCAATAGAATGCAGGATTGTTTACTAAACCTACAAAAAAATTGGCTTAAAACCGCACGAATACCTGCCTTAACTACTCTGAATGCATGCCTTCTTTCGCTGCAAATCGATACCCGGGATGAATTAAATCGTGTAAACAAACTTCCTTCCTTTACACCCCTTGCCTCCAGCATGATGAAAGCAATGATAGGAAATAGTCAGCGCAACCCGTTTTGGGCAACAAACCATCCGATGCTTGATAGACGATTTAACGCGTTGCAGGCTCGCTTTAGTGGGGCCCTGAAAATTGAAGAAAGTGAGTCCTATTTGCAAGCCTTATTGGAAGAAAAGCCAGCGTTAAAAACGGAATTGCGGACGCGTTACAGTGCAAAATACGGTCAAAATTTAACAGAACTGCATCAATCCATTAGGAAAAGAGGGTTAGAAGCCTTATTCCTCCTTTCGGATCATTTGGAAGGAAATAAAAAGCTTCCCGAAAGATACCATCCCCTTATTGAACTGGTTGAATTCCATCTAAAGTACGAATCCCGGCTTGCGTCAGGAATTCAGCTTTTTTTAGAATGGCATCGTTCGACAACCCCGACTATTAAAATAGA
Source organism: Tatlockia sp. (assembly GCA_041659885.1). Taxonomy (GTDB): domain Bacteria; phylum Pseudomonadota; class Gammaproteobacteria; order Legionellales; family Legionellaceae; genus Tatlockia. The sequence continues at coordinate 148,863 of JBAZXN010000003.1, forward strand.
AAAAGAGTGCGCAGTGGGGCCTGTTAATTTTTATCTTCTTTATTATATGGTCCATTTCAGAGAAGCTGCTGAACACAAATACGCGCTACCCGTGTCCCCTGCACGCGATGCCTTGTTATGCGATTTACCCAGGCATGGCTCTCGAGCGCTTCAAACAAGAAGTGCTAATCATATCCAACTAAACCCAAATCAAGTACAGAAAAAAAAGGACGCAACAAGACAAATTACCTACCAAGACAGGATAGCTCGTGATTATTTCCATCTTCGTAGCGTTCCTTCCTTGCAGATTGCCCTAACCCTTGATTATTTTACGCTCAATGTAGCCAAGCTTGCAAAGGAGGCAGACCAACGTTATGTAGAGGCTAATCTTTTTCAGCCTGGTCTTTTGGAACAAGCGATACAACATCCTTTTTTTTGGCCGCAATTTGACACCTTTTTAAGTAATGGCAATCGATTTTTCACCTGTGATGGATTGCATACGCCAACATCCCTCTTTTTTTTGCGCCTGGATTATCTGGTGAGCCGCTATTACGTGTTGATGGATAACGAAGCAGGCCAGCAGCGCTTGCATACGCTGCAAACTCAAATTCAAAAACAGCTTTCTCAGCCCAATAAGCCCGAGGTGATTTATGTTCAGCAGCACTATTTATTTTTAGTGCTGATGACTCGGTTTGAATCGGGGGACAAATCCTTGGAACCCCTTAAGTTGGCAATGGCCGCTTATTTCTACCTTCAAGGTCATGACAATCCATTAATTCTTGAGGATTTAGCGCATAAAATCGAAGTGGATCGCGTAATAGCCCAATTTCAAATTTTGCTAGGCCTGCAATCAGAGGAAGAACTTAAACTCATTATTGAAAAGCTATTCGCAAACGAAGGGCTCAAACTGATAAGAAGTTGTTTTCCCTCTTATCATTTTTTAAAAGGTTCGCAACAAGTACAGTTCAATGCGCGTTTAGGAAAATTTATTGAAAATAATTTAGTTAAAATGGAAGTGCCTTTCTCTATTAAAAAACATGCACTGATAAACCATTTGCAATTGGATACGATAGACGTTTGTCTTAGCTCCATTGACAAACACTTTTTCCTGCTCTCGAATGAAAAAGAAGAAGTCCATTTATACTCCTCCACCGATACGCTGGTTGTGCAAAAAAAATGGTCTGTGAACGGTCAAAATAAATTATATGAATTAGTCGCGCTAACGCGAGATCACCTCGCTTGTCAGGCTAATCCGAAGAGTATACCTATCGCTAATTCGCTGCCCGAGAGTTTAACCGATGGCAGTTTTGATTATTGGCAAGAGATAGCAACCCCTGCCAATGGCTTGTTAGTACAAAATAATATTCCGCTCTATTTGGTAAAATCAAATCAATTTATTGTTCTTGATTCAGAGGGGCGCGAAAGTAGCTATCAATTGCAAATTCCTGGACAAAGAGTGCTGGCACTGTTTAACTCCTTTGAATCCAGTCCGTTTATCCTTTCCCAGGTCAGTGCTGAAGAAGTTATTGTTCAACTCCCACGCTATAACCTTATTTTTCAGCACATAACAAAAGACCAAACCGATTGCTTTATCAATAGGGAAACGGGTGAACAGGTCATTGAAAGCCAATCCCCCATTCATCCTGCGGTGGCAGGCCTTCTTCTGCAACGGGGCAGTCAAACGCGTTACCTTGTTCCTGTGAATCGATTTTATGCGACAGAATTTGGGGCGACAGTCAGTGATTTTTATCCTGTAGTACACGATAAGCAAAATACGATTGCGCAAGCGCAGCTAACAGACTATGTGGTAAGGCATAAATTAGCCTCACAGGTCATGTGGCACCATCAAAATAGCCAAAAATTTATCAGTTTTAACATGGAAGAGGGTAAACCTATTCCCAATACAGTGGCTGATGCGCTGTATCTAGCCTATATCATGCTGGTGACAAACCAGCCTGAACAAGCATGGAATCTCCTTAAGGATTGCAATGCAAAATTTGGGGGATTAACAGGCGACCCTGCGGAATTGCAATGTATTGTTTGGATTTGCGAAGAACTACCCCATATTCTTAAAGCCAGTACGCTTAAACCGCGCGAGACCCCACCAGACATTGCTTGTCAACTTAAGGTGTTAAGTCTTTTAACGGATTATCTCTTTACCAATCGCAAATTTAACCTACAGGAACCACAAGACAATAAAACAGCCAATTCAGTGAGTGAACAGACTCAATTCAACGCGCTGAATCAATTTCTATTGTCACTACCCATAAAAATTAATACCGTTTTTACACGCTATCAATCGATGCGTCGTCATCTTGAAAAACACTATACTTTATCAAGGATTGAGCGTAAGCAGTTGTTGGATTTCTGCCACCATTGGCTACCGGCCGTGGGGGCTTTAGGCTATGAACAGCTGGCTCTTCAAGTGGAGACCTTGCAGCGTGAGCGCGATTTTCTCCTTGCCCGAAATCATGGGGGGCCTAATACGCAGCCTAATCAGAAACGACTTGATTTAATTGAAACAAAGTTACAGCAATTACAGCCTGTAATGGCCTGTTCAACAAGACTCGAAGAAGTACCAATCAATCTGTTATTTCCAAAAAATCATAAGCTAGTGATTAATGCAGACAGTAAAGCCGCGGCTTGGCATAAGTCGGCACTGGGCAAAGCACCCATCGATAAGAAGACTATGAAAGAGGCGAGGGAGTTGCTCTCCTCTGCGCTCTCGGATGAGGATTTTCTAGGTTACTTTCCGGCTTATTTGGCCATAGCTTGCGGTAAAAAAGGGGCAAACTACCATCGAGTACTTGATTTTTGCAGACAAACCCTAAAAGCCCATCGCAACATCCCCCTGGCAATGGAACAATCCAACATCCCCTTTCTCTGCCATGTGCTTTATCGTGTAGGTAATCACCCCAGGTCGGTAGCAACTTATCTCGCAAAAAATACCGTTCACTTTGATCAATTAGTGCGGCAATTGGATGCTTTAGGCGTAGCTCCAATCAAGGTTTTTCAAGTAAAAGAGATTTATCAAACCCTTTTAGCAAGACCAGAGGAGCTATTAGCGCCGGAAAAAGCGGTTTCTCTCGCGCTTGTGAATCCAACCTTGCAAGAAGGGGGGTTAAAAATACAACAAGGCATTGAAAAAGTATTAGCTGAACATAACCCCCAACGCAACGCACTCCTAAACCAATTGGTAGCGGATTACCGAGCCCTTGAAAAACAATTGGATAGTGATCTTAATGCATTAGGAAAAACGCTAACGCACAATCTGGAACACCAATTTGCTATAGAACAATCAGCTGGCGTCTTACTTTTTAACGTTGAAAAAGAGAAAAAAAGGCTTGCAGAGCAAATGGTAAACGAGCCAGAGCTTGTTATGCTTACGCTCAAAGCGGCTTGCCAAACCTTGCCTTCCTTGTTAGCAGAAAAAGAAAAAGCCTGGGATGAGGCGCTAACGTTTGCAAATCAGGGCCCAGAAACCGCAGAGAAAGCAAGAACATGGAAAATTGAAAAACGCGCCAGGACACGTACAGCCCTCACAAAAGCCTGTTTGCGTTCCATTTATTGCAGTGCGTCCCAAGCGGTTAGCGTTGAAAAGACAGGTCTTAACCCGGACAAGGCGCAACCATTACACGATCGCATTCATACAGCCCTTGTGCAGGATATTCAGCACCAGATTGCCGAAAAATTAATAGAAAATCTTGAAAAAGTGCTTGAAAAAAAGGATCTGGACCTTGCCCTGCAATCCCTGGATTATTTAGCAAAAAAGAAAATACCGGGTTTACACGTTCCTGCAAGGGTTATCATTCAACAGAAAGAAGCTATCGTACTGCGTAAACGTCAAGTGCGTGCATTAAAGCATTTAACGGAAGTACCCGATGACAGCCAACCGGTAATTGAACAGGTTAAAAAACTCCCCCCGGGGCTTGGAAAAACGAAAGTTGTGGCGCCTGATTTAGCCGAAGAAAAAGCACAGGGTGATAATCTGGTCGTCTTTGAAGTCCCCGCCGCTTCGTTAAATACCAACCACATTGACTCAAATGCGTACTCACAACGCGTATATAATAAGCGTGCCTATCGCTTTGAATTTGATAGGGATTCCGATTGTTCACCTGACCGTCTTGAGCAGATGTATCAGTTGTTTACTGAAATTATGACAACGCGTTCTTATATGGTGACAACGGGTGAGTCTATCCAGTCCTTAGGACTTAAATACCTGGAGTTTTTGCTTCAGGAAAAAGAAACCGAAGCATGGCAAGCCCAGGTGTTTTGGCTCGATAAAATAACCAACCTCTTTCGCCACCATGCCGACTGTATCATTGATGAGGCACATATTGGCTTATGGATTAAGAAAAAATTAAATTATACCTTTGGTGAAGCAGAGAAGATTGCTCCCTCGCTTATCCATGATGCGATACGGCTTTATGATCTGATTGATGTGGATTTTATTCAAAAAGCGCAACGTTTTCCCCTGGATTACAATTGGACTGATTTTCAGCTTAATCTCGCAACGAAACTGGTAGAAGAAGAGAACAGTCCAATTTATGGGTTTGCCAGAAAGACGGTTCTTACTTACGGTCAAGCGTTCGAAAAAAAAATCATCGACTATCTGTTAGATAAAGACGAAGGGAATGAAGTCCTTATCCTGGCAAGCGTAGAAGAAAAAAAATCGCTCGCCTTTTTCAAAGAGCAAATCACCTCGGCCCTTCCTGATTCCTTGCGCGCCATGCTTGATGTGCATTATGGCCCATCAAAACTTAATAATTTAAGCGCAATAGAGTATGCCCTGGCCATTCCTTATGGCAGCAATAATTTACCTAAAGAGAAAAGTCGTTTTGGAAATGTGCTCAAGGTTATTAATTGTACTATTCAAATGATGCTCCTGTCAGGGCTCAATGAATCGCTTCTCAAAGCACAAATTATTGAATGGCAAGCCCTGGCGCGTGGCGAGTTTTTTCAAGTGCAAGTGCAAGAGCAAACGTTAAAAAATATAGACAAAACCCCAACCGCTCGAGGCTTTGCTCTCCTTGCAAAAGGTTCTGGCTTCAAGTTGTCTCAGATCAATGTCAATGATCCCCTTCAAATGGCAAGGCTTCAAACGTATTTTAAAACGAATCGTGCGCTTATTTCAGTCATTCTGAAAGAAAAGGTTTTGAAGCAAATAACGCAGGATAGTTGCATTATTTCAAGCGACTCGTTCAACCATGTTGATCAATACCGCTCGGTTCAGTGCTTGAGTGGAACGCCCAGTCCTACAACGTTTCATCAGCGCTTACACTTTAACCCCCTTCATTCTCTCGGTACCGATGGATATATTCTTGAAGTATTGAATGACAAAAATACAGGGCTTAGCTTTGTTGATATGCAAAACGTTCCGCAATTTTTAGAAACTGCCTTGCATGAATCAGTGGCTAAATACAGCACGCGCGCAATAGTTGATATTAATGCGACTTTTTCCGGGATAAGCAATCAGGCCATTGCAAAAAAACTGGCAAAACTAATCAAAAACCATGCGGGCCTTTGGGGGCGTGCTATCAAGCATGTGCTCTATTTTAATGAAGAGCAAATTCTGTGCGCACTTGAGGTGAGTAACTCGGGTAAGCGAATTGAAATTGGAACCAGTGAGGAAAAGGCAATTGCTCATATGTTAGGCACAACGCCTGCTGAGCGGTTTACCTATTATGATCAAGCCCATAGCCAGGGAACGGACATCAAGCAAGCGTTGGATGCCAATGCGTTAGTACTCATTGATGAAAACATTAGCATGGAAGACTATTTGCAAGGGGTCATGCGCATGCGGGAGTTAAGCCAGGGACAACGCATCCACCTCATCGCACCGCAACGCCTTAAGGGTATAAGCCGCCTGGCTTTGACCGAGCAGTTAAGAGTCAATGCGCGCCAATTATTATTAATTGACAATTTCTTTACAGCGAAAGGACGAATGCGGAATGATTTAAGACATCTTGCTCTTTCGAGAATTCAGGATCTTCCCTCAGAGGAGGCACAGTGTAAAGCCGCTTTAACCCAACAATTTAAATCTTTTTTTGTGGATATTCCATCCCATGATCTGGTTGCGCTTTACGGCGGGATGAATAAAAAGAAGCAATCTTCGGAGTTACTAAACCGTACCAGGCTTCATTTATTGGATCTCTGGAAATCCTGCAATAACCAGGTAACGAATGAAGAGTGTGAGCGTATTGAGAGAAATTTACAAGACAGGATTAGGGAAGCGATTCCTTTATGCATAGAAGAATACTCTAGCCGGGATAATGCACTTACAGAAGAAGTTCAAATTCTCACAGAGATTCATAAAGAACTTCAGAAAGAACGCATTGATCTGAATGCATGCTTTGACCCTCAACTGCAAGAAGCACCATTTCAACCCTGGACAAGTGATGAAGTCGCTGCCTTCTATCAAGATAAATTGCTTTTGGAAGGGAAGTCCGGAAGTCTCAACGCGCTTTGCTCAATTTCAGAATCAGAGCCCGTTTCTTTTTTTTCCTCTACCCTGCGGGCGAGCCACAATTACGCAAATGTCTATCAATCACAAGAGCAGTTCCTCCATGTGTTTCTCAAACCGGTTTTTCTTGTTTGGTATCATTTTGAGAGGGAAACGCTGCATGCCCTGATTGTGACACCGCAAGAAGAGGCGCAACTCAGAGAGTGGATTAATCCATTAGATAAAAGCTGGATTGCTACCACGCAAGACACGGTTGTTGCGGGAACTCCACCCGAAGGAGTTTTGCATCAGGAAAACTACCAGATACTGCGAGAGCAAGTGCGTTTTTTTAATGGTGAAATAGAGTCCTTACAAAATCAGAAAACCCCTTTACTCTGGCTAAAAGAAAAGCCCATAGAAAAAATCGATTTTTTTAAAAATAAGTTACAACAGTATAGACCAAACGTTGATTGCGATCTGGACCCTTTATTAACGAGTATTTTAAAAGGCGAGAGTGCTGCATTTTTCTATATTGCCCAGCATCCTTTTGAGGATCTCACTCAATTTGATTGGATGAGTCTCTATCCCAATTCGCTTTCTGTTCAAGTGGCGGAGTATAAAAAATTAGCTTCAGTTTTTGTGTATATCACCAGGTTTTGGCTGGAAAAAGAGTTAAGTGAGAAAGCGTTACAACATAAATTCCAGCTCCCTTTGAGCTATCTGAGTTTTTTTAAACCTACTCTACGCCAGCTTGCCACGCTAAAAAAGGTACTTCCGCACTTCGCTCAGCCAGAGGAACCTTTGGTGGATGAAGAGAGGAACGATTGGTTTAAACATTGTCTGGGAGTCTCCTACCAAAGGTTTTATGACGTGGCTGCAATTGACGGGTTGGAGAAAGAAGAGGTAAGGCATTTTTTGAATATCAAGGCCTTATTTATACTTCAAAATTATCCGGCGTGCAAAGACAAGCCACTCATCGATTACTTTAAAGAAAGTGTTGCACAGATTACTTTGCGGCCCAATTTGCGGGCGAAGGTATACCAGCTGTTTAATAAAAATATCCCTGTCAATTTTCCAATGCGCGAGTTGATTGAATTGGCTAATCAGGAGGAGCTCAATTTCCTTTTGGATTATAGTAACACAGGGTCGATTGGCGAAGACTTGCTGATTTTGCTAGTGCAAAAATGCCAAAGCAATGAAGCCATTACGCATTTTCTTAAACGGCCTTTGCTGGACGAGAAGATAATTTTGGAAGTGCTTAATAAGGACTTCCTAAACGAAGACTTGCTTCTGTTGCTATTGCAAAACTACGTAAGTAAAAAGCTCATTCAACACTTGCTTCTGCGACCTTCTCTGCCAGAAAAAATAATGCAGGAAATTCTCAAGCAGGAATTGCAGGAGAGCCAGTTAGTACAACTTCTTCAATTAACTAAAGATACACAGACGCTTGAGCTTGTTTCCCATCACGCTGCTGCAAATCGTCTTGTTACGGTTGCACTGTCTAACCATCCAGCGCTCAACACAGAGATTGTGTTGTTGCTCCTGGAGCAGAAAGCCTTATCCAATGAGGATTTGTTACACCTTTTATCCCATCCAGGCGATATTGACGCAACGGTTCTTTTGGCAATACTAAAGAAAAAAGGGATTGATGCGTCTGTTATCTCTTCGATAATAGCGCACCCCAAAGTCAATGCGTCAGTCATTGCCGCAGCAATTGATAGTAGTGCGTTTACGCTTGAGGTTTCCAGGCAGCTGATAGCCAAACTCTCGTTTCTTGATGAGAGTGAGTGCACATTTGCCAATAGGTTATTAATGCGAAACAAGCTTGATGTGAATCAATTGCACGCTTTAGTGGATAAAATACCGGACTATAAAAACCTGCGATGCTTTCTTAACCATCCTTTATTTACTAAAGCGGAAAGAAAAATTTGGTTAGAAAAAATGCTTGGGAACAAAATGCAACGCAAGCCATCGCATTTTGATAACGCATTATTTGATGCCCTGGATCAATTGAAGGGCAAAGCCTGTAAGCTGGTGATTAAAGCAATTGACAATCCGGATTATATCGCGGTTGCGAATACTGCAATAGGGCTTTACCGAAAATTACGGCTGGAAATTGAATCTTCTACATCACAGGATAAAGGGCTGCGCCTGACAAACTGCAAAGAGGCTATTAAAGACGCAATACCCGTTTTAAAAACCCATCGAGGCCATAAACAGGATTTGCTGGATGGGTTAAATATACTCCTTGCGGTGATTACCTTTGGATTGCTGCCCTGTGTAACAGGGGATTGGCGGTTCTTTAAAGCGGATACGGCGAGCTACAAGGTTGTTGATAAACTAAGCAAGCAAATGCGTTAACCCCTTGATTTTATATGAACATTGCGCAAATTGTCTCGAATGGATACTATGAAAGGGAAGCAAATAATCGATAGAACAGGCAATGTTCCCTCATTCCGAATTTTATTATACTGAGAAAGTGCCAGGATTGGCATTTAGCCACCAACCGCGAGGCCTGCTTCATATTAACCGAATGGCTCGCAACTTACCGCCCTGGCAAGCTGGGGGTTTTCAGTTCCTCCAAAAACAAAAGAAACTGATTCTGGCAGACTGGACTGCAGAAGACTGGGACTACATGGAAATTGCTGCGGTCTATGCCTTGCTTTCGCGATTAATGACGCAAGGTTTTGAAGTGTACACCCTCAAGAAAAACAAATTGCGACTTCTCAAAAAGGCAGAGCTGAATCATTATTATTGTTACCTCATCACACAAAGTACATCTTCTGAAGAGTCCATTACAAAAGCCTGCGATGCGTTGCATTGGCAAAAAAAGCAGATCCTGCTATTAAATAGCTATTGGATTCAATTTCTTTTACATGGCGTAAAAAAACCGGAGTTGTTGGTTTCCCAACTCGCAGACAATGCAGATAAACTCGATATTATTTTGGCTCCCTGCAACCAGATGACTCCTGCAATTGAAGGGCTAGTCATCGACCAATTTTCCAGTGATGCAGCAGAAATTTTACCTCAAATTATCAACGCCTTTCCCACGAGTCCAATAACCACTCGTTTTAGAAAATTGGTTCTCAATGAAACGCAGATGGTTGCCCTTCTTGCCGGGAAGGAAATTGGGTTTGGGGCACTTTGCTTTAGCCCGGATTGTCTTCTGAATGTTTTGCACTTGCAAGTTGAAGGCAATCTCAGTGCGCTGCTTTTACAAGCCTTTCTTGAACAAACACCCCATATTACCCGGCTGTATTTATGCCATGGCGTGGTAAACGGGGTATTTACTGAGGCCATCTTGCTAAAAAATTGCAAAATCCTGCATTGCAATGAGAGCGTTTGCTCCGCAGAAAATTTGCAAATCCTCCTTAAAGCAACCCCAAAACTGGAGCAACTTACCTTGCGGGCTTCCAATTTTTTTGGCGAGTTTACTGAGGAATGCGATTTAAGCGCTTTAAAGTGGCTTCATTTTAGTGCGTTAGCATTGGATAAAAGTTTTCAAAAATTGCTCGCCCATTCCGAAAGCCTTGAAATGGTTTATTTGCAGGATTTAGCCTTCCGGGATGGATTTACTGCATCCTTCCGGTTTCCCAATCTTAAGTATTTTATCGCAAAAGGAGTAGTCATTCGGCTATTAGAGCAGTTTATTGCGCACTCCCCACAAATCTATTGGATTGATTTAAGTTATTCCAGGCAGCTAAATCTTCCTTTTGGTGGCAAGCTCAATCTAAAAAACCTAAGGCACTTTAATGCGTCAAAGAGTGATCTTTCCATTTTGAATTTGCAAGCGGTTCTAAGCCAGGCAACTCGCCTTGAGAGCCTTTATATTCAAGGGTGCAAGGATTTGCAAATGCCTTTTCCTTCCCGATTTAACTTAAATCCGTTAAAGGTATTGTGGGTTAACCAAAGTGCGCTCTCTGCTGCAAATATAGCGCAACTGTGTCTTCAAACAGGGAATGTGCGGACATTAGCCGTTACCGCCATCTCGGATGAATGGGTACAGTATTTTCAATGGATTACTCTCAAAAAATTGGTGCTGACCGGTGGGGTACTTGTTAGGAACCTGCGATGCGCATTGGCTAAATCCCCTAATCTGACTTCTTTAACGCTTTGCTGTGATTTTGATAGTAAAGTCACCGGAAAATTATCGCTTTCCCGTTTAACTACGCTCACCATCAATTCCCGATCGATTGACACGGATTCCTTAAAGACTTTCCTTAAATCGGCTCCGAATCTTAAAACCCTTATTCTTGGTAATGCAAAAAAAATCACAATGGATGACCGGCTCGGTGAATTATTGGAGGGAATAATCCTTGAAGGGAATGTGCAGCACAGAGGGCGAAGTGAAGAAAGAAGTATTGATGCAGATACGGTTTTTGATCCTGAAACGGAGTATTGTGCCACGCAGTTTTTTTTTCCCATTGATAACGAAGCACCTCCCGTCAAGCATTACCGACTCTTGCTTTTTGATACGGCAAAGGTGAATGAGAACACCTGCGCGATTACCGCAGCGTTTACGTTAAAAAACCAGCAACCCATTAATCTGATAAGGTGTTTTGTCGAGCGCACGCAACACATTGCAAAAAAAGGCAAAGCACTTGCCCAAAGGGCAGAAGGTGTTTCCTATTACCACGGCAGACAACGCCTCCAATTAACCACCGAATGGCAGGCCCTTGCCTCTCTTTCACCGCATGAAATACTCACCCATATTCAGATAACTCCTCCCGATTGTGCCGTGGACATTCAATATTCACAGCGTGACAACCTGTATTATATCAAAAGCCTAAAGCAGTGCTGTAAGGGCGTCATTGATTTTTTAGTGGCAATTAAACACAAAGAAATCCCCCCCTTACCCACAGCAATTGAAAAAGCAGTCAACTACTTTACTGCATTTGAGGCGGGCAGTTTAGCGTTTACAGAACAAAAAAAATGGACTGGAAAAGACTATTTAAAGGCGATTATTGCTCAGAAAAAAGGATCTTGCCGTCACCGTGCGGTGGCGTTTAAAGCATGGATGCAAAAAAATCATCCAGAGACGGGTGTGCGTGTGGTGGCCAATGAATGCCATGCTTTTGTGGAAGTCCTTCAGGAAGAAGAATGGGTGTTTTGTGATTTGGGGGGATATGTTGGCCTATTAACCGTAGATGACAGCTTAAATCCTGGTGAAATAAAAAAAGCCCCAACCGAGCCGCTAGAAGCCTGGTATGAAAAAGCGCTGGAAACCTGGGTTCGCCCCAAAGCGGATAGTACGGGAGTGCATCCTTACTGCGAGCACGTGCTATCTTCGAAGGTTTATCAAAAAAAGCTGATTGAAT